>JAYKHF010000173.1:0-5990 GCA_035285305.1 Leptolyngbya sp.
TCTCCTGCCGCAAGTGCTGCAACACCCGCCAGCGGTACTGTTCCACCAAAATGTATTCCTGAAAGCTGGGGAGCGAGCGATAGTAGTCAAACTTGTCGCCCTGGTCGTAGTTCTTCGTCGATTTCGACGCCACCTCCACAATCAGGCTAGGGTTCGTCACCGTGCTGGTGCCCGTGCCGTGATACACCGGCTCCCCCGGAATTACCATCACATCCGGATAAGTGTAGATCCGATAACGCTCAATCCACACCCGCACATTTTCCGTAAACAGCCGATAGCCCTTCGCCCGCAGCGGCGGCTTCAGCGCCACACAGAGGTTCGTCACAATCTCATTGTGGTTAGTTCCCCCGCCAACTGGCATAATCTCCCCGTTGCGATATTCACTGCGAAACTCCGCCTGAGCTTCGAGTGCTAGATACTCCTCAGGGCTATAGGTGCGGTTCAGTTGAGCAATCATCTGTGACCTCCTAGCGCGACTGTGGCCCTCACCCCCTCAGTCCCCCTCTCCCAAAAATGGGCGAGGGGGAAGCCGGATGAGTTCTTCTGATCCCCCTTCTCCTGTTCTGGGAGAAGGGGTTGGGGGATGAGGGTCTTCATGGGGTTCCTCCTGTGCCGACCTCAACCCCCAACTGCTTTAGGTAGCCCGCCATTTTGCCGCGCACCTCCGTCAGTTGGCTTTCCAAGCCTTCGATCTCCCGTTGCACTTCGGCAATGTCGATCGCTTCCTCCTCTTCAAAGGTATCCACATAACGCGGAATATTGAGGTTGTAGTCGTTTTCTTCAATTTCCTCAATGGGGGCCGCGTGGGCGTACTTGTCCACGTCCTGCCGCGCCTGGTAGGTGTCCACGATTTTGGTAATGTGCTCATCCAGCAGGGTGTTCTGGTTTTTGCCGCTCTGGAACTCCCGGCTGGCATCGATAAACATCACATCTTTGCGATCGGCATGGGCACCGCCCCCTTCTCGGCTGCGGTCAAACACCAAAATCGCCACCGGAATTGACGTACTGGGGAACAGGTTCGGCGGCAACCCAATCACCGCATCCAGAATGTTTTCTTCGATCAGGCTGCGACGAATGAGGCCCTCACTCGATCCGCGAAACAGCACACCATGGGGCACAATCACCGCCACGCGCCCCTCACGGGGTAAGGCCGTCTCAATCATGTGGGTGATAAAGGCAAAATCGCCCTTCGTTTTGGGAGGTACCCCGCGCCAAAAACGGTTGTAGCGATCCTCGGCAGCATCTTCGGCCCCCCACTTATCCAACGAAAACGGCGGATTGGCCACCACCACGTTGAACTGCATCAGGTTGTCTAGCTCTACCAGGGCGGGCGAGTTGAGGGTGTCGCTCCACTCAATCTTGGCCCCATCTTTGCCATGCAGAAACATGTTCATGCGGGCCAGCGCCCAGGTGCTGCCGTTTACCTCCTGACCATAGAGCGAATAGTTGTCCCCCTCGATTTCATTGGCGACGTAAATCAGCAGCGACCCCGACCCACAGGCCGGATCACAAATGCGATCGCCCGGTTTTGCCTGGGCTAGCTTCGCCACCAGCTTCGAGACGCCCGCTGGCGTAAAGAACTCCCCGGCCTTCTTGCCCGCCCCAGAGGCAAAGCGCTCAATTAAATAGATATAGGCATTGCCGATAATGTCCTCATCCACCCGCGACGGACGCAGATCCATCTTGGGCTTATTGAAGTCTTCCAGCAAGTTCTTCAGACGGCGGTTACGATCCTTGGTTTTGCCCAGGTTGGCTTCCGAGTTAAAGTCGATGTTGCGAAATACCCCGTCTAGCTTGGCTTTGTTCTGGGGATGTTCCTCAATCTTCTCCAGCACTTCGTTGATCAGTTCGCCAATGTTGTCGGCGTTGCGCTGCTCGTGCAGGTCGTAGAAGCTGGCCCCCTCCGGCAAAATGAATCGCTCCCGCTCCATCCGGCGCTGAATGCGGCGATCATCTCCCTCATATTCCTTGGAATACTGCTCGTACTTGTCTCGCCAGATGTCGCTGATGTATTTCAAAAACAGCATCACTAGGATGTAGTTCTTGTACTCCGACGGGTCAACCACGCCGCGAAACGTGTCGCAGGCCGCCCAGAGCACCCCCTGGATCTCTTCCTGCTTCACTTTTTTCTCGACAATCGGATCTGTAGTGGTGGTCATCGTTCCTACTCTCTTCTTAATTCTGAATGCAGTTGCCCAAGACGGCACGGAGATATTGCGATCGCTTCTCCGCCATTCGAGCCATTAATACTTGTTCTTGCTGCGCCAGGGCCACAAGTTCAACGATCTGCCGCTGGGTTTCTAAGGGGGGCAGATGCACTTTCATCTGCCGTAAATCGGCAATGCTGATACTCAACAAACTTGTGCCCATGGCAAACCGCTTGATCTGTCGCTGTCCTTCCGTGTGGTTGATGTACCAGGCAACATAGGCTGGATCAGCTTTGGTAGACTTCACCCGAATCACCGTCAGTGGCGACGAAGCGACAAAGTTCTCTGGAATGTTGCCCAAGTGAACGGCAGTATTCGTTACACCCCGTGATCGAAACAAAATGTCTCCTGACTTCAGCAAATGGTTGGGATTTAATTCGTCATCCTGGATGTAGTAAACATCTTCAGAATCGAGCTCGTTGTACTCTGTCAAATCCCTCATCTGCACCAGGCCAATCGGATTCTTGACCTTTTGCAATTCCTTTTCTGACAAAGGTTTGACCGCTCCCCGCATGGTTATCCCATAGCGGATATTGGCAATTTCACCTAACTTCACTGTGGCTGTCATAATCAGCCGACTCCCTGACTCCAAAAAGGCCCCCGGCGAGGGCGATCGCCCCCACCAGTAGCAGAACAACCGACCTTAAATCCAGTCAGCTTCACCCTCAGCGACTTCGCCCACCTTGTGAGAACACACCAAAGCAGCCGGACAGAAGCGGCATTCCCCGGCACTGGGTACCGGGGCTGGTGGCTCAGCCTCACCCACCGGATGGATCAACGTAGCAACACGGGCCTTGAACTCCGTCGTTACATTTTCCGGCTCAATGTCGAACTCCTCGTCGTTGTAGACCAGTCGCCCCACAGGTACCGCCGTGATCCCGTGTACCTTCACGGCTGGAATCATGGCCATATAGACCTTGACCTGAGCGATATCTTTAGAAGCTTTGCGCCCCGTTTTGATATCCACGACCAAAACCTCGTCGTCCCGAATGGCAATAATGTCGGGCTGTCCCGAAATCACTGCGCCAATGCGAGAGGTCAGCTTAAAAGCGTTCACATCTTCGGTGTGAACCGTATAACCTTCCTGCCGTAGCTGAACCGCATAGGCATCCAAAGCCTCTTGGTGCTGCAACTTGTACCCTTCCAGGTCAAAGTCGCTGTCGGGCTTGGGCAACTTATAGTTCGCCTGCCCATACATGGCGTAGAGGCATTGGCGATCTCCCGACAAGTACTTGGCCAACCAACTCGGATGAATATAAGGCTCGCTTCGGCGAGGGTAAGCCTCAAAATCACTCCGAGGGGCATCATCCTCAAAGTTGCAGCGAACAAGAATCTGGCTAGTCATAGGTGTTATCCTCGAAATACATTAATGCGATCAGGAGCCGCCTAAGCATCGGCTCCTCTTTTATGAAAGGACTGCCATCTGTAAGTCAATTACAGCCACATATCTTTCCACGCTCACTATCCTGACACATGGAATTGGAATAAGCAACTCTTTTTGTCCTGAATCGGATTACAGATTTGCTTTTATGACCTTCAGGGCTGAATATCCAAGGCTAGGGATAGGATTGGGGTATAGCACCGATTCATGTAAAAATGGGCCGCATCTCCTGAAAGCCTTATAGTTAGGTAGTTTCAGAGGCTGAAAACGGCCTATTCCTGAGGATCGTGAGGACGTTTTATTGAAATTGGGACGTCATCGTGGATCGCCTGTGGCAGTCGTTGGAGATCCAGGTGATAGACGCCAAATCGATTCACATGCTGCGTGAGATAGGAGATCAACTCAGCGATAGCCTCCGGTTCAAACGCATAGCCTTTGCTGGTTGAGGTCATGGAGAATAGTTGCTCGGCTGCCCGAGGATCTACAAGCCAATTCAATTACCTCCCAATCCTTTGGATATCGGGCGCGAATCCTCGGCATGGATCAGTCACTCTCCAAGGCCTGTAGGCGGTACATCAACGTCATTAACTCATCATCGCTTAACTGCCAGCGGCGCTTGCCCTCAAACTGGTCGGCAATGAACTGCCCCATCTGCACCGCTGTCCAGCCCAATCGTTCCGCCTGCCGATGGCAAGTCGTCGCTACATCCTCTAAAAACGCTAGATGTTCCGGGTCAGGGGGCTGTGGAAAACCAGGTTCATCCCCCCGCACCCCCCTTTCCGGAGTAAACGAATTTGGATCCGACCCTACCTCACCCTGCGGGGGAGACCCACCCTTCATAGTGTGAGCTAAAGGGTGTAATCCCTTATTCTCTAGTGGTTCTGGCGCTTGGCAGGGTGCTGCTAAAATGGCATCGTCATCGCCGGAAAGGATTGCATCAGCGTCAATTACACCCTGTTGGTGATAGGGGTGCCAAAGGCTCAGGTGCTTGTAGAGGGTCTGCTGACTAACGTGGGCGGTCTGGGCGATGACCTTGGCACGGGCCGTAATTTGGTCGGGAAGGGTGCCCGATTGCTCTAGCTCGCGGTAGGCACTGCAGATGCGGTGCTGGGCCTCTTCGGACTGGCGTTGGTTGAAGGGCACTAGGTTGTTCTTGGGGACGCTACTCTCGCGGCTGGGGGTGGTGCCCAGGGGCCAGTAGTAACCTTCGACGGCTTTGGCCCAGGCGGTGACTTTGCCCTCGATTTCGTGCTGGTGGCGGCAGTATTGCTCGTAGCCCGGACTGTTGATCGCGATGCGCTGGGTGTAGTCGATTAGGGCTTGCCCTTCCAGCCCTTCAAAGACCCTGCCATAGCAGGCGATGGTCTTCAGTAGGTGGTTGGTCTGGCCGTGGGCGGTCCAGCCTTCGGTGATTTCTACGTCCAGGTCCTGTCGCCAGGTATCCACGGGATGACTGCGGCGTTTGGGTCGTTTTCGGTGGTTGTCACGGCCAATTTTCAGGGCGTGGCGCAGGGCGTCTAGGTCTTGCTGGGCTGCGGCACCATCCCACAGCCAGAAGAACCGGGCCAGGTTGCCCGATTGAGGGTTGAGGGCATCATCCAGCAGGCAAGACCCGCTACCCGGTTGCAGGGGCAGACGATGGGCGTTGTATTCGGTGAAGGTGGTCACGCCGTAGGCTTTGACGTTGGGGAAGGTTTCGAGCTGTCCGGCTTTGATCTGAAACCCCTGGGCTTTCAGGCACTCTTTCAGCGCCACGGCGAGGTTAAAGGTGTTGACCAGTTCCGGTAAGGGGATATACAAATGCAGCCCATTGCGCCAGCTTGAGCGGATCAACAGGGTGCGGGTGATGCCGATGGTTTCTAGGGCCGCCCGGATTTGGGCTACCCCTTCGGCGCTGGAGTAGCCTCCCCCGGCATCGAGGTCGATCAGGGCGTAGTAGGTCTCGTGGGTGAACCGGACGCCGATCAGTTGAGTCGCATCCTGCCATTGATCCCACAGGGCGCGGGGCCGCAGCGGATAATCCGTCACCGTCGTCCAGGACGGCTTAGCGGTGGCATCCTCCGGCACATCGGCCCGGATGAACTGCCAGCGGTAGTGGCCAAAAATCTCGCACAACCGCTGGCCAGTGGGGTCAGCGGGGAGGGGTTCGGTATGGTGAGGCGTCTTACGAGACTCCTCGCCCCGGCCAAGGAAGGCGGTCATGGGGCTTCTCTCTCCTAAAAAAAGAGCAAAGGGTATTGCCCCGAGAGAGAGCCGGTGTTACGATGTGCGCATCAGCTTTTGTTGCGCGACTCGGGACTGGTCCTCTCGGGTTTTCGCTTTTAAAAGAGTCGGTGGCTATCGCTATCGGCTCTTTTGTGTATCAAGGGTCTGGTCAGGACGCTTAACACAGATTCACACCA
>JAYKHF010000174.1:0-4608 GCA_035285305.1 Leptolyngbya sp.
CGGCAGGTTGAGCTGGGTGCGGGTGAGGTCGGCCCGCAGGGTGTTGCCCTGGTGAACCGTGAACACATCGCCGCTGCCGCCCTGGGTGTCTAGCACCAGGTCTAGGCCCTGGTGGGTGGGGTTGAGGCGGACATTGGTGATGCTGGTGGCCGCCGTAGCCGGTGCAGTGGCCAGGGCTAGGAGAGCACCACTCATCAATAGGGGAGACAGACGGGTTAAAGGATTCACGGTTCACTCCTCATTCACGGTTGCGATGGCAGGGGGGCAGGATGATAGGCGATGGACATTAGCAGCGAGGGTCGATGGGCCTGGGGTTAGCCACCCTCCGGCGGCGGTGCGCCCTCGGCTCCGGCTTCGGCCTCCGGCGGCGGTGGCGGCGGTGGCGGCACAGTGGGGTCAATGGCGGGCACCAAAACCTCTAGGGTGAAGGTGGTATTGAGCGGACTGGATAGCCCTTGCACCGCCTCCTCTGGCGCGTCACCCTGTTCTTGACTCAAATTACGAACCACAATCAGAGGCTCCAGCCGCTCAAGATTGCGAAGAATATTGAGGGTTTGGGAAAACAATGCCTTCATACTGATCTCCACGGACTGGGAGTTCAGCTTGCCCATCAGTTCCGGCGGAGCCGCCGCCCAGGGCGTCACGGCGGTGGGGGTAAATTGCAGGAGTTCTGACCGCAAGGACTCCTCAATGGAGGCATTACTGCTTTGAATTTGCTGGTTAATGTCAATCAACAGCGTATCGAGGCTGGTGGTGGTGCCCAACAGGCCGTAGACCTCCACCCGTTGCTGAATGGCTTCATCCAACTGGGCTTGGAGCGTGGCCACATCCTGCAGACTCGCCCGCTGTTGATCCACCTGGGCCTGAACTTCGTTGACCTGGCCCTGAACCGTCGTAATTTGCTGACGGATGGGCCGCACCAGGAAGTTGTACAGGGCAAAGGACGCTGCCACCCCCAGCAGCACAATCGCTAGGGCCTGCACCGGAGGGGTCAACTGAAGCCCAAACACCGTGGGATAGGCAGGGCCAACGTCAAACTCTTGGCCGTCTTCAGCGGCCATGAAATCTCCAGCCGTCATTACTCGATCACTCCTGTTTCTCTGAGGGCACGTAACCGGGCTACCAGACCAACCGCCCCCTGGCGCTCCAGTTCATCGATCAACTGGGCCGAGGGCGTGCTGGTAATGTTGGCGCGTAGGGAGTAGTCCACCAGGTAGGTGGGCGTATTGGCCTCGGTGCCGGGGCAGCGGCCATCCACCAGCGGATTCAGGGGTTCAGGCTGCTGCTCGGCCTTGGTGATGGCCACCGAGGGCGCTTCCAAGAGGGGAGATCGCTGGAGCACCAAGGCAAAGTCGTTAATGTCCTCGAAGGAGCAACCCACCCCATCAATGGTGACGCCGCCAGCGGTGGACAGGGTGGCCTCTGGGGTAATGGCGGGCGTCACCCCGCCGTCCTGGCTGATGGTGGTGATTTGGATGCGGGTGGGGGTGCGATCACGGATATCTTCGAGTAGGGCCGACCAGGGCACAATGGTATTAAAAACCGAGACGAAGGCCCCATTTTCGGTCTTCACGGCGTCAATTTGGCCTTGCAGACCGCCCAGTTCCGTCAATTGCGCTTGAATCTGGGCCAACTCCTGATCTAGGGCCACCTTCCGGGCCTGAAGTTGCCGCAGTTGCCCTTGGCTCGCCAGCCAGTAGACCCCGGCCAAGCCAATGGGCACCAGCGCCCCCAATAGGCCATAGATCAACGGACGTCGATCCGCCGCATCACCGCCGCCGCCGCCATCCTTGGCCCTTGCCTTGGTCTCATAAACACGGATCTCACGATCCTTAAGGAAATTAATATCGAGACTATACATGGCTACATCACCTCCCGTAGGCCGAGCCCAATTACCGTCGCTAGTCCGGCCCGCTGACCTTCGGGAATCTCCTCGGTCAACTCCAGGGACAGCGCTGAGATCGGGTCAATCTGGCTGGTGGGGATGCTCAACCGCTGGGCTAAGAACTCATCGAGTTGGCCAATGGAAGCCCCCGGCCCCGCCAGCAACAATTGGGCCACCTCCATGTCCTCCTCCTGGTTGAGGTAAAAATCGATGGAGCGGCGCAGTTCATCGGAGAGCTCGCCCAATACCCGCAGCATGGCGGTGGTGCCCGGGTTGGTGCCGCCGCCCGCCTGCACCGCCCCCACGGTATCCATACTTTGGATGGGTACGGTCATGCCCTGGAGCAGTTCCGTATTGCGGGAGGGGGGCAGGTTCATGGCCCGACTAAGGGCGCTCTGAATTTGAAACGTCCCGGTGGGGACGGTGCGGGAGAAATGGGGCACCCCATCCACCACAATGGAAATTTCGGTGCTTTCAAACTCGATGTCTACCACCGCCGCCGCTTCCTGGGGCGTAAACTGCCGCAGTTGCTCGCGAATGGTGCGGATCAGGGCAAAACTGGAGGTTTCTAGGACATTCAGCGCCAGCCCCGCCTGGGAAAACACATCGATGTAGGGATCGGTCAGATCCTTGCGCACCCCCACCAGCAGCACCTTCACTTTCTCGATGCCGTCGTCATCGACGAAGTAGCCCAGCTTTTGGTAGTCCACATCGGCCTCTTCCCGGGGAAAGGGCAGGTACAGACTGGCTTCTTGGTTGAGCACCATCTCCCGCAATTCCTCGTCGTCTAGCTCCGAGGGGACGGGAATAATCTTGGCAATGGCTCGTCCAGGAATGGCCGTTGTTGCCCGTTTCACCTTGACCTTGCTTTGGGTCAGCAGGGCCTGGATGGCATCGGCCATCGCCGCTGTATCAATAATTTGGCCTTCCTCATAGACCCCCTCCGGCAATTCCACTGATTCTAGGGTAGCCAGCTTGAGGCTATTCCCCTGCTTCTTAAGCTGAACCAAGGTCACTTTATCGGGGGTCAGTTCGATACCCACGCCCCGAGGCTGGCGATTAAAAAGAGCTTTTAAACTATCCACGGCAGTATCCGCAAAGTGGGTAAGTGAACCTGGGGCCGACCCAGGGCACAGGGCTATCTAGCCCCGATCTCAACTCCCTATTATCCTTGTGGATCAAGGGCTTTGGGCGACCTGTGAAGCCTGGGAAAAGCCCCTGCCCCAAAAGTGCTAACGAATGGTACACAATTTATTTGAGAATTTCCACTGTGTTCCAAGGGCTGATGATGGCGTTGTGATACCCATCCTGGGATACCTCTCCCTAGGCGGTGATGCTCCCTGTTCTCTGCCACCCGAGCCCGGTTTGGGCCGAGGCAAGGCCAAAGATAGCTTTAAAGATAGCTTTGGTGGCCTCCTGATACTAGCGAGATTTCCGCAGGCTGATCACGTCATAGCCCGTAATATAGCTCTGAGCCCCGCCTCAGCCCGATCCCCGTTTTTGCCCGTTGTTTACCCTTTACCCCACCGTGGCCCCCATGACCCTTTCCCTTGGCACTCCCCTGACCGAATCTGCCCAGCGTTTACTGTTGCTGGGGTCGGGCGAATTGGGGCGAGAGGTGGCCCTAGAGGCCGTGCGCCTGGGCCTAGAGGTGATTGCCGTGGATCGCTACGACCATGCCCCCGCCATGGCCATGGCCCATCGCCGTCATGTCATCGATATGCTGGATGGTGACGCCCTGCGGCGGGTGATTGCCCAGGAACAACCCAGCCTGATTGTGCCGGAGGTGGAGGCGATCGCCACCGACACCCTGGTGGCCCTAGAGGCCGAGGGTTGGCGCGTCATCCCCACCGCCCGCGCCACCCAACTGACCATGAACCGTGAGGGCATTCGCCGCCTTGCCGCCGAGGAACTGGGCCTGAAGACCTCCCCCTACCGCTTTGCCGCCACCGAAGCCGAGTACCTCGCCGCCGTGGATGCGGTGGGGTTGCCCTGCGTGGTGAAGCCGATCATGAGTTCCTCCGGCAAGGGCCAAAGCACCGTGCGCGCTGAATCCGAAATCCGCGCCGCCTGGGCCTATGCCCGCGAAGCCGGACGGGGCAAAAGCGACCGGGTGATCGTGGAGGGTTTCGTCCCCTTTGAGACTGAAATTACCCTGCTAACGGTGCGGGCCAGCGACGGCACCCACTTCTGTCCCCCCATCGGCCACCGCCAAGAATCCGGCGACTATCGTGAATCCTGGCAACCCTGTCCCCTCCACCCCGACACCCTAGCCACCTGTCAGGCCATGGCCCGCCAAGTAACCGACGCCCTCGGCGGCTGGGGGTTATTTGGGGTAGAGCTATTCATCGCCGGAGCCCCCGACCAACCCCAAACCGTCTACTTCAGTGAAGTCAGCCCCCGCCCCCACGACACGGGCATGGTCACGCTGGTCAGCCAGCAGCGGTCAGAATTTGAGTTGCATGTTCGGGCCATCCTGGGCTTGCCCATCGGCGAGATTACCCTGATCCAGCCCGGAGCCTCGGCAGTAATCCTCTCCCCCGGCCTCAGCGACAGCCCTCGCTACGAAGGCTTAGACGCCGCCCTGCAAGTGCCCACCAGCACCATCCGCCTCTTTGGTAAACCCACCGCCACCCCAAACCGTCGTCTCGGCGTCGCCCTTGCCCTCGGTGACACCGTCGAACAGGCCAAGGAACGCGCCATCGCCTGCGCCCAACGGGTTA
>JAYKHF010000175.1:0-4482 GCA_035285305.1 Leptolyngbya sp.
TCGATGGTGATGCCGTCTTGGCTGGGCACACCAAAGTCACGACAGAGAATCAGCAAAAAGCTGACCAGGCGAGATCCCATATCCCGATGGGCCAGGGTTTCGATCATCATCTCCGTTTGCAGAATGCGGGAGGACAGCCCCCGCAGCATCACCATGGCCAGTTCAGGGTTGTCCTCTAGGGCTTGCTCCACCTGCTCGATGGGCACCGATAGCAACTCCACCGGGGTAAAGGCAACGGAGTGGTAGAAGCGGTCGGAACGGTTGCCCGTAATCAGGGAGAGGACGCCGAACACGCTGTTTTCGCGCAGCAAGGCCACGGTAATTTCTTCTCCGGCTTCGTAGACCCGCGATAGCTTGACGGCCCCCTTCAGCAGAAAGTACACCCGCTCCGCCGGATCTCCAGGGAAAAAGATGGTTTTACCGCGCTCGTAGGACTCTACAACCGGAGGAAAAGCGCCGCCCGAAAGCTGGCGAAAGACATTGGCAAGCGGTTTATCTTGGGTCACTACCATAACGTTTTGCTAGGGCCATCACGGAAACTTCAGCCATTCCTGGGATCCAGGACTCTCCAAATCCTTGTCCACCTAGACATCGGACGATGCTGCGCCCTCAATGGATGGACAGCCTTTCTAGCATGGGACATTGGGCAATGCAAGCGTTCCATGACTTTAGAACACTTAACCTTAACTGCTGAGGGCAAGTTTGTATAGGAAATCACTTTTTATGGCCGTTGCCATGGTTTTTTGGCCCCGCCGAAACTTTTTTTGAAATTCTTGCCCCCAACCCGGGCGAAATTCCCGCCAAGGCTCCATAAAAAACCGCTGAATTAGCCTAGGTATAAGCATTGTAGCCATACCCGACTATTTTAATCGGGTATGGTTGGTAACCGTTTGACCCTCGTGCTACAGTGCGCTCAACGAAACGCAACGGACGAGTGAGTAAGCCATTCCCCAGTCGTTTCCATCGTTTAAGTTGTTGCAATTACAGGCCCACACCCATGACCCAGTCCCTCGAACGCCTTGTCACCGAGTCCGCTCAAACCCTTGCCCCCACCTTCACCGGGCTGAAGTGTCGCGAGTGCGGCGAAATGTATGACGCGACGGCTAAGCATGTTTGCGAAGATGTGTGCTTTGGCCCCCTAGAAGTGGCCTACGACTACGATGCCATTCGCCAGCGGGTGTCTCGCAGCAGCATTCAGGCTGGCCCGCTGTCGATTTGGCGCTACAAAGAGTTTCTGCCCGTCAGCACCGATAACGTGATCGACGTGGGCACCGGGATGACCCCCCTGGTGCGGGCCAACCGCCTCGCCCGTCGCCTGGGTCTGAAGGAGCTTTACATTAAAAACGATGCCGTCAACATGCCCACCCTCAGTTTCAAGGATCGGGTGGTCTCCGTGGCGCTCACCCGTGCCCGCGAGTTGGGCTTCACCACCGTGTCCTGCGCCAGCACCGGCAACCTGGCCAACTCCACGGCGGCGATCGCCGCCCACGCCGGCCTGGATTGCTGCGTCTTTATTCCCTCCGACCTGGAGTCTGGGAAGGTGCTGGGCACCCTGATCTACGGCCCCACGGTGATGGCGGTGCACGGCAACTACGATCAGGTCAACCGACTCTGCTCCGAGGTGGCCAACACCTATGGCTGGGGCTTTGTCAACATCAACCTGCGGCCCTACTATTCTGAGGGCTCTAAAACCCTCGGCTTTGAAGTGGCGGAGCAACTGGGCTGGCGCCTACCCGACCACATCGTCGCCCCCCTGGCCTCGGGCTCCCTATTTACCAAAATTTACAAGGGTTTCCAGGAATTCATCAAGGTGGGCCTGGTGGAGGACAGGGCGGTGCGGTTCAGCGGCGCCCAGGCGGAGGGCTGCTCCCCCATTGCCCAGGCCTTTAAGGAGGGACGGGACTTTGTTTCCCCCGTCAAGCCCCACACCATTGCCAAGTCCATCGCCATTGGCAACCCCGCCGACGGCATCTATGCCCTCGACATCGCCCGCAAGACCAACGGTGCGATCGAGTCGGTCACTGATGCAGAGATCGTGGAGGGCATCACCCTGCTAGCGGAAACCGAAGGGATCTTCACCGAAACCGCCGGGGGCACCACCATCGCCGTGCTCAAGAAGCTAGCCGCCGCTGGCCAAATCGATCCGGAGGAGTGCACTGTCGCCTACATCACCGGTAACGGTTTAAAAACCCAGGAGGCGGTGCAGGGCGCCATCGGTGAACCGCTCACCATCGAGCCCAAACTCGACAGCTTCGAGCGGGCACTAGAGCGGGCTCGCACCCTCAATCGCCTGGAATGGCAATCTGTTCTGGTTTAATTTTTGTTTCCCTTTTCCCCAGTTACCATGACTATTAAAGTTCTGATTCCTACCCCCCTGCAAAAGTTCACCAACAACCAGGCCACCCTGGAGGGGCAGGGTACCACCATCGCCGAGCTGCTAGAAACCCTGGATGGCAGCTGTCCTGGCATTAAGGCTCGGCTTTGCGACGAGGGGGGCGAGCTGCGGCGGTTTATCAACTTCTACGTCAACAGTGAGGATATCCGCTTCCTCGACGGTAAAAATACCCCCCTGCAGGATGGCGATGAGGTCAGCATTGTCCCCGCGGTGGCGGGGGGCTAGGCCTCACCCCAGGCTTTCCTGAGGGGGCAATGGACCATGGCCATGGGCCTGACCCAGGTGCTGGGGGCGCTGTTGGTGCTAACCCTGGCTCCCCTAGTGGGGGGGCTGCCCCTGAGCGGCTGGGTCACTCAGGCGGTCTCGGGGGTGAAGCTGAGTCGGGTGGGCACCACCAATGTGGGGGTCAGCGCCGCCTTTTACCACGGCGGCAAGCTGGCTGGCACCCTGTCGGTGCTGTTGGAGGCGGCCAAGGGTATCACGGTGGTCCTCTTGGCCCGCCAGTTTTTCTCCAGTGAGCCAGTGTGGGAGGTGATCGCCCTGATCGGTTTGGTGATGGGGCGCTATTGGTTTGCCCGGGGAGCCGGCACCACCAATGTGGTGTGGGGCTTTGGGGTCTACGATCCGATCACCGCCCTGCTCACCCTGCTGATCAGTGGCCTGGGGTTTACCCTGTTTCGCCAGCGTCGCCAGGGGCGATCGCTGGTGCTGGTGCTCCTACCCCTGATCACCGCCCTGCGCTATCCTCAAGATGCCGCCCGGGTGGGGGCGGTGGCCTGCCTGAGTGGCTTAATTGCCTGGATTTACCACAAGCTACCCGACGATTTAGACCTGCCAGTGGCGGCAGGACGACTGGAGTCCCGTTCTATGTTTCGTTTCTTTCGGGGCGATCGCAGCCTGGTCTGTCTGGATCGCCCCCTGGACCCGGCCCGCTATGGGGCGAAGGCGGCCACCCTGGGCCAACTGCGGGCCTGGGGCTATGCTGTGCCCCCCGGCTACGTGATCGAGGCCGGCGATGACCTGGCCCCCCTGCTGGCGATCACCGACCCCTCCCCCCAGCGGCCAGTGGTGGTACGCTCCTCCGCCCCCGGGGAGGATGGCGATCGCCTCTCCGCCGCCGGGGTTTACCAGTCCTTCCTGGATATCACCGATGGCGATCGCCTCACCCAGGCGATTTTGCAGTGCTTTGCCTCCTATACCCAGCCCCAGGCCCTCCAGTACCGCCAGGACCACGACCTGGGGGAGGGGGCCATGGCGGTGATTGTGCAGCAGCAGGTGCGGGGCCAGTTCTCCGGGGTGGCCTTTAGCCGCGACCCGGTGGCCCGCTGGGGGGATGGGGTCTTAATTGAGGCCCTGCCGGGGGGCGCAGACCGGGTGGTTTCCGGTCAGGTCACCCCAGAGCAATATCGGGTGCTGGTGCAGGCCAATGACCTGCCCACCAGCGCCGAGCTCGCCACCGACGGAGACTGGCATCTACCCGCCGCCCTCAGCCTGACGGTGGAGGGCCAGGGCACGGTGCCCAGCGACCTGTTACAGCAGGTGGCCTACCTGGCCCGGCACCTGGAGGTCCGTTACCAGGGCATCCCCCAGGACCTGGAGTGGAGCTTTGATGGGGAAACCCTGTGGCTGTTGCAGAGTCGACCGATTACCAACCTGCAGCCGATCTGGACCCGCAAAATTGCCGCCGAGGTGATTCCCGGCGCCATTCGCCCCCTCACCTGGTCGATTAATCGGCCCCTCACCTGTGGGGTTTGGGGAGAGATTGTCACCCTGGTGCTGGGCAACCGGGCCCAGGGTCTGGACTTTGCCGCCACCGCCACCCTCCACCACGCCCATGCCTACTTTAACGCCACCCTGCTGGGGCAGATCTTTCGGCGCATGGGCCTACCGCCGGAGAGTCTGGAGTTCCTCACCCGGGGGGCCAAGTTTAGCCGCCCTCCCCTGGGGGCCACCCTGGCTAACCTGCCTGGGCTGCTGCGGCTGCTAGGGCGGGAATGGGGGTTGCCCCGGGCCTTTGAACGGGCTGACCAGGAGCGGTTCCAGCCGGCCCTGGCGGCCCTAGCCCAAACTCCCCCCGAAACCCTGGC
>JAYKHF010000176.1:0-5836 GCA_035285305.1 Leptolyngbya sp.
CCACGGCCAGCAGCTCGGCATAGGTGGCCGGATCCCAGCACCAGGGCAGTCCCGCGGCGGCGAAGGCCCGGTTGAAGGCGAGGCGGTGCCCATCGCGCTCGGTTTCGGCCAGGGTGCCATCCACATCAAAAATGAGCGCAGCGGGCAGGGTCATAGAAACAGGAGACTCCTCGGGGCAAGGCTGAACAGAGGGGCAAAAGCACCCTGATTCTAGCCGAGAAGCCGTCCATTTCACCGTAGGATGAAAAGGCAACCTCCCCGCCGATCTCAGGACTGAACCGAGGGGCTGGGGTAGGGCTCTGTTGTCAACGGCGACCACTGGAATGGACATCAAACGCGGCTTTGTCGATACGATTGGAAACACCCCGCTCATCCGCCTCAACAGCGTTAGTGAGGCCACGGGCTGCGAGATTTTGGGCAAAGCGGAATTTCTCAACCCGGGCGGTTCGGTGAAGGATCGAGCGGCGCTCTATATTATTGAAGACGCCGAGAAAAAGGGGCTGCTGAAACCGGGCGGCACCGTGGTGGAAGGCACCGCAGGCAACACGGGCATCGGCCTCGCCCACATCTGCAACGCCAAGGGCTACCGCTGCCTGATCGTCATCCCCGAAACCCAGTCCCAGGAAAAAATTGACCTGCTGCGTACCCTGGGGGCCGAAGTGCGCACCGTGCCCGCCGTGCCCTACCGCGACCCTAATAACTACGTCAAACTCTCCGGTCGCTTGGCTGAAGAACTGGACAACGCCATTTGGGCCAACCAGTTCGATAACCTGGCCAACCGCCAAGCCCACTACGCCACCACTGGCCCGGAAATTTGGCAGCAAACCGAGGGCACCGTCGATGCCTGGGTGGCCGCCACGGGCACCGGGGGCACCTACGCCGGAACCGCCCTGTTTTTGAAAGAGAAAAACCCCAACCTTCAATGCGTCGTGGCCGACCCCATGGGCAGCGGCCTCTATAGCTTCATCAAAACCGGGGAAGTCAGCATCCAGGGCAACTCCATCACCGAGGGCATCGGCAACAGCCGCATCACCGCCAACATGGAAAACGTGCCCATCGACGACGCCGTGCAAATTACCGACCCCGAAGCCCTGAAGGTGCTGTACCAACTGCTGTACAAAGACGGCCTATTCATGGGCGGTTCCGTCGGCATTAACGTCGCCGCCGCCGTGCAACTGGCCCAGCGCCTCGGCCCCGGCCACCGCATCGTCACCGTCCTCTGCGATGGCGGATCCCGCTACCAGTCCCGCATCTACAGCCGCCCCTGGCTTGAAGAAAAGGGCCTCTGGAGCGACGACCTGCTGCCCACACCCTAGGGAGCCCCCCAAACGCGAGCCCCCGATTTCTCTCAGAAATCGGGGGCTGATTTGTGCAAAGGGCCGAGTGTTTGTCCTGGGAACCGTTCGGGCTGAGCTGGTCGAAGCCCAGTAGCGTCACGCCTTTTCCCCATGGGGGGACGCTTGGCGAACGACAAGCTCAAGACGAACGGAACCGTGGAGAAGATACCGTTCGGGCTGAGCTGGTCGAAGCCCGAACGGATCGCCTGACGATGGTGAGAACCTGCGATCTAGCCTTCGCGCACTTTTTCCGACCACACGCGGGTGGGTAGCCCCCACACATAGATGAAGCCTTCGGCGGCTTTGTGGTCAAATTGGTCGTCGGAGCTGTAGGTGGCGAGGGATTCGCTGTAGAGGGCCAGGTCAGACTTGCGACCAACCACGCGGGCATTGCCCTTAAACAGCTTCATCCGCACGGTGCCCGTGACGCGCTCCTGGGTTTGCTGAATGAAGGCATCCAGGGCCAGCTTCAGGGGGCTATACCAGAGGCCGTTGTAGACCAGGCGGCTGTAGGTTTCTTCGATGCCGCGCTTGTATTGGGTGACATCGGAGGTGAGGGTGAGGCTTTCCAGGTCGCGGTGGGCGTCGATCAGCACCAGCAGGGCCGGGGCTTCGTAGATTTCGCGGGACTTGATCCCCACCAGGCGGTTTTCCACCATGTCGATGCGGCCCACGCCGTGGCGACCAGCAATCTCGTTAATTTGGGTGATCAGTTCCACCGGGGAAAGGGTGGCCCCGTTTAGGTGGGTGGGGATGCCCTTGGTGAAGCCGATTTCGATGTATTCCGGCTGGTCGGGGGTGGCTTCGATGGCCTGGGTCATGAGGAACACCTCTTCCAGGGGTTCGTTCATGGGGTCTTCCAGGGGGCCAGCTTCGATGCTGCGGCCCAGCAGGTTGCGGTCAATGCTGTAGGGGCTGGATTTTTTCACCGGGAAGGCGAGGCCCATTTTTTCGCCGTAGGCAATGGTTTCTTCCCGGCCCATGCCCCATTCGCGGGCGGGGGCGAGCACCTTCAGGCTGGGGTTGAGGGCGGTAATGGCCACATCAAAGCGCACCTGGTCGTTGCCTTTGCCGGTGCAGCCGTGGGCCACGGCATCGGCCCCGTAGCGGTCTGCCGCTTCCACCAGGGCCTTGGCGATCAGGGGGCGGGCCAGGGCTGTGGAGAGGGGGTAGCGGTTTTCGTAGAGGGCGTTAGCCTGGATGGCGGGGAAGGCGTAGTCGGTGATGAATTCTTCGGTGAGATCGGCCACCAGAGATTCCTTCACCCCTGCCGTCAGAGCCTTGAGGCGAATGGGCTCTAATTCATCCCCTTGGCCCAAATCGGCGGCGAGGGTGATGACCTCCTTCACGCCCCATTCGTTCATCAGGTAGGGGATGCAAACGGTGGTATCCACCCCACCGGAATAGGCTAAAACAACTTTCTCTGCGCGACCCATGGTCAATCCCTGCTATTGCATTACAGGGGTAATATTATCCACGGTTTCTTGTCCCTTCACATCGGTTTAGCAAGATCCGATGACATCTTTCTCCCTCGTCCTGGGATGAACGAACCCGATGCCCCCCTACCCTGGGCATCGGAGAGCATCAGGGAGATTCCTGGCGGGACGATCAGGGGCGTTCGGGTTTGGGAAAGGTGAGGCGCAACCAGGCTCCCCCCAAGTCGGGATGGTTCTTCGCCGTAATGGTGCCGCCGTGGGCCTCCACAATTTGTTGAACGATGGCCAGACCGAGCCCCGTCCCCTGACCTCGGTCGGCAAAGTTCAAATCAGCGGCGGCTAAGTCATTGCGGCTACGGGAGGGATCCGCCCGGTAGAACCGATCAAAAATGTGAGGGAGATCCTTAGGGCTAAACCCATTGCCGCCATCAATCACATCTAGGGCAAAGAGTGGATCGGTGGCGGCGGCGGGGGTGTTGGGGCGGGCATTGGGGTGAGGCACGAGGCGCACATAGAGGGCCGCAGACTTAGGACTATGCTTGATGGCGTTATCCATCAGGTTGAGCAACACCCGGTGAAAGAGAAGTTCATCCAGGCAAGCCAAATAGGTGCTGGGGCCAGCATAGTCCAGGGTCAGATCCTTGACCTGGGCCAGGGGTTCTAGGCCGTGCCAAGCCGCTTGGATCATCTGCGGCAGATCGACGGATTTGAGGGCTAACCCTTGAAACTGACTGCCCTGCAAGCGGCTGAGGTTCAGCAAATCCTCCACCAGGTTGCTGAGGCGAGTGGTTTCATTAATCAGCCGATCAAGCCACACCTTGAGGCTGGGATCCACCCTCGGCTGAAGCGTCTCCGCCACCAGACGAATCGAGGTGAGCGGGGTTTTGAGTTCATGGGCCACGTCGGAGGTCCAGCGATCCCGCTGCTGCACCAAGAGTTCCGCCTCCTGGCGATTTTCGAGGAAAACCCCCACCTCCCGACCCCGCAGGGGCAGGGCATAGCCCCGCAGTGGGTAAGTGGGTTTTTCCTGGGGATGGAGGGGATCCGGGGAAATTTGGTACAGCATCCATTCCCGCTGACAGGGCTGCTGCTGATCGCGGGCTTCGTCGATCAGGGCATCCAGGTCGTAGGATCGAACCACCTCCAGCAACAGCCGTCGCTGCTGAAGGGGGCCAGCCAGGGCAGGGCTAATGTGCAACAGTCGGGTGGCTTCCTCGTTGCACCAGAGCAACTGGTTTTCTTCGTCCACTTGAAGATAGCCCACGGGAGCCGCCTGGAGCACTTGCTCTAGGGTGGCGCGATGGGTGCCCAGTTGATCAATCTGCTCCTGCTGCTCGGGGTGGGCCATCACCAGTTGGTTCAGTCGCCCCAGGGCCACGGGCCAAGACCCCGTTTGCAACACCGCCAAAATCCGACGCTGGCGCTGCCACTGCCGAAGGCAGGGCCAACCCAGCAGAAGACCGCCCGTTACCAGGCCCAGGAAATACCAAACTACCGCCACAGCCAAAGGGTTCATAGGGGCCAAGCTGCCCCGCCGCCTCTCCCGGCCCCACCGTTGGGCCTAGGGGTGAAGTCGCCGAGGACAACGCCTTTCAGCTTATCGCAAAAAAAAGCACCCCCTAGGGATGCTGGGTTGAGATGATCTGAGGGTTCCTAGCAATCTCACTGAACCGAATCAGGGATCGGGATGCTGGGGCTAGGATGTCGTCCTAGCGCACGGTGGCTCCACGATACTTCAGACCTTGCACAGGGGCCGCAGGGGCCTGCTTCGCCACATGGCGGGCCACCATCGCTCCGCGATAGCGACCGATGACTTCTTCTTTGACCGAAACCCGAGCTTCAGGAGCGTTGTAGCTGACACCGCGATAGCTTAGGGACATAATTCGCCTCTCCTTAAAATCAATGAAGGGTATAGACAGAGGCGCGTTCCTTCAGGCTGAGCCCTACTTCCGTCTCTCAAGCGAGAGAGATGAACGATTTATTCTGTATGTATTGTTACCGTTTACCCTGGGGCTGTCAAGGCTTAATGTCAGGGGACGCAGAAAATCAGTCCTGGCCCCCCTGTTCAAGCCCCCTATGCATGGATCAATTCCTCCCCATCGTTTTTTCCCTTATCTCACCTGGACGGACATTGAGGCCATGCCCCAGCGGGATCGGGTAGTGATTGTGCAGCCCCTAGGGGCCATTGAGCAGCACGGCCCCCACCTGCCCCTGGTGGTGGATAGCGCCATTGTCACCACGGTGCTGGGGCAAGCCCTAGACCAGCTCGACCCAGCGATTCCGGCCTATGGCCTGCCGCCCCTGTACTACGGTAAATCCAACGAGCACTGGCATTTCCCAGGCACCATCACGATCTCGGCAGACACGCTCCTGCGGGTGATCACAGAGGTGGTGGAAAGCCTCTACCGGGCGGGCTTTCGTCGGGTGGTGCTGCTCAATGCCCACGGCGGCCAACCCCAGGTTTTGGAGATTGCCGCCCGCGATTTGCACCTCGCCTATCCTGACTTGATGATGTTTCCGCTGTTTGTGTGGTCGGTGCCCAATGCCGCCGCCGATCTGATCACCCCCCAGGAACTGGCCTTGGGCATCCATGCTGGCGATGCCGAAACCAGCCTGATGCAGGCCATCTTGCCCGATCAGGTACGGATGGATCAGGCCCAGGCGGAGTTTCCCCAGGACTTGCCCACCGAGACCGGGCTGACCATGGAAGGGGCACTCCCCTTTGCCTGGGTGACTCAGGATCTGAGCCGTAGCGGCGTTCTAGGGGATCCCACCCTGGCCACCGTGGAGAAGGGCGACCAGATCCTAGCCTCGCTCGTCCAGGGCTGGGTGAAGGTGCTGGCGGATATTCATCGGTTTCAGCAGCCCTGCGCCCAACGGTCTGTACCAGGGCCACCACCATCCTAGGGGGTCATCCCCCCGCCAGAGCCTACTCACTGGTTGGCTGACAAAAGATCCTGCACCGGGCGCGGGAACCGCGCCCCTACCGCATTTAGGCCATGTAGGGGTCAGGTCTCCTGACCCTTTGAGAAATCTGGGTTCTGGTAAGTTTTGTCAGTCAAT
>JAYKHF010000177.1:0-7119 GCA_035285305.1 Leptolyngbya sp.
GTTGGGCCAGGGCTGGATCGAGGCCTAGGCGCAGCACCCGATAGAGATAGACAAACACCGATACCCGCATATTCAGGGCACAGTGGACGAAGATTTTTTGGCCCTGGTGGGCTTCCATCGCCTGGAAAAATTGGTCTAAGTCCTTGCGCGTCGGGTTTTCCCACACCACGGGAATGGCCACATAGGTCATTCCCAAGGCTTCCACCGTAGACCGTTCATCGGGCAGGGCATGATCCGATGTGGGCAGGGCCAGGTTAATCACTACCCCGTAGCCCGCCTGGGCTAGGGTGGCCAATTCCGCTACGGTGGGCTGTCCGGCGGTGGCAAGGCGGTCTGAGATGGGCAAAAACTGGCGTAGGGTGGTGAGGGCGGTCATGGCAATCATCTCTCCCGTTGATCCGCACTATCTCGGATAGGATACGTTGGGCGCTGTTTTAGGAATCCGTGATGTCGCCAGATTATCTTCTTTTTGCCCAACATGGCTGGGCCGATAATAACCAGCAGATGACCCACCTGGCCGCACAACTGGCGACGGAACAAACCCACATCATCGCCCCCAGTCTCAACTACGCCATGACCTGGCTGCGCATGGCTCCGCTGATTGACGATGTGGAACGCATCGCCATGGAGACCGTCCAGACCTACCCCGATGCGCCCCTGCGGATCATTGGCCATTCCATGGGTGGGCTGATTTGGCTGGAGGTGCTCACCCGCCATCCCGACTGGTGGCCCCGGGTGCATTCCCTGGTGTTGGTGGCTTCTCCAGTGGGCGGGGCCGATTTGGGGCGAATTATCGATCCGCTCCAGGTGGGGGTGGGCATCGCCGCCGACCTGGGCCAAGACCGGCGAACCATGGCCAGTGCCCTGGCTCAGCAGATCAACACCCTGGTAATTGCGGGGGATGTGGACGGCGGCAGCGACGGCACCATTACGGTGGAAAGCACCAAGGTGCCCCACGCCCAATTCGTGGACATGGAAGGGTTGAACCATGCCGTTCTGCGCAGCCATCCCTGGGTGGTGGAAACCATTCGGCAATTTTGGCAGGGCAAAAGCTTCAGTGCGCCGCTCACCCAGCATCCGGTCATTGAGCAACTGCGGGCCATCCCCGGCATGACCGACGCCCACCTGCGCGACCTGCCCCAGTCTGAGCCCTTCCTCACCCTGGCGGACGATGCGGTACTTCGGGTGTGGCGGCACCCCCTAGGCATTGATCATGTCTATGTGTTGGCCCCCAACCAAGCCTGTTTGTACGCAGGCTACGTGGGCTGGCTGCACCGCCCAGACCTATGGACGGCCCTGAATCAACTCCGGGAAGCCATGGCCGATCATCACTCCTAGCCCATTGCCCCACCAAACCCATGCCGTCTTTTTTCCCTAGCACCGACGAGCAGCCGCGCCACCTGCCCCTCGCAGCCGCCCAGAACCACCTGTTGATGCAGCAGGCCCAGCACAACGAGTTGACCCTGGCCTATGTGCGGTGGCTGGTGCTGCTGATTTCCCTCCTGCTGGATGCGGTGGTCTTTTTCCATCCGGCGTTGTTGGATAAGGAGTCTGTGCCCCCGACGGTGCTGATCATTAGCCTGGGGGCCAATCTCCTGGCCCTCGGGCTGATTGGGGTGTTGCAACAGCCCCTTACCCCCGCCCAGTTGCAGCGGTGGCAGGGGATTGCTCCAGGGTTTGATGGGCTGCTGTTGTGGGCCTTCACCACGAACATTTGGCAGGTGTTGGGGCAAAGTCAACCGCTCATTCTGGGCAATGTTGTGGCCTTTTGCTGCCTGCTGGCGGTGTCCGGCGGGATGCGCTTCACCCGACGGGCAACGGTGCTGACCACCCTGCTGTCCTTGGTCAACTTTGCCTATGCCGCGTGGCGGTTTGATCTCAACCCGGCCCTGGCCCTCTTCACCAGTTTCACCATTTTGGGGACGGGGCTGATGGGTTTATGGATGGGCAATATCCTCCGTCGTCACCTCAAAAATGAGATGGGACGGGTGGTGATGGAGCGCTTTTTGCCCCCGACGGTGGTGGCCACCGCCTTTGAAACCCCCTCCCAACTCCTGCAACAGCCCCAGCGGCGGGACGTAACCGTGATGATGGCCGATCTGCGCGGCTTTACCCAATTTGCTGAGACCCGTGATCCCCAGGCCGTAATGGCCATGCTGACCCGCTATCAAGATCGGCTGGTGGATCTGGTGGAGCGCCATGGCGGCTGGGTGGATAAGTTCATGGGGGATGGGATGCTGGCCGTCTTTGGGGCACCGGATCAGCTTGAGGATCACCCGGAAAAGGCCCTGGCCGCCGCCCTGGCCATTTTGCACGACAGCCCCACCATCTCCCCGCTGCCGCTGGGGGTGGGGCTGCATTCGGGATCCGTGGTAGTGGGCTGTGTGGGCACCGCCAATCGTCTGGATTTTACCGTTCTGGGCGATGCGGTCAACGTCGCCTCCCGCCTCGAAGCGATGACCAAGCAGTATCCCCAGCATCCGATTTTGATCAGCCAGGACACCGCCCAGCACATCCACTCCCAGCCCCTACAATCCCTGGGCGATCACACCCTGCGGGGCCGCTCAGAGCCGATCACCCTATACACCCTGCTACCACAGGTCGGCCATCTCCACCCTCAACCCGGGCAATGACGGCTCCCCGGATAGCGTTGGTGGCGCATCCAGCACCTCCGGCGGCTGATCGGATCGATAGTTTGGCCTGCAAGGGGGCAAGGCGGTCGGTGTTAGGCCGCAGATCAATCACAAAGTCGGGACAGAGGGGCGGACAGGAATCCTGCTCCGCTATTGCGGCGACCTGTGTTTCCTCCGGTGGGGGGCATGAGGACAAGTTGGATCGACACGGCCCCAACTGCACGGAAATCAGCTCCAACGTCTAGGCATAACCGCCACACCCCCGTAGACTGGAACCTAGGATTTGTGCAGTGATTTCGGCAAAAGCGGGGCGATATGAAGATTCTTTTTGTGGCAGCAGAAGCAGCGCCCCTGGCGAAGGTTGGCGGCATGGGGGATGTGGTGGGTTCCCTCCCCAAGGTACTTCGTAAGATGGGGCACGATGTGCGGATCTTCATGCCCTACTACGGCTTCATGCCCGACAAGGTGGACATTCCCAAAAAGTCCATCTGGAAAGGCACCGCCATGTTCAACGACTTCGAGGTCTACGAAACCCTCTTCCCCGATTCGGACGTTCCCCTCTATCTGTTTGGCCACCCCGCCTTTGATCCCCGCAAGGTCTACTACGGTGATGATGAATTTTGGCGGTTCACCTTCTTTGCCAACGGAGCCGCCGAGTTCGCCTGGAACTACTGGAGCCCCGACATCATCCACTGCCACGACTGGCACACGGGCATGATTCCGGTGTGGATGCATGAAACCCCCCATATTCAAACCGTCTTCACCATCCACAACCTAGCCTACCAAGGCCCCTGGCGCTGGCAGCTTGAACAGATGACCTGGTGCCCCTGGTATATGCAAAGCCACAACACCATGGCGGCGGCCATTCAGTTTGCCAATCGGGTCAACACCGTGTCGCCCACCTACGCCTACCAAATTCAAACCCCGGAATATGGCGAGCAACTGGATGGGCTGCTGTCCTACGAAAAGGGCAAGCTCAGCGGCTTGCTGAACGGCATTGATACGGAATCCTTTGACCCGGCCAATGATCGCTACATCGCCAAACCCTTCACCGCCGATACCCTGGATCAGCGCCGGACGAATAAAATCACCATCCAGGAAGAACTGGGCCTAGAGGTGAATTCCCAAGCCTTCCTGATTGGTCTCGTCGGTCGCCTGGTAGAGCAAAAGGGGCTGGATCTAATCCTGCAAATTTTGGATCGGTTCCTGTCCTATACCGACTCCCAAATCATTGTGCTGGGCACCGGGGATCGCTACTACGAGACCCAACTCTGGCAAATGGCCAGCCGCTACCGAGGCCGCATGGCCACCTACCTGCTCTACAGCGAGGGCATCGGTCGCCGGGTCTACGCCGGGTCGGATGCCTTCCTGATGCCCTCCCGGTTTGAGCCCTGCGGCATCAGCCAAATGATTGCCATGCGCTACGGCTGTATTCCAATCGTGCGGCGCACGGGGGGGCTGGTGGATACCGTGCAGCACCACGACCCCGCTAACCACGCCGGGACGGGCTACTGCTTCGACCGCTATGAACCCCTCGACCTGTTCACCTGCCTGATTCGGGCCTGGGAAGGGTATCGCTACAAGGATGCTTGGCGCGAACTGCAACAGCGGGCCATGGCCCAAGACTTTAGCTGGGACAAGTCTGCCGTGGAATACATCAAGCTCTACAGCGAGGTGCTGGGGCTAGACTACCGAGACCAGTTGAACCCCAAGGCCACGCCCCTAGTCACCGTCAATCCCTCGGATTCAGCGGCAAGCCCCCCGACCTCTGGGTCGTCGGCGACCTCTGATCTCACCCCCTAGCCCAAGGGGAGACCCACCCGTTACGCGCCTTCCTCCAGGGCCACCAGGAAAGCCTCCGGGTTGGCGCGGTAGGCGGCTAACAGCGCCTTCTCGTCGGCGCTGAGGTCGGGATCGTCGTCCTCGGCCATTTCATGGAGGGTAGCCTCTACCAGATCCATCTGCTCCTCGGCGATGGCCAGATCATGGCAGGCTGCCGATGACAGCAGCCCTTCCAGGGATTGGAGTTCTTCGATGTGGTGGCTGAGGCTCGCTAGGCGTTCTTCGTAGGTGCGCGTGAGGGCCTGTAGGTCTTGACGGTGCTGGGTAACCCGCTGGGCGAGGGTCTCCTGGAGGGTCTCTTTGTCGGTCTGCATCTGCCGCAGCCGATCCTGTTGAATTTTTAGGGCTTTCAGTAAGGGAACTACCTGCCCCTTGAGGGTCATGTGATTAACATCAAGCTGGTGGAAGCGATCCGACAATTGCACATAGGCGCGGCAGAGGCGGGTGTAGCGCTCCACCAGTTGTTGATGGATGGGCGGAAGGCTTTGAACGGTGGTCTCCAGTTGGTCGGTCATCATAGGAATGCACTCGCTTCTTGATCTCAGTAGACAGGGCTCAGTAGACAGGGCAAAGAAACCTGTAGAACACACCTGACGCTAGATAATGCGGTATGCCTAGGGGCTAGGGTAGCGTTCCGGCCAGCGAGCCTCCGGCCAGCGAGCCTCCGGCCAGCGAGCCTGAATGAGCCTCATCCCCGCACTGGCCCCTTGATAGCACGGGCTGTCAGGGAATTTCAAGGTCATTTCCTGCGCCTTTCCGCCGCGATGTCACCGATCCCCAACCCAGGGAATCCCCTCCCACCCTGGGCGACCACCGGGCGACGGGTTGACCGATGCCCCACGGCGGCAAATCCCTGGCGGCGGATCGTTCCTAGGAGGGTAGGAATAATCGGTCAGGGTGGATCAGGTTTGGTGGTGTTGAGGAGGCCCTAAACTCAGACTGGCATGGCGCATCGCCAAGCCAATGGTGATGGAGATTTCTGGCCCTAGGCGGGCCTAAATTCTTTAAATAAAGCGATTCTCTTAATTGATCCCCACTATGTTTCAGTGGCTTAATCCCCTATAAAGGCCTTGTTCTGTCAAATGTGATCATCTCTGAAGTAAATATAAAGAAAACCTAAATTGTAGGCCATGATTTTGGCGCAGGTGGCGGGATGAAAGACTGACTCTCTGGTGCGTTGAAGGCTGTGATCCCCAAAAAAACAATAGGAGAAAATACAGGGAGTTTCTCTCACTTAGGATGCAGCGATGAAAAGGATGGGGTGTCAGGTTCTATGCTGTAGCCGTTGCCGCCACTACACACCGGAGGGGCGGCGCGGAGGCTACTGCGATCAGCTTGGGGTGCCGGTTCAAGGTCGCTGGAATGCCTGCTCTCTGTCCATGGCGGTGTTTGCGACGGCCATGCCAGACATTCACCCGCTGGAACTGCTGCCCCAGCCCATTGAAATTCATCTGCCCGATCCGGTCATCGTGCCGGAAGAACTGCCCACCTATGTGGAGCCACCCCTCCAGCCCTCCCGTCGTCTGACGGCGGCCTAGACCCAAGGGTCACTCAAGGGCCATGATGCCCTTGGGCCGTGGGAAGGCGGTGGCAGAATTCAGGGAGTGGAACTCAGGGAGCGAAACTCAGGGAAATGCATCTCCGCCATCCTCGGTGGAGGATGGGTCGGATCCTCGGGATCGGGGATCGCGCCAAGCGTGACCCACGCCGCGTAGAATGCCGCGCCCAATCAGGCCAATGCCGCGACCGATCACGTCCGTTAGCACATAGACGAGGCCATTGCCCACCAGAGACACCGCCGCCCGAAATCGTGGAGCCACGGCATCGCGGGCTTCGATGGTGAGGGTGACGAGCCGTTGTAACCCTGAGAGGCTATCGAGTTCCTCCCGGCGCGGGGCGTAGATCGTCTGGGTTTGGATGCCCCGTTCTGTGAAACGCCACAGGCGGTACTGACTTTCAAAGATGGCCTTGGGATCGTGAATCAAGCCATCCCATCGGTAACGCCAGGAGAGATCGTTGCGGAAACGTTCAATGTCGCGGCTAGACATGAGGCGACGCTGGTAAAGCGTTTTCTTGAGCAGTTCTACATCGGCAAAGCAGTTGAGCAGGGGCTGGATCACCCCGTTGGCCACCTGAAGCAGCAGGTGCTCTAGTAAGAGTTGGCTGCGGCTGAGCGCCTGGGGTGTGGCGGCGGCATAGGGAACGCCGTCTATCACCAGGGCATCTTGAAAAATGAGATGAGCCAAGAGATCCGGCACCAGGGGAATGGATCCGAGGATCGAGCGCTGGACGACCTCGGCCTCGGCCATCAGGGTGGGCACCACGGGTTGCTCCAGGTTGGTGACTTGGAGGGTGTAATAGCGGCCAAAAAAGTCGGTGAGGGTGGCGGCCCACACGTCCCGGATCAGCAGGGAGCTTTGTTCCGCCAGTTGGCCGGGGGGAAGATTGGCCTGGGCCATGGCCCCGAGGGCATCCTCAAATTTGCGCAGGGTGAGGTAGAGCAATTCTCGCTTTTTGTCCTCCCGCAGAATGTCGGTCTCCTGGGGGAGTGAGCTGGTGTTGGCTAGGTTGCCCTGGAACCGGCGAAAGACCCGCTCAAAGACGAGGGTGGGCAGATCCCCCGGAGTTTCGGCAACGAGGGGAG
>JAYKHF010000178.1:0-8683 GCA_035285305.1 Leptolyngbya sp.
GCATCCCGTTTCATCAGGGATTCGGTCAGATCGCCCAACAGGCTGGAAACACCAATCATCAGCCCTAGGGCGGCACCGGAGAGGGGCCACAGGGGCCAACTCAGCCAATAGCTGCCAGCTAGGCCCACGGCCATGCTGCCCGCCATACCAAAAACGGCACCCTCCACGGTTTTCTTGGGGCTGATGTTGGACAGGGGGGTTTTGCCGATCACCTTTCCGGCGGTGTAGGCCCCAATATCCGAGGCCCAAATGCAGCCAAAGGCAATTAACGTGAGGGTGAGCCCCGCAGGCACCTGGGCGAGGGCGGGGGGCCAATGGTTGGGCCAGTAGCCGCCCAGGGGTAGGGATCCGACGTTGTCGCCTAGGTCGCGCAGGCGCACCCAGAAACTAGGCAGATAGCCACCATAGAACAGGCCCAAAATGGAGGCCGCCACATCGGCAATGGTGGCCACCTGGGGCTGGAACAGCAGATAAAAGCAGATGAACGTCCCCCCGAGGGGCAGCAGAGCATCGGCCCAGTGGGGTACGACATGGGCGGCAATGAGCACCAACTGACTGACCACCAGGGTGGTTTTGGTGGCGGGGACGATGCCCTTAGCCTGCACCAGATCAAAAATTTCCCGCTGGCCCAGCCAAATAATGACCCCAAACCCCAGGGTGAAATACCAGCCACCCAAGAGAATCATGGCAAGGGCGATGGCAATGGCGACCAGCCCACTGATGATGCGAGTGCGAGACCAAGGCATAGATTTGGCGTTGTCGGAACTGACCCACAGTGTAACGTGACACCGAAGCTTGACAGTGGCGTTTAGGCGGGAGGAAGGCCGGAAACGGCGCTAATTCGCCGGAGGCCATTCTAGAATCCAGGAACCGAGCAGCCCGGTTCGGAAATCATTGAGGATACGCTTGGCCGTGCGTTCTTTATCGTCCTGGAACTTTTGGGCGGCGACCTCGGCCACAAAGCTTTCCCCCGTGTGGTCGGCCAGGGCCACGCCGTAGCGATCCTGGAGGGCGGCTTGGTAGTGATCCGGCACCTGAACCTGTTCCAGCATTCTGAGTAGTTCTAAAAAGGCAGCGGCGGTACATTGGGTATCGTAGGCGGCTTCGCCGATGTCGTCGCAGATGGCCAGTTTGAGGGCGGCGCTTTGGTCATCCAACCGGGCCGGAATCACCCCGGGCGCGTCCAGTAGGTCTAGATCGCCGGAAATTCGCACCCAGCGCAACTGGCGTGTGACTCCGGCGCGGCGGGCACTGGCCACCACCTTACGGTTCAGCAGGCGGTTAATCAGGGCCGACTTGCCCACGTTGGGAAAGCCAATCACCACGGCGCGGATCGGCCTTGGCTTCATGCCCCGGGCCGAGCGGCGTTGGTTGACGGCATCTCCGGCGGTTTGGGTCGCCTTGGCAATGGCCTTTACCCCTTGGCCCTGCTGGGCGTTGGTAAACAGGGGCACCTGCCCCTGCTGCCGAAACCAGGTTTCCCACGCTTCCCGGGCGGCGGCGGAAATCATATCCATCCGGTTGAGCACCAACACCCTGGGTTTTTCGCCCACCCAGCCATTCACGCTGGGGTGCTGGGTGGCCAGGGGAATCCGCGCATCCCGCACCTCCAACACCACATCCACCCGGCTGAGTTGATCCACCAAGGCTTTTTCTGCCTTGGCAATGTGACCGGGATACCACTGAATGTCGGGGGTTGTCATGGGGGGATACTCAAAAAATAGACGGTCTAGGGGCGTCAGGCAGCCGCGTCCTAGCGCACCATGCTGGCGAAGCCCGACGCCTTGAACTGCCGCAGTTGCAACGGTTCGGGCTGGTTGGCGGCGACGGAAATGCGGATTTCAAACTCACTTTCGCCGGGGAGAACTTCCTCAATGCCGCCCAGGCGTCCCCGGTTTTGCATCACCGGATTATCGTTGGCGTCAAACACGCGACCAAAAATATCCACATCCCGTACAGGCTTACCCGAACGATTAATGGCCTTACCTAGGATTAAAAAACAGTTGGCCTCTTGAATGGATCCCGCCGCCACCATGCCCTCGGCATATTCCGCCGGACAGGGTTCGTAATGCACGTCCTCTAGGTCAATGGGGGTGAGGGCTTCTGCCGTGAGCCCCCAACCGCTGGCCAGCCAGAGCATGACCACCAACAGACCAGCCATCACCTGACGAAGACTACGGCGCACCATACGTTTCTCTACCCCAATGAAGCCTTTACTAGGGTAGCGCTGTTTGGGGATGGGCGGGCGGGAGAATCGTGGGGCGGCGAATGGGTCTGGAATCGGGAACTATCGCGCTAGCCAGTCCACTAGGGCTTGCCGCATGGTATCAACGGGAACGGGCTGCTGAATCCAGCCCTCTAGGGCAATGGCCCCCTGCTGCACCAGCATTTCCAGGCCATCCTGGGTGGCCAGCCCCCGCTCAGCGGCCAAGGTTAGCAGGCAGGTGGGGCGGGGGGTGTAGATCAGGTCATAGACCCAACCGTGGGGGGGAATCAGGGCCAGATCGGCGGCGGCGAGGGGCGTTTGATCGGCGGTGTGGGCCATGCCGATGGGCGTTGTGTTGACCACGAGATCCGCCTGGGGCAGGAGATCGGGCAGGGCATCCCAGCCATGCACCGTGGGCAAGGTGGAGGACTGAGCCCAACTGGCTTGGAACTTCGCTAGCTTGGCGACATCGCGCCCTACGACCTGAATGTGGGGTAGCCCCAACTGGCTACAGCCCGCCACCACGGCCCGGGCTGCGCCGCCGTTGCCCAGCACCACCACCGTGGCCACCGACCAGTCGCGCCCATGCTGCAAGGGGGCCATAAAGCCCGGAACATCGGTATTGGTACCGGCCCAGCCCTGTTCCGTGCGCCACACGGTATTCACGGCTCCCACCGCCTGGGCCTCGGGCGTCACCGTGGCTAGCAGGGGCAGAATGGCCTGCTTGTGGGGAATGGTAATGCTAAACCCCCGTACCCCCACCGCTGCTAGCCCCTGCACCGCCGCCGCCAGGTTAGTCGCCTGCACCGGAAACGGCACATAGGCATAGTCCACCCCCAGTTCCGCCAGGGCCGCATTGTGCATCACCGGAGAGAGGGAGTGATCCACCGGATCGCCAATAATACCGAGCAGTTGCGTTGTTCCAGTAATTGCCATCATCACAAATTGCCATCATCACAAAAGCCACCCCCGTAGGGGCGAGGTCTCCTCGCCCTAGGCCCCTCGCCCTAGGCCCCTCGGCCAGGGCAGAGTCACGCCGTCCCGACCCTGGTTTGGTACATGCAGACGATTTTATCCACCACCTGTTCGATAGAGAGACCATCGGTAATCAGTTCCACGGCATCCTCGGCCTTTTTGAGGGGGGCGACGCGGCGGGTGCTGTCCTTGCGATCTCGGTCATCGATGGCCCGTTCTAGGGCGGCGAGGCTTTCCATGGGCTGCTGTTGGGCTTTGAGGTCTTGCTGGCGGCGGCGGGCGCGTTCGGCCACGGAGGCAGTGAGGAAGATTTTCAGTTCCGCATGGGGAAACACCTGGGTGCCAATGTCGCGACCCTCCATGACCACGCCCCCGGCCATGCCGTACCGCTGCTGTTGCTTGAGCAAGACTTTGCGCACAATGGGTTGGGCGGCAATCGTCGAGACCTGGGCCGTCACGCTAGGATGGCGAATGGCCTCAGTCACCTCCTGGCCATTGAGCCAAATGCGGCTGGGGTAGGCGGCAAAGGCGGGGTCGTCCCCGGAGGCGGCAAGGGTGATCTGGCAATCTTGCAGCAGTTCGGCCACGGCCACGTCATCCTGAAGATCCACCCCCTGCTGAAGCGCCTGCCAGGTAATCGCCCGGTACATGGCTCCACTGTCTAGATACAGCAGCCCTAGGCGCTTGGCCACCTGGCGGGCCACGGTAGACTTCCCGGCTCCGGCGGGGCCGTCAATGGCGAGGATGGGCTGGCGGTGGCGCAGCAAGAGATTGTCAATCAATCGGGTGGAGCCCAGGTGGGCGGCCACGGCCAGCAGCCCTAGGGTCTCCACGTTGTCTAGGGGCACCAGGGTATCGGGATGCACCAGTTCCACATACTGGGGCTGCACCGAGGGCTCTTGGGCCAGGGTGGTCTGTACCGCCTCAATCAGCGCCGCACGGGATCGTTCCCCCGCCTTAAACCGATCCTGGGCCGCCATCAGCCCCCGATACAGGGCCGGGGCCTGGATGCGTTCCGCCGTGCTGAGGTAGGCATTGCGAGAACTGAGGGCCAGACCATCGGCCTCCCGCACCGTGGGGCAGCCCACAATCTGGACGGGCAGGTTCAAATCCTGGACAAGACGCTTGATGATGGCCAACTGCTGGGCGTCTTTGTAGCCAAAGTAGGCCCGGTCGGGGTGCACCAGACTCAGCAACTTCGTGACCACCGTGGCCACCCCGGCAAAATGGCCGGGACGATGGGGGCCGCACAGCACAGCGGTCATCGCCGCAGGGGGGATTACCTGGGTGAGGTTCGAGGCCGCTGGCTGGGCATGGCCATAGATCTCGCGGACGGTGGGCATAAACACGACATCCACCCCGGCTTGGTCGCAAAGGTGAAAATCCTGGCTGGGGGTTTGGGGATAGCGGTCTAAATCCTCCTCGGGAGCAAACTGGGTTGGGTTGAGGAAAATACTCACCACCACCAGATCATTCTCCCGCCGTGCCCGATCCATCAGGCGTTGATGACCGCTGTGAAGCCCGCCCATGGTGGGCACCAGCCCCAGCCGTTGCCCCCTGGGCTGCCGCGCCAAGTAACAGGTTAGGCCGTCCACCGTTTTCAGTACTCGCACCACCTGATCTCCCCTGCGCCTACTCCCGCGCCGCTTCCGTGTGACAGATCACCCTCTGACCACTGGCAACCAAAGCTAATACCCTATCAGATTATCGTTAGCCACAGATAGAGGCCCAGGGCTATCTGGCCCCCGGCCCCCGGGGTTTCAGCCGCCTACCCGCCTAAACAAAGACCCCTCAGGTTTCCTGAGGGGCCGTATGGAGCCTAGTCGATGGCCTGATCCGTTGGCCCTTCTGGGTCAAGCCCATGGGGTTCAGATCGGGGCCTAGGGCCAAAGCGACGCCGAATGGGCGCGTTTGGGATGGGCTAGGGGGTCGAGAGAACCTCAACCTGAACCCGGGCAACCCCACTGGCCCGGAGGCCAATCTGGCCAGCGGCGGCGGCAGAGAGGTCAATAATGCGCCCGTGGCTGAAGGGGCCACGGTCATTGATGCGCACAATCACCTGCTGGCCAGTACTGAGATTGGTGACGCGCACTCGGGTACCAAAGGGGAGCGTCCGGTGGGCGGCGGTGAGATCGTTTTGGTTGAACACTTCGCCACTGGCACTGCGCCGACCGTGGAAACCTGGCCCATACCAAGAGGCCGTTCCGGTCAACGTGGAGGTGACAATGCCCACAGGGGCAGCGGCGGGACGTGCCGGTGTAGGCAACCCCTCGATCCGGCTGAGGGCTGGGGCATTGCCCAACAACCGCCGCATCCGGTTGGCAATTTGCAGCACATCCTCAGCGGGATTGTCCGTCGTGTCGGGCAGGATGGTTTGGTCATTCACCGTCACCAGCACCTCATCCGCCCAGACCACCGCAAAGGCTTCTTGATCGGGCAACCAACGGGCTTCAAGGTCGGCGGGATCTGCCGTTTCCGCCAGGGCTAGCAGTCGATCCACAAGGGCATCGGCGCGCATCACCGGATCGGGACTGGCGTTAGCGGGCTGGGATTGCTTGGACTCGCCAAGGGTGGGCAGTTCATCCCCAATCAGGGTGATCACCGGGATGGAACGGAGGTAGATTGTAGCGGCCTGATTCTCATCGAGGGCGTGGGGCAGGATGGTGGCCAGGTTAGCGGCACTCTGGGATCGAACCTGGGAGGCGGGCTCTCCGCTGGGAGTGAAATCCCCGACTGAGGGCAGAGAGAGGTGCACCGCAGGGTTAGACGCCACTGACGTGGGGAAAAGCGGGATAGTTTGACCGCTGGTCTCAGGGTTGGACTCCTCCATTGGGGAGGATGCCGAGACGGATTCAGCCTGAGTTGGATCAGCGGCTTCTAGGGCAGCATCAACCGCCAAATCGACGGTAGTACGAGATTCATCAGCAGATTGAGCATGACTGGGCATCGATGCGCCAACGGTAGACAGGATAACGGCTGCCGTTATCCCACCGAGTACAGACTGTTTCATACACACCAGAAGAGATCAACAGGAAGGAAGGTGCTCAATCTCGATGCCAAGGGGGGCAGCAAGACAGGTTCCTTGGGGCAACCTTGCGGCACGGATCCGTTACAAAGGTTTACTCTTGGTTCTAGACGAAACGTAACTTAGCACGAAGCCTCGCCCTTGCGAATCCGGGAAAAGTGGCGGCAAAAATCTCTGGCGGGATAAAAAGCTTGGCGATGACGAGAGTCGAATTTTCGCGAGTGGTTATCCTATCGGAGTTTGGGGGCGCTCGCCAAGGGGGTAAAACATTTTAATTTTCTTATCAATTCCCCTGCGTTCGTTTTTGAAAGCTCATGGATTGATCCGTCAAAAAGGGGGGCTGTCGGTCAACAAATGATGAAATTTTGCTCCCTAGAAAAGCCCTGTGAAGGCGATGCAACATTTGAGTACACTATAGGGTTTAACCATTCCCTCGCTCTCGATCACCGGAATGGGCAGCGCAGATCATATAAATAGAAGACGTCTAGAAGATGTCCATGTCACGGCGCTAGAAAATGTCTATATAAATAGACCATGCCTCGACCGAGACTGGGCCTCTAGGGCTTGGGCGTCTATTGATGTCTCTATTGATGTCTATTTATATAAAGGGCTTATGTAGACATCGCCGACAACGGCCATCCGTCTAGCCAGCGCCCAAACCGCAAACCCCTCGAACCTAAGGAAGACTTCCCCACTATGGATTATCGTGACGCCGGTGTTGACGTGGTAGCAGGGCGCGACTTTGTGCAGCGCATTCGGGCCATGGTGGATGGCACCCGTCGCCCGGAGGTATTGGGTGCCCTGGGGGGCTTTAGCGGGCTGTGCGAAATTCCGGCGGGCTATCGCCAACCCGTGTTGGTTTCGGGCACCGATGGCGTGGGCACCAAGCTCAAAATTGCCCAACTCACCGATCACCACAGCACCGTCGGCATCGACCTGGTGGCCATGTGCGTCAACGACATTTTGACCTGCGGGGCAGAACCCCTGTTTTTCCTAGACTATTTGGCCACGGGCAAACTGGAGCCAGAAACCCTAGCCCAGGTGGTTTCCGGCATCACTGAGGGCTGTCGGCAGGCGGGGGCGGCCCTGCTGGGGGGCGAAACCGCAGAAATGCCGGGATTCTACGCCCCCGGCGAGTATGACCTGGCCGGGTTTTGCGTTGGCGTGGTGGAAAAATCTGACATCCTCGACGGCAGCCAGGTACAGCTTGGCGACCGGGTGATCGGCCTTGCCAGCAGCGGCGTCCACAGCAACGGCTTTAGCCTGGTGCGCAAGGTGGTCAGCGAAGGTCAGCGGTTTGATGGGGGTGGCAAGGGCTACGACTGGGCTGAAGTAGTCCCCAGCCTCGGGGATAAACTCCTTGGAGACATCTTCCTCACCCCCACGACCATCTACGTCGAGCCTATCCTCGCCGCCCGCCGAGCAGGCTTGCCCATCCACGCCATGGCCCACATCACCGGCGGTGGCCTCCCAGAAAACCTGCCCCGCTGCCTCGCCCCCGGCCAAAGCCTCCGCCTCACCCCCGGCACCTGGCCCGTGCTGCCCGTCTTTGAGTGGTTGGCCACCGCCGGAGACGTTCCCCCCCGGGCCATGTACCACACCTTTAATATGGGCATCGGCTTTGCCCTACTGGTTCCCGCTGACCAGGCCGAAACCGTCCTCACCTGGCTGACCCAACGTCAGATCGCAGCCTACGACATCGGTGAAGTTATCCCGGGTGAAGGCGAAGTCCTGGGTCTACCCGATTAATCGCCCCGGAATGACCAAGCCACGGATTTCCCCCGTAGGGGCCAGATCTTCTGGCCCTGCCCCTACCGTCTGGGGAGAAACGTCACCATTTTGGAGGAAGCGTCTACAATGAAAATGAGATCGCGTTACAAAACTTTATCTATCTGATAGCGATCCCCCTTTTCAGGTAACGTTCTCCTATGAAAGAGTTTCACGCCAGCCAAGCCCTGAATGTGCGGGTGCCCCACGAGGCCATCCCCATCGAGCACTACCTGCGCCAGCCCCAGCGTTTGGTGCAGGCCATTACCGATCCGCGCCGCATCGAGCCTCAGGCCGAGGGCGTGTATCGCCTGAGTTTGCGCCCCCTGCACTTTTTCGGCATCCATGTAGAGCCCACCACGGATCTGCGGGTGTGGGGCTTGGCCGATGGATCCCTCTGCCTCGAAGCCCTGGACTGTGAAGTGCGCGGCCCGGGCTACCTCAGTCATATCAACGAGTCCTTTTCCATGGGCCTGAAGGGCATCCTCAAACCCCATCGCCAAGAGCACCACACCGAAATTCAGGGCGAAGCGAACCTCTCCATTTGCCTGGAGATGCCGTCGCCGATCAAACACATGCCCCACGGAATCCTCGATGCCACCGGGCGCACCTTTCTCAACGGCATTTTGATGACCATGAAAAGCCGCATCGAGCATCACCTGATCCACGACTACCGGGCCTGGGTCGAACACAACACCCAACCGTCCCAA
>JAYKHF010000179.1:0-3367 GCA_035285305.1 Leptolyngbya sp.
TGACCGACAAAACTGGCGAGAACCCAGATTCATCGAAGGGTCAGGAGACCTGACCCCTACATGGAACCAATGCCGTAGGGGCGCGGTTTTCGCGCCCGACCCAGAATCTTTTGTCAGCCAACCAGGGTGGCACAGTTTAGCCGCCCTCGGGAAGCCAGACTCGGGTGGCTCCAATTTAGCGAGCCTACGCACGGTTGGGGCAGGGCTTAAGGTGACGTTAACCCGGCGAAGAACCGCAAACGATAAAATGACGTAGACTATCTGTGCTCTTAAGAGGCGATGCCATGCTGAATCCGGCCCATGCCATTGAGTTGTTCGTGAAGGCTCCCAATATTTGCCTCTATCAGGCCGGGGAGACCATTTTTGAAGTCGGCACCGTTGGCCAGGTCATGTACGGCGTGATTGAAGGGGAAGTGGAGATGGTGGTCAACGGTAAGGTCTTCGAGACCATCCAAGCGGGGGATATCTTTGGGGAAGGGGCGCTGGTGCAAACCCCTCCGTTGCGGGCCTCTACGGCGATCGCCAAAACCAACTGTAAGCTAGCCGCCATGGATCAAACCCACTTTAAGTTCTTAGTTCAGGAAACCCCCCTCTTTGCCCTCGAAGTGATTCGCAGTATGTCCACCCGTCTCCGGGCCGCCAAAGCGAGTCTCTCCTAGGTGTTGAAGGGGTCTCTCCCCTCAGCCTCCGTCGAAATTGGCCAAAACGAAAGGACCCCCCTTCAGTACACTATAGAGAGCATCGGGTTCGTACGAGGACTAAGCGCATGACGGCAGCGGCTCTTTGGCAACGCTACAAAGACTGGCTCTACTACCACGAGAGACTGGGCTTTTACCTCGATGTCAGCCGCATGGGGTTTGATGATGCCTTTATCGCTGAAATGCAACCCCGGTTTGCCAAAGCCTTCGAGGACATGGCCGCCCTCGAGTCTGGGGCCATTGCCAACCCGGATGAGAACCGCATGGTAGGTCACTACTGGCTTCGCAACGCTGACCTCGCCCCGACCCCAGAACTCAAACAGGACATTCTTGACACCCTGTTTAATATTGAGCAATTTGCCAGTCAGGTCAGAACAGGGGTGATCTGTCCACCTGGGAAAGAGCGCTTCACCGATGTGCTGTCCATCGGCATTGGTGGATCAGCCCTGGGGCCGCAGTTTGTTGCCCAAGCCCTAGGCCCAGACTTTCCTCCCCTCCAGATCCACTTCATCGACAATACCGATCCTGAAGGCATTGACCGTACCCTGGCCAAGCTGGAAGACGTCCTAGCAACGACCCTCGTCATCGTCACTTCCAAATCCGGTGGCACCCCGGAAACGCGCAATGGGATGCTGGAGGTGATGCACCGGTTCAAAACCAAGGGGCTCAATTTTCCTAAGCAGGCGGTGGCGGTCACGGGGCGCGGCAGTCATCTAGAACAGCAGGCCATTCAAGAGGGCTGGCTGACCACCTTCCCCATGCGTGACTGGGTGGGGGGCCGCACCTCAGAACTGTCCGCTGTCGGGCTGCTACCCGCCGCACTGCAAAACATCAGCATTCGTTCCATCCTCGGCGGAGCCAAGGAGATGGATATCGCCACTCGCGTGCCCGACCTGCGCCGCAACCCCGCCGCCCTCATTGCCCTCGCTTGGTACTATGCGGGCAAGGGTAGGGGGGACAAGGACATGGTAGTGCTGCCCTACAAGGATAGCCTGCTGTTGTTTAGCCGCTACCTGCAACAGTTGGTGATGGAATCCTTGGGCAAAGAAAAAGACCTAGACGGCAACGTGGTCTACCAAGGCATCGCCGTCTATGGCAACAAAGGATCAACCGACCAACATGCCTATGTGCAGCAACTGCGGGACGGTCTGCCCAGTTTCTTTGTCACCTTCATTGAGGTGATGAAAGACCGCACCGGGTTCTCCATCGAACTAGAGCCCGAGATTACCTCCGGTGATTACCTCTTCGGCTTTTTGCAAGGCACTCGCAAGGCCCTTTACGACAATGCCCGCGAGTCGATCACCATCACCATTCCCGAAGTCAATGCCCACACCGTTGGAGCCCTGATTGCCCTCTATGAAAGGGCCGTTGGCCTCTATGCTTCGCTGGTGAATATCAACGCTTACCACCAGCCCGGGGTAGAGGCGGGTAAAAAAGCCGCCGCCGAGGTGCTGAAGGTACAATCGGCCATTGTCAATACCCTGCGCCAAAGCGCCAGACCCCTCAGCCTGAAGGAACTGGCCGATCAATCAGGCTTTCCCGACGACATCGAAACCATCTATGCCCTGGTGCGCCACCTCCATGCCAACCAGCGTCAGGTCGTGGTTCACGGCAATCCAGGCTATCCCGATGTGATCAAAATTGCCGCCCTGCCCTAGCCCCAATTCCCCTAGATTTCACCCTGGAACAGGCCAGCAGACCAGGCCAGCCAGCCTGTTTGGGGCCATTGCCGCCCCCGAAAGCAGCGCCGCTCAGCCAAGGTTGTCTGGCATGGCTACGGTTCGTTGATTGTTCGTTGATTAGACTACAGTCCTCATCGTAATGGCCCATGACTTATCCTTCCTTTCCCCTCGGTTCTGCCTTCATGGTGGGCTTAGCCCTATCGGTTACCACCGCCTGCACCGCCCCTAACTCCGCCCCCGAGGCCGACCCGGCGGTGCCCACGGAGGTGGCCCTGGCCTTAACCGGGGAGGGGCTGTTTTTGGTCGAGCCCGACAGTGGTTCAACCACGCTCATCCCCTTTGGCGCAGACATGGCCACGGTACAGGCCACCGTCAGCGACATTTTGGGCGATCCGGAAACGGTCAGCATCAACGAGGAATGTCCGGGAGATCCCTTCGTCAGCGCCCTGTGGGCCGATGGCCTAGCAATCAACGCCGATGACACCACCTTTGTGGGCTGGTCCGTGCGGCCCGGTGACGACAGCGACACCCTCACCACCCTAGCGGGGATCGGGGTGGGATCTAGCCGCGAGGCCCTAGAGTCGGCCTATACGATTACCGTCTTTGAGAGTACGATTGGCACCGAATTCGCCGCTGGCCAACTCGCTGGCCTCCTGTCCGACCCTAGTTCTACCGCTGAAATTACCGACCTCTGGGCCGGAACGGTGTGTATTTTCCGATGAGATCCAGATCCCTGGCCTTACCCCACACGGAGGGGAGAAACGAAGGAGGGTTGTCCCCCGAATGGCCCCTCCCGGATCAAGTTCCAGGGCTAAGACGCGGCCACAACTTGGGCCTGATAGGGGGCCAGCGCTTGATCCAAGGCCGGGAAAAAGTTAGGGGAGGGAATGACCTCGGGGAAAAACTTCACCATCGGGATATTTTCTACCCGAGGATAAAAGTCTGAGGGGGTGGGGCCATCAATGTGGCGGCTGAGTACTCCAAATC
>JAYKHF010000180.1:0-4351 GCA_035285305.1 Leptolyngbya sp.
AAGGCCGGGAAAAAGTTAGGGGAGGGAATGACCTCGGGGAAAAACTTCACCATCGGGATATTTTCTACCCGAGGATAAAAGTCTGAGGGGGTGGGGCCATCAATGTGGCGGCTGAGTACTCCAAATCCCAGCCGTTCGCTGCGGGGTTGCCAGATGGGGGCCGTTCGTTGCAGCCAGTCTTTAAAGTCCGTAGCGTTATCCATGCTAGCGACCAAATTGGCGATCATGGCTGGATCCGGGAGACTATCGGCCAGTTGGGGCAAATCTTCTGGCTGCGTCACCCAGGCCTTCTCCAGCAAGGCTTGTCGCTGGTCAGGGCGCTGCCACGCCGCTATGGCATATTTTGCCGGACTGACAGGCAGGGTTTCGGGATCCACTGTTCCGCCCTGGGTCAGGGTGAGCAGGGCTTGAGCCACCGGGCCACCCGCCCTGGCCCAATCCTCGGCAGCGGCGTCCCCAGCCCCGATCCACCAGCGCAAGGTGCCCCGTCCCTGATGGAGAAAGGCCGTTAGCGCCGGATCATCGGTGTGCTGGGCCAGGAGATCGCCATAGAGGGTTTCGAGGCGATCCGTGACCGATGTATAGAGGGGAGCCAAGGTGCCAAATCGCCACATGGGGCTGGTGAGCACCACGGGATGACGCATCAGTTCTAGGGCAAAGGCATCAACGGCGCAGGCCCTGTCGCCCATCTGCCAACAGCTAAACCCGAGCCCGAAAAAGACCCCCGACTTAGCGGGGAGGAGGTCGATGGATCGCTGAAAGGACGCTTTGGCGGCGGCGGGGTCATTCTGTTGAATCAACAGCCAACCCAGGTTTGAGTGGCCAAATTCCTGGTAGGGGACGGTGCTATTCCCCCGTTCAAACCAGGCAATGGCATCCTGCTCAAGCCGAGATCGCAGGTCTGGATTATCCGTCACCTGGTAGCTCAGGTCGCCCAGGTTCCAGCCCAGTTGGTAGGGATAGTAGATTTCCCAGGGAGCCAGTTGATGGGCGCGATCCAAGCGCTGGGCAAAGCGATTAAGATCCTGCTTCGTGAGGGCCGTAAAGCCATCGATCGACAGATACCAGGCCCGATGAATAGGCACCAGCCAAAGCATCATGGCAAGGCAGCCCCCAAGGCCGAGGGCGGCGAGCCAACGGGACGTTGGGGATCGGTGCTGGGGGCTGGGATCAGCCGCATCAGCCCCCGGCACCAGGGTGTGGGCGAGGGTCACGACATAGAGCCCTAGGACACCGCTGATGGGAATAATGTCGAGTTGGTAGTCCGTGAGGCTGAGGAGGGTGAACCCCACCCCGGCAGCAATCAGGCTCCAGACCATGAAGGGCGGCAGTCCAGAGGGCGTTTGGCCAGCCCCCTGACGAATCCAGCGGCTGATCAGGGCCAGCAGCACCCCGATCAGGGCCACGGGCACCACAACCCCCCACAGGCCGAGTTCCCCCCACAACTGGGCTGGCGTACTGTGCAGTTGAAATTGCAGCTCGGCCTCTCGTCCGGCCCAGTGGGGCCGATAGGCTTGGTATACAAGGGGCACACTGCCGGGGCCAAGCCCGGTGAGGGGTGCGCTTTTGCCCATGTTCCAACCCACCGCATTGGTGACGGCCCGATAGGACCATTCGCCGCCCGTCCAGTTGCCGCTGGCCAGCCGCGACAGAACTTGGCTCAGGCGATTATTGCTGAGGATCAGCACAGCCACCAGGGCCGTGGCCCCCGCCCCGCTAGCCAGCACCCACCGTCGAGGCAGGGGGCTGTAGATCAGGGCCACAATCAACCCCACCACACCCGCCGCCACCAAGCCCAGCCAGCCGCCCCGAGAACTGGTGGTATAGAGATTAGCCAAACCCAGTCCGGTAGCTCCGATCCACACCCAGCGATGCCTTCCCTGGGTTGTCCAGGCCAGCCCCACAAACAGAGGGATAACCAACACCAGGTAGCCAGCCACGTAGTTTTGATGGCCAATGGGTTGCCAGTTGCGCAAACTGGTGAATTGAAAACTAAAGGCAGCGTCCACACCGTAGGCCTGGAGCGCCTGTAATCGGGCCAGTTCCGGCTGATAAATGCTGAGAAACCACAGGATCAAGCTGACTCCCACAAAGGCTAGGGCCACATAGCCCTGAAGGGTTAGGGCCGCCTTGACCCGGTCAGTGGTGGTGAACCATCCCCGCAGCCCATAGAGAGCGGCCAAGCCCCCCAACCCAGCCCAGGCGTACCACAGGGCCTGGGATCGAAATTCTGCGCTCAGGGTGGACACGATCAACCCCACCACCGCCAGCGCGACCACCCCATCTAAGCCAGCCCCTAGGGCGAACCTCCGCAGCGGCCTGTGCCACACCTGCCAGAGTAACCAAAGGATCGGTAAGGCAAGGCCGACCTGCCACAGAAAGACCCAGGGCCAAGCCACGGTGATGGTGCTGCTGCCAGGGAGCAGGGTGAACACAATGTAGAACAGTAGGGCAAGCAGCCCTAGTAACCGGCCCTCTGCGGTATCCTGAGCCAGACCCCAGGGAGATTCTGGGCCGGGAGGTCGTTCATCGGTAGCCAGGGGTTCGGGATCGGGCTGGGGTGGGTATTCGGAATCGGTCACGGCATCCTCGGTCTTGGCAGAGTACTAGTCTTGGCAGAGTACTATCCTATGCCGTGATCCTAAGGGATGGGCCAGAATTTTGAACCAAGGTCGAGGACAATCCGCCTAGGCTGCGGCCCGGGTCTGGGCAAAGGCGGGTTCGAGGGCCGCCAGTTGAGCCACCAGGGCCGCAATGGCCTCTGGATTAGCCGCTTTCTGGGCATTGGCCAAGACTTCCCGACCAAGAACATTGCAGCCCAGGTGGGATAGTTGTTGGCGCATCGCCAAACCGACCTTTTGCCCACCGCTGCCGCTATGGCTGGCCAGAACCAGCGGACGGGCATTGAACAGAGCCCGGAAATCTCCGGTACTGACCGAGAGCCAAGCCATGGCATTGCTAACCACCGGAGGGATGGATCCGTTGTACTCTGGCGCACAGATCACCAGCCCTTGATGCTGACGGAGGGCCTGGATCAACGGGGCCAACCCCGGGCCAGCGTCCCGGGCCACCGAGTCGTAGAGGGACAGGCGTAGATCGGGCAGGCTGATCACCTCAGGGGTTAAGCCTTGTTTGACGGCCTCCTCGGCAAAGGCGCGGGCGAGGGACAAGTTGTTGCCATTGGTGGCAGAAAGAATCAGCATAGGGACAAAAAATTAACGATGCGTTACAAAACCATAGATCAAAATGTGTGGCCTGTATTGGCCCGCCCGGTCACGGCCCTGGAGTGCAGCCCGATCACAGCCCGATCATGGCAACAGTTGATCCATCATCCGATTGGCTTGGGCTTCGTAGCTACCGCCGAACAGGTTGAAGTGGTTAAGGATGTGATAGAGGTTGTACAACGTTTTCCGTCGGGCATAGCCCTCCTCTAGGGGGTAGGCAACCTGGTAGCCCTCGTAGAAGGCGGCGGGAAATCCGCCAAAGAGTTCGGTCATCGCCAAGTCCACCTCGCGATCGCCGTAGTAGGGGGCGGGGTCAAGAATCACCGGTTCCCCCGCTACGGTCATCGCCGCATTGCCCGACCACAGATCGCCATGAACCAGGGCGGGGCGGGGGCGATGTTCCGCCAGCAAATCCGGCAACCCCTGCAAAAGCTCCGACTGCCGGGGAAAGTGCCCACCCCGCCGCCTTGCCAGACGAAACTGATGGGCCAGACGGTGATCTCGGAAAAACGTCAGCCAGTCGGTGGTCCAGGGGTTAGGCTGGGGAGTCGATCCGATTGTGTTGCCCTGGTGCCAGCCAAACCCCTGACCATGGGTGACACGGTGCATCGCCGCCAGGTGTTCCCCCATGCGCCGCCAGGAGGCGTCGCCCGCCGATCCTAAATCCAACCATTCCAGCACCAGATAAGCCTCACCTTCGGCGGTGCCCCAGCAGATTGGCTTGGGCACGCGGATGGTCTGGCTGTCGTAGATGTCCTTCAGCCCCAGGGCCTCCGTCTCAAACATCGCCACCTGGGTGGCCCGGTTCAGCTTCAGGAAAAAACGCTGGCGACCATCGCTAATCTGATAGGCCTGGTTAATACAGCCCCCACCGACGGATCGCCGATCCGTCACCGTAAAGGCTGTTCCCGTTTTGGCGCTGATGTGTTGGGCGATGGTAGGCCACATAAGGTATCCATTCCAGTGGTGAAGGCTAGGCCCCAGGGCGGATCTGGGGGCCATCGACGGGGCTGACGACACCCCGCGCACCTCCTGGGCTCACAGTTGGGCGACGGTCGTTAGCAGCGTTTCTGGATCGGCATTGTGGTGCAAAAAGGAAAACCAATGGCCATAGCGCAGTTGCCCCT
>JAYKHF010000181.1:0-4375 GCA_035285305.1 Leptolyngbya sp.
AAAAACGTCGCCAACTCGGCAGCGCCAAAGGCCAAGTTTGGATGGCCCCCGACTTTAATGATCCCCTCGATGATTTCCAGGAGTGATAGCCATGAATACCCAACTAGCCACCTCCTTAGCCGAAGCCGTATCGGCTCTTTCCTTAGAAGATTTCCAGGCCTTTCAAATTGCCCTGCTTGGCCACATGGTACAAAAAACGCCTGGGGTAGCTGGCGGCCATGCCTGCATCCGTCAAACCCGCATCGCCGTATGGACATTAATCTCCCTGGCCCAACAAGGACTCGAAGAAACCGATCTAATCCGCAACTTTCCGGGTCTCACCCCGTTAGATTTGCTAGCCGCCCGCATCTATTACCAAACCCACCAAAACGAAATTGACCATCTCATTACCTCCCACCACAGCGAGGAGGATTGGGATGATGATTCAGAAAAGTCTAAACAATCGCTTGCTACGAGTCCTAAAGAGAAATCAACGAGGCTTTAGTTCTCCTGTTTATGCAGTCCAAGAGTATTTTTGACAACCAAAATCACGAATCTAGAAAACTCACCATCCTGAATTGCAAAAGAGTCTGAACCGTCCTACGAAAAGCATCTAAAAACAGCTAATGCCCATGAATGCCGATTTAATTGAATCCCTCATCCAAGTCATCGAAACCCTACCCCCAGAAGACTATGTTTTATTTCAAGAACAACTCACCACCCACAGCATTCAAAAAACACCCGGATTCTGTGGTGGCCAAGCCCGTATCCGCCATACCCGCATCCCCGTTTGGCAAGTCATCGCCCTCCAAAACCAAGGAGCCAACGACGACGAAATCCTCCAAACCTTCCCTGGCCTCACCCTCTTTGATCTCGCCATCGCACGGGCTTACTATGCCAATCACACCGAGGAAATTGATCGTGCCATCGCCAATTCGTAGCCCTCGCCCCCAGCCCCTTGGCCCTCGCCCCCAGCCCCTCTCCCAAATTGGGAGAGGGGAGCCGGAAGTTTTTCAAAGTCCCTCTCCTACGGGGAGAGGGATCTAGGGTGAGGGCTTAGGCATCGTACTATCAGAGGCTTTTCATTATGAACGTCAAACTGGTTGAATCCCTTGTGCAGGCCGTTGAGTCTTTGCCCCCTGAGGACTATGCTCTATTTCAAGAACAGCTTGCTACCCGCAGTGTGCAAAAAACGCCGGGAGTTTGTGGTGGTCATGCTCGCATTCGTAGCACCCGCATTCCTATCTGGACGCTGATCTCCTTTCAACAGCAGGGGGCCGATGATGAAGAGCTATTGCACAACTTTCCTAGCCTCACTCCCTTCGATTTGAACGTAGCACGGGCCTACTACGCCAGCCACACCGAGGAAATTGATAGCGCCATTGCCGATCTCCAGGAGGAGGATCTAGATGGCTAGGTTCTACTCCAACGAAAACTTGCCCATCGACCTGGTCGTCGCCCTACGCCAGCTTAACCATGACGTCCTGACCTCCTATGAATCGGGGCAAGCAAATCAGAACATTCCTGACCACGAGGTATTGACCTTTGCTACCGCCGACCATCGTTGTGTTATCACCCTTAACCGCCAAGATTTTATTGCCCTACACCGCAGTAGTGTTGTCCATGGCGGCATCGTTCTTTGCCGAGAAGACCGCGACTATTTGGGGCAGGCTCAGGCTCTCCACCGCTACTTAGAAACCTCAGACCAAGATTTGAGAAACCGCCTGATTCGTGTGCAAAAGCAAAATCAACCCAAGGCTAAAACCCAAGTCTTTGTGGTTAGAGACTACACCCGCTAAACAACCCAACACTCATATCGACGAGTCCTTACCATGACCACCTCCGCCGAAGTTCGTGCCACCTTGGTGGATGCCCTCAACCTCGATTTGGTTGGCCCCACCCCCGACGATTCCGCCCATGCCGAAGAAATTGTGCCGCAGCCGCCTTCTAAGTGGTATTTGACCGGGTTTTTGGCTCCCTTTGGGGCATCGTTGGAGGTGAGGGCAGACGATGACACGGAGGATGATCTGCCCGAAGAAATCACAACCAACGATGCCAGTGAAGATAGCCAGAACCCCGACAAACCAGCGGCCCGACGGGCGTTGTTCCCTGCTTCTATGGGGCTAAGTGTGTTGCTCTCTGGCCCCACCACCCAGCTTGAGGTCGAGGCCACCTGGGGCGATTATGTCCCCCTTCCCGCCCTAGATGAGGATGCAGGGGCCGAAGCCGAGGCGGGGGCTGAAGGGGCGTTTGACGCTGAGGACAATCCAGACGGGCCAAAACGCAAGAAAAAGGCCGACCGATGGCAGCGGGTGCCGCAGCGGGTCAGGTTAACGATCAATGTGGAGCCCCAGCCCGAACCCGTGGAAATTGAGCTTCCGGGCGGCAGCGGGCTGAGTGTGGTGATGACCTCTCGCCCGGTGAAGGATGACCAGCGCTTTGCCTACGGCACCAAGGCGGTGTCGGTGTTTTTGGTCAACTATCGCCAAGCCGCCTCCGGCGAACGAGATGCCACCTTTGCCTTTCAAACCTGCCTGCGGCTGCGCTGCCCGGAGGGGTTTGTGCCCCGGCCCGACCCTCGCGGCGTGAGCACCACCGACTGGGATGATGCCGTGGCCGCTGTGCAATACCGTTACGACTATGAGTATGCCGTGGGCCACAACGTCTCGGCCCAGGTGGCGATGCCCAAGGCGGGGGAGGTTTGCACCGAAGTTTGTACCACCTGGGTTCCCATCGCGGAGGTGCCCCGTGTCGCCCCAACCACACCCCAGGGGGTGCAGCTTGGCATGGAAGCCCTAGCCCAGGCGACGGATGCGGCCACGGTGCGGGGCATGGTGGGGGCCATGATTACAGAATATCGGGCCTGGATTGCGGCCCAGCGGACGGTGGCCATTGCCCCTCAGGCGGCTGCCGACGTAGCCAGAGACCTGCTGGATAAAGCCACGACGGCCTGCAATCGCATGGAGGAGGGGCTGCAAGCTTTGGGGGATCCGAAGGTATTCACCGCTTTTCAGATCGCCAACCGCGCCATTGCCCTGGCTCGTCGTCGGCAGCTTAGCCAAGAGCAGGGCCAGCCGCCCGAAAGCTTTTCGGCCCCGGCTTGGCGACCGTTTCAGTTGGCCTTTATTTTGATCAACCTGGCGGGCCTAGCGAATCCTCGCCACCCGGATCGAGAGGTGGTAGACCTGCTGTTCTTCCCCACGGGCGGGGGCAAAACCGAGGCGTACCTGGGCCTTGCGGCCTTTACCCTGGTGCTACGGCGGCTCACCCATCCCGGCATCCAGTCGGCGGGGCTGGCGGTTCTAATGCGCTATACCCTGCGCCTGCTCACCCTAGATCAATTGGAACGGGCCTCGCGGCTGATCTGTGCCCTAGAGCTAGAGCGGCAAAAGGCACCGGAGACCCTAGGCACTTGGCCCTTTGAGATTGGCCTATGGGTGGGTCAAAGCGCCACCCCCAACCGCCTGGGCAAAAAGGGCGATAAGGATCAATACTCCGCCCGCCAGCGCACCATCGACTTCAAACGCGACAGCAAAGGTAAGCCTTCGCCCATTCCCCTAGAGCGTTGCCCCTGGTGCGGCGAAGCCTTTAGCACCAATTCCTTCCAGCTTTTGCCCACCGAAGATGCGCCCAAGGCCCTGAAGGTCATGTGTGTGGGCCGAGGGTGCGACTTCCGCAGCCGCAACCCCCTGCCCATTGTGGCGGTGGATGAGCCGATTTATCGCCGCCTACCCTGCTTCATCATCGCCACGGTGGATAAGTTTGCCGCCTTGCCCTGGGTGGGCCAAACCGGGGCACTCTTTGGTCGCGTCACCCACTACCAGGAGGGAGAAGGCTTCTATAGTCCCGGCGATCCTACCCTAGCGGGTCGTCCTTTGGATCATTACCTGCCGCCCCCGGATCTGATTATTCAGGACGAACTACACCTGATTTCTGGCCCCCTGGGCACCATGGTGGGGCTGTACGAAACGGCCATTGATACCCTGTGCAGCCGCGAAGACAACGGCCACACCCTGCGGCCCAAGGTGATTGCCTCCACCGCCACCGTGCGCCGCGCCGACCGTCAAATTCGCGCCCTGTTTGGCCGCAGCAAGGTGGATATCTTCCCGCCCCCTGGCCCCGACCGTCACAATTCCTTCTTTGCCAAAACCGATTTCAAAAGTCCCGGTCGGCTCTATGTGGGGGTGGCCTCCCAGGGCCGTAGCCTGAAGGTGATTTTGCTGCGGGTGTATCTGGCCCTCCTCGCCGCTGCTCAAAGGCAATGGGATGCCGCCGAGGGCAAGGGCAACAAGGACAACCCCGCCGATCCCTACATGACCCTGCTGGGCTACTTCAACTCCCTGCGAGAACTGGGGGGCAGTCGGCGCATTGTGGAGGATGAGGTAAACTCCCGCCT
>JAYKHF010000182.1:0-5523 GCA_035285305.1 Leptolyngbya sp.
ACTCTCCCCTAGCCTTCCCCCAGTATGCCAGCGTATCTTCCCAGCGACGTTAAGCTACTCTGTAGAATATAGAACGCTTACAGGGCAGTCCATCCTGTCTCCCACAATGGCCAGCGTCGAAAACATCTATGAACGAGTTCGCACCCTGCCTGAAGGGCAGACAAGGCTCATCGTGGCCGTTTTACAAGTCACGCTGTTCTGTTTAGAGATTAGCCGCACCCTTTCAAGCTGGTGGAGAGAAAGCCCAGCATCCGTCCGATCCAAGCGACTGGCCCTGAGCCAAGAAGCCAAAGGCCGCTTTGCCCACCTGCCGAACAGCAGCGATGCCTTCGCCCAGCGTAAGCAGGATGACATTGCATGGGAAGACCGCCATCGATGAATATTATTTTGGATGCTTGCTCCGTCATCGCCTACGAGCGAAACGAAGAAGGCGCAGATGTCGTAGAACGTTACCTCATAGAAGACGACACCTGTTGGATCCACAGCATCAACCTCTGTGAGGTCTACTACGACTTTCTTAGGGCTGGAGGCCAAGCGGCGGCTGAACAGGTTCTAGCCGATTTGGAGGGTTTTGATGTTCAAATCTATGAGCTTGCCGATGCAACCCTTTGGAAGGTAGCGGCTACCTATAAAGCCACCCTTCGGCGCATCTCCCTGGCGGACTGCTTTGCCCTAGCCTTAACCAAACACCTCAATGGCACACTGCTGACCTCCGACCACGGTGAATTTGATCCGGTGGTCGAACAAAATCTCTGCCCTATCCAATTCATTCGGTGATGTGACCTTCTGGCTAGTCCTTCATCAACATTCGCAGCGAGGCTAGCACCCGCCGAGGATTCTTTCGGTGCATCGCCATCCCCAACCAGTAAGACGCCTCCTCTCGACCCATGGCCTCAATGCCCTCCACACAAGTCACCATATTCTCCCGGCTACGCATCGGAGCCAGCACCCGAAAAATCAGGCCCAGCATCATCGCCAAATCCTCATCCACCGGAAAGGCTTTGGGTTGATCCGGCTTTAGCCCCCCCAAGCTAATCCCCGCCTTAGACAGCCGCCGCAAAATGCGATGCTCGATCAGCGCCAGGTTGCGCCCCTTCAGCCCTGCAATCCGTACAGGTTTGGTAATTTGGGGCGTCGCCGTCGCAGGCAACTGCCACACCTCAAGCTGAAGATTACTGGCACCAAGGTGCTCGGCCCGTAGCTCGTAGCTCGGCTTGCCATTGAAGGCGGTTGGCTCACGGGTAAGGTTGGGTCGGGGGGCGGTCATCACCATCTAGCGAACTCCTTCAGCCTTAGCGGATACATGGGCTGCGCCTGTGCCCATCTTGCAAAGACGCTCTGTGAGTGTCGCAGGTTCATCCCCGGTTAGGTCAAGGCCGTCAGAAAACGCAATGGTGTAGGTGGCGTGGAGGTTTTTTTCGCGGGAGGCCCGCATCTGTGCCGCCAAAAAGTCTTTGATGGTGGCGGCATCGTTCACCCTGCCCTGGAACTCAAACCCAAAGGTGCTGCCCGTCGCCGTGGCATAGTCGCCCTCAAAGGCAACATCCACCGTCGCATCTCGAACTTGGCGCACATGGCCCATCAGGGTAAAGGCATCACTGTCGTTGTAGAGCTTGATTTCTAGGCTGGCGAGTTTTCCTACCTTGGCTGTATGGGCCTGCTCCCAAACCCGGTTCAGCGCTTCCTTTAGCGAGCCTTCGGCTTGGAAGGTGGTCAGCGGTAAGGTCTCGGTAGATCCAGGGGTTCCACCGCCGCCAGGATCGCCTGGAGCACCCCCACCCGTGGACGCCGTACCATCGCTGGCACCACGACCGTCCTCAGAACCCCGGCCTTCCGTCCCGATGTCATTTCCTATCCCTGGGTCAGGCTTCGGCTTGGGGGGCCAGATGTCGTTATCCTGGGCAAATTCCGTGGTGTAAACATAGGAATTTTCGTCGATCTTGATGGAAGCCGAGGGATCCCCTTTACCCCAGAGCAAATCCCCACTGCGGTAGACAAACAGCCCCGCCTCAATGCCCTGCACAATGCCCTTGGTGAACACATCATTGCCCACCAGCATGGGCAAGCTGGGGTCTCGGTAGAACTCTAGCCTAAAGCTGGCCGTACTGATTTGGCCCTTGCGCAGGGGCGTTTTGTCTCGAAGGTAAGAGGGAGAGTCAGGATTATCCTCCGGTAGCCGAAGCTGACGACTTTCTCGAAGCTGGCGCACCACCTGCTTTTGCCCTGCCCCTGGCGACTCCGAGGCATTGGGGTCATCAATCGACGCATGGGCAAGATCCACAGAACTTCCCTCTACCTTGGCCTTAGAGGGATAGAACAGGTGGCGATAGGCTTGCTGAGCCGCAATGGCCGCCTGGGTCTGGGATTTTCCTTTCTGCTCTTGTAGGGCGTCTTGCTGATACTGGGCTAACTGGGCAAAGGTGGGCGACTGGATTAGGTTACGGATGGCCAAATGGCGTTCCATTTTTTGCCACATATCCTCCTTCTTCTGCGAATCGACACAGAGAAAGACCACATGGTTGCGGTTCAACCGCCGATCCCCGCTGTTACCCTTTTCGGCATACAGCCGCTCCACCAAAGCCGGAACCCGCACCGGGTCGCCATGGACGGTTTCGGCCTCGTAGCTAATCAGTGCGAGGTAGGGCTTGCCATCCCCCGTATCGTCCGGGATGTCGTAGGGGCCAGCGGGAAAAGGAACCAGGTTGAACGGCCCCCCCGCCTTAAAAATGGCCTTGATTTCGTCGTTGAGTTCATCCCGCACCCGCCCCGGATCAATCAATTGCTCTTGCCGACGAATGAGTTGGGTCAGATTGGCCTCTGCTAAGAACCGTAGGGGCGCACCCGGGCGATCATCCAAATAGGCCGAGGCTTGCACAAACCGCCGAACCGCATCCTCCACAAAGCTCATTTCCAGGTCAGGGGCAAGGATGGAATAGCGCAGTTGCTCTTTCGTCAACCCCTTCAGTAATTCATTGAAAGCCAGGGAGTGAAACAAGACCACCCTCGCCACGTAGGAGCCGTAGGGCAGCAGCCCCCGGTAATGTTCTTGATCCAGGTTTTGAGCCAAGGCGGGCTGATCTCCCTCCACCCCCGCCACATCGGCCCGAATTGCCGGGAGAAACTGCTGTAGCTCTAGCTTGGTGACAATCTCCCGCCGGATTGCTTCATTGCCGGGGTTCAAATGGTGCAGGTGAATGGCATAGGTGGACTTGGGTTGCTCCCGCCACAATTCCGCTACCGTGCGAGCGAGTAACCGCAGCATCCCCCGCACCCGCTGAAAGTTACTTAGGGTAGAGGTTTTATCCCGCAGGGTCTCAATCAGTTCTGGGTGGAGGGGAAAGCCGTCGCGAAAAGCCTCCATCCGCTGATCCGCCGCTGTGGTTTGCACAATGGTCTCTCGGTGCTGATCCCACAGTCGTTGGTACGCCTCAATAATCGTGGCCGCCTGGGCATCGTCGATAAAGCCAAACAACCGCCGCCGCAAAACCTTAACGGTTTCGTCCTCTTCCGTCGGATCCAGCAGAGTGGCCTTGCGGGCCGAAACACTCATTAGCTCATCCATTTGAGCCGCAATGAACTGATTCTCTTCGCTGTAAGCATCGGTGGCTTTGCCCCCTTTCCCAATCGCCAGGGTGTAGACCAGGGCCGCCCTCGGCGAAGACTCCACCGCCTTAAACAGGGCCGTGAGAAAGGCCGTAAGCTGTCCCCCAGCCCGATCTCGTTCCTTGGCCTTCAGCTTGCGGAGGTAAATGGAAAGCTCGTCAATCAAAACCAGGGTTGGCGCTTGGCCAAACAACTCCCGGATGGTTTCAGCCCCAGGCGCAATCCCTTGCTCGTCACTGGCGCGGATCAGGTTATACCCCTCGGCCCCTGCCAGCCCATAGGCTAATTCGCCCCAGGGGGTTCTGGCCCGGATGCCCTCGCCTAACAAACGACCATTGGTTGGGTCTGCATTTTCCCCATCAAACGCCGCCACCCGCACCCGCTGCTGGGGCACCAGGGAGGGCTCCATAAACTCCGACACATTCTCCACCCCCGCCATCCCCTGAACGGCATGGGCCAGGGCAATGAGGGCATGGGTTTTGCCCCCGCCATAGTTCGTATCCAGGCGAAAGATCGCGCCAATCTGGTCGCTATGCCCCTGGAGGCGCTGACACACACTCGCTAGGAGTTCCCGCAGCCCCCTGGTGGGGTGAGTATTGGCAAAAAACTTGATGGGGTTTTGGTATTCCCCCGGGGCAATCCCACGAATCACCAGGGCCAAGTCTGCGGCAAAGTCAGACTCCGCAATTCTGCCCTCAATCACATCTTGACGGGGGGAGCAAATTTCAAAGAGTGTGGGCAGGGTCATGGCGTAGGGTCGTGGCTAGTATCGTTTCTAGACTAGGAAGCACTAAAAATCCCGCAGCGACACAGCGCACTGGGGGGTGCATCACTATCTTTGATTTACAGGAACAACGACCACTGGGAACGACGACCTCACATCACTTAGGAATGCTTCAAACTCAGCATCATCCCAAGCTAGAGAGATTCACTTCTACTAGAGTACCCATCCCTGCGGCAGAGCGACACATCACAAAACAAAACATTCCGACCTATATGAGCGATGGCCTCATACAGGTTCTCCCCCCAGACCGACATTCAGGGGGGAGAACGACGGGATCGCCCTTGCAGATGCGGACTAAAACCTTTTCCGGGGACACCGCGCCCAGCCTAGTTCAAGGATACCCATGGTTCGATGGGAGGGCAAAGTTGAGTGTGTTGAGTGATTGTTGAGTAAAAGTTGAGTAGTTACTCAACATACTCTACCCATTGATATATAAGGCTTTCAGTCTATCCATTGAGTAAAAGTTGAGTTGTTGAGTGGTTGTTACCCTTAGCCCATACGCACCCACTGTCACATCTAACTGACACAATCTGATCGCCACAATGTTTCCTTCAGGGCACCCGATCAGATACCCATTCAAAGCTTTATATATCAATGGTTTCAATACCGATCACTTCTATCGATCAGACCGATCAGATTGTGACAGTTAACCGATCAATATGTGCCAGTTTGGCAGTGAATCAGAGAAGTAGGCCAGAACTAGATCAGGAAAAAAGTCGGTCGGCTCAATCCATTGTCGGCAAAGGCTTTCACGAATTGTAAGAACTGACTCGAAATCTGTTTTAGGGTCAAACCTAACGAGGGTTCGAATCCCTCCCTCTCCGTTGACTTTCAAGGCTTTTGGCCCCTGGGGCAGCCAAGGCGTTAGCGCATAAAACCCCCGGTTCCTTCGAGGAACCGGGGGTTTAAGGTATCTCTAGGAACTCAGAACCCTTAGCCGACCAGTTCCTTCACCTTGGCCATGATGCCCGTGGGGTCGATGCCCTGGTGGGGATACTGTTCCCACAGGCCGCCGCAGCCTTCTTCGTGGGTGCCCAGGTAGGCAAACTTGGGCGTGTAGCCGCGCTCTAGCAGCCAGGAGCCAAAGCGGCTACCTAGACCCGTTTTGCGGTTGAAGGCTTCGGTGACGAGCACAA
>JAYKHF010000183.1:0-5031 GCA_035285305.1 Leptolyngbya sp.
TCAACAATCGAATTAAGTTGATTAAGCGCCAAGCCTATGGATTTAGGAACTTCGGAAACTTTCGTCGGCGTCTATTAGCGTGCTTCGCTGATTAGAAAAACTTATCACCCTGAACCCGGAAGAGCCACTTGAGATATCCCATACCTATTTCTAGATCTCCATACCCATCTATCCCACCATCGTTGCTTTTCTCAGTAACGACTACATTTTCAAAGCCAAAGTGCTCTAATACTTGTCTCCCAAATTCCTCAAAATCAAATGGATCAAGCTTCTGTAATTGCGAGAGAACCCTACCTCTGAAGTCATCTAAATAATTGGCATGTAGGATTTGCAACTTTTTTGCAGCATCATCTTCTTCTAGCGCTTGTTTTTGAATTGGTAAGTCGTCACGCTGAAAAGAGCTATCTTTTAGAAAAAACTTGCCATCCGGTAAGATGACAAAGTATTTTTCCCTAGCTGCTGATGGAAATTCTAAGCCTTGACAGTGCTTGCGAAGCTTTCCTCTGAGAACACTCATTGGATCGTCTGCACCAAATGTGTAGAGCTGATTATCTATGATGATTTTATATAGTTCTTGGACTGTCATAGGATGACCCACTTTTATCATGGCGTCCATAGCTGCATCAACAATTCGACCTTTCTTCTTGGGCATATTCTTCTGAGAAGCAAATGGTGTTTCTAATAGTTACAAATCATGATGCATTATTTTCCCCAAATAGCAGCGGCTGCACGCTACCATCGGGCAGAATATCGGGAAGCCACTCATCGCCCCGGTGTTCAGTACCATCCCATTTTTCGGGCCAGGTTTCGGCAGCAATGAGTTCACGAATTCGGGCTAGTTCTTCGGCGTTGATTAGACAAATTTTGGGTTGTCCGGCTTGGGTAGCTCCGGCGTTGACCTCGGCTTCGATGCGGAGAATTTCCCCCAGCATCCATGCTCGCGTGTCTAGGGTGAGTGGCCCTAGGCGGCCCTGTTTTTTGGCTAAGGAACCGTCTTTTTTGACTTCTCCATGCTTCCGCAGACGGTACTGGGGCTTTTTCACTTCCCAATACAACGGACGTAATTGCCGTAATGGGGCCAGGTAAGTCCATTTGGGGTTGGCTAAAACCCGCTCTAGGGCGGCATCTTCCTGCACCAAGGGGCAACCAATACAGCCCGTCCGGGCATTGATCGACTCCGTTTCGCCCAGGTCATCCTGGGGGTCGTGGCCGTAGACTTCGGCGATATCAAAGGTGGGATAGCCCAATTCCACATCCGCCTGCACCAGCCAGTCCCACACATGGCACACCCGCCAGTGCAGCAGCGGCGCAAGCACATCGGCCACCGCATTAGAGGTGGTCTGCTGAAACCAGCCCTGACCGCATTCACCGCCGTCCTTGGTACAACTCATGGCAATGCGCTGATCACGGGCCGCACTTTCGCCAATGCGCACCCCCGTCAGCATCAGAAACTTTTCGCCCCGCTCCTGGCGCAGGGTTTCTAGTTCCCGCTCCATGCTCATCACCTTGAGTTTGGGCGTGCACCAGCGGAAGGTGTTCGACGGCGGCGGCACCCCTCGACCCAGCATATAGACAAAGTAGCGGTGATCCAGCTTGGGCCGCACCACGCGGGTATCAAAGCCTTTCTCCTGAAGCTTGCTCAGCAACGCCAGGGCGGCATTGTGCAGCGGCGGCAGCTCCTGGCGGGTATCGGCATAGAGCACGGTGATGATCTTGGGGCGCGGCACCAGCCCCCTATCCAGCAAATCAGCGACGAGGGTGACGGTAGCCGAGGAATCTTTGCCGCCGGAAAAGGCAATGGCCCAATGCTGATACAACGAACCATAGTGCCGCAGCGACTCCGCCGATAGCTCAATACTGCGGTCTAACGACAAACGCTCGTTTTCAAACAGGCTGAGCGTTCTCATCCCGGGTAAACTCCATCCGTAGGGCTATTCTAGCGACAAACTTCTACCCCAGCAGATTGGATTCTATTCTATAGTCATCCTAGCTGATGTGTAAGCAGGCAAGGGGCTTAATCCCCTTATACAAGGCTTGTTGCCCACGAATGGCTTAGGACTGCTATAGGTCAGCTTCAGGCTTCGGTTCTAATCGAGTTTGGCGTTGAGAAAACCGGGCAAGGCGAGTCTGAATATCTGCCACAATTTGCTCCAATTCACTTTGATCGGTCGCTAGGATATGCCGATCAAGAATAGTCATCAGAGTCTTTATATCCACAGAATAGCGCAGCAGCAGCAGGGTGATGTCACTTTCGTAAATGCTCACTTTATCAAATTGGCCCTGACGATAAAGGGAAGGAAGGGCATAGAGCTTAAGTAGTATCAACCCCTCTACGGTAGCGCAGCGGACAAGACGATTGCCAAACTGTCGTTCTGTAGAGTAATTGTTCAAAACAAGCTTACATAGAGGATTTTGAGTTAGAAGTAAATCAACCTGGAGTTGGTCAAAGATAGCTCTAGCAAAGTTCTTGTCTTCCGCCACGATACTAAGCTCAGGCAAGTTGTCGAGAGATTGACGAGCCAAAATAAAATTCACATCCTGAGTATTACGACCCTCTACATAGCTGAGTAGGGCAATGCCACCCACAAGCAGGTATTGAACTTGTCGTTGATCCAAGAGATCAAAAAGCTGCTCCACAACCTGCTGTAAACTATCTTTGTCAGCCTCACGGTCATCCCAGTTTTTCATATCAAAAACTACCCCATTGCGAACAATTTCGCCGATTGCTAAGGTCATAGCAGTTCTACCAATACGCTAGGACATCGATTTGCCAGAGACACCACTGGGGATAGTTGCCTTTCATACGAGTGTACTATACATGGTTAGCCACTCAGATACTCGACCCGCGTTGGGGGGAGGTCAGGTTTGCTTAGCCAACCTGGCACAGCACTGCCAGAAAAGCCCCGTGGGCAAATGTTTACCCAATGCCTTTTACGTTCACCATTCGGCCCTAGGGTTTCTCGATGACGTCCTACAAAGCCAGGAACAGCAGACCCGCCAGCGTTTGGCGGCGGATCATCCCTTCACCCTGGTTAAGTTCCACTTCGACCAGCCCAAAATTTCCTACCTCTACTATCCCGACTTTGATACCGAACCCCATCCCCTGCTGCGGGCCAGCACCCTTGTGGATTGGCAGACGGGCACCCTCGAAACCCGCGACTATAGCGATGCCCCCAACCCGCCCCTGCTCCACCGTAAAGAGACCTTTGTGGCCCCCGACTACCCCCACTACGCTACCTTCGCCCACCTCACCCAGCAGCAGGTGGCCATGGGTTTGCTGGATAACTCCCGCGAAATCGGCACCCAGTTGAATTGGGAGCGTCGCCTTGCTCAGCAGGGCCTCGAAATCCATAACCATGCCCTGGCCTGCCCCATTCAGGCGGCGCAAAAAGCCAAGCCCAAAATTCAGCGCCACAAAGCGGCGATCACCCGCGTCACCGCATCCAAGCCCGTCCGCCTTGCCGTCGAAGCCGGACTTTTCCCGCCCAATACCACCTACTTCGACTACGGCTGTGGCCACGGGGCCGACATCGACTACATCCACCGCCTGGGGCTAAGCAGTGCGGGCTGGGATCCCCACTTTCGCCCCGATAGTCCCCACCGTGCCGCCGATGTGGTTAACCTCGGCTATGTCATCAACGTCATCGAAGACACGGCTGAGCGGCGAGAAGCCCTAATCAACGCCTGGAAGCTGGCCCAAAACGTGCTGATCGTCGCGGCCCAGGTACTCATCGATGACCGCACCCGTGGGGTGATGGCCTACGGCGACGGCATCATTACCAGCCGCAACACCTTCCAGAAATACTACGAGCAGGAAGAACTGAAGGCCTACATCGACCAGGTGTTAGGGGTTGATGCCATCCCCATTGCCCTGGGCATTTACCTGGTGTTTCGCGACGAAGCCCAGGCCGAAACCTTCCGGGCCGCTCGGTTTCGCTCCCGCGCCACGGCCCCCCGGATTCGCCTCAAGGTCAGCAAGTTTGAGGAATACCGTGATCGCCTCCAACCGCTGATGGACTTCTACACGGATCGCGGTCGTCTGCCCACGGTGGAGGAACTGGGCGCGGCAACCCTAGCCCCCCTCCAGGACACCTTTGGCAGCATCAAACGGGCCTTCACCGTCATTCTGCAAGCCACCGATGCCGGGGAATGGGACGCCATCACCGACAAACGCCGCAACGATTTGCTGGTGTACTTGGCCCTCAGCCACTTTGGCAAACGGCCCAAATTCAAAGACCTCTCCCTCGCTGTGCAGGCCGATATCAAAGCCCTCTTTGGCAATTATCAGCAAGCCTGCACCGCCGCCGACCTGATGCTGATGAGCCTAGGCCGGATGGCGTTGCTTGAAGAACGCTGTCGCCAAAGTCCCGTAGGCCAGCAGCGGCCCAACTCCCTGTGGGTGCATGTGTCGGCGTTGGATCAACTGGATCCCTTACTGCGCCTGTACGAAGGCTGTGCCTCCCGCACCATTGGCCGCCCCGAAGAAGCCACAGTGGTCAAGTTCCACGTCCAAAAGCCCCAGATCACCTACCTGGAGTTTCCCACCTTCGACAAAGACCCCCATCCGGCCCTCAAAACCAGCATGGCCATTTCCCTACGGGATCTCCATGTCCGCTACCGCGACTACGACCCAGACAACCCGCCCCTACTGCACCAAAAAGACCAGACCCTCACCCCGGATTATCCCAACTACGCCAAGTTTGCCAAGCTCCGCCAGCAGGAAGAAAAGTGGGGGCTATTAGACGACGTAAAGGCCATTTTTGACCGTCGCGGCTGGGAGAAATGCCTGCTAGACCACGGGGCCGATCTGCGGGGGCATCGGGTGGTGCGGCGCAAACAGGCGGATTAACCCACCGACAACAGAGCCGGAGAGCGTAGCCTCAGTAGATCGCAAAGTCCTCGTAGCCCTCACCCCCAGCCCCTCTCCCAGGGGGGAGAGGGGGGCTAGAAAAATCCTCAAAGTCCCTCTCCCAATGTGGGAGAGGGATGTAGGGTGAGGGCCAAATCAGGGCCATAGAGCAAGTTTGTGAT
>JAYKHF010000184.1:0-12913 GCA_035285305.1 Leptolyngbya sp.
GCGCTGTTTACCCGTGATCTGGAACAAATCGAGCATAGCCATACCACCCCAGGACGCTTCCCCTAGCCTACCAAGATCCGTCGCCGTGCTCCCACCCTTGCGTTCAGTTAGCCATGACCCCTCAGCCATGCTCATGTGGGCGCATCCACCACCGTTCGCCTTGAGCTTGTCGTTCGCCAAGCGTCCCCCATGGGGAAAAGGCGTGACCCCGCATCGAGACCGGAACGGCTTCCCCTTTCCCTGAAGCCAGCCAGCCCTTAAGCTAGAAACCTGTGATTTTGTGCCCGAATTGCCATGAAAGTTGCCACCTGGAACGTCAATTCCATTCGATCTCGCCTGGATCACGCTGTGCAATGGCTCCAGGCAAACCCAGTGGATGTGCTGTGTTTGCAAGAAACCAAGGTGGTGGATGAAGACTTTCCGGTAGCCGCCTTTGAGGGGCTGGGCTACCACGCCTACATCTATGGGCAAAAATCCTACAACGGGGTGGCGTTGATTAGCCGTCAGCCCATGGAGTCTGTACAGCGGGGCTTTGCCGCCGTGCTCGGGGCAGATCGGGTGGGGAACCTAGACGACCAAAAGCGGGTGATTGCGGGCCTGTGCGGGGATGCCTACGTGGTCAACCTCTATGTGCCCAACGGCAGTTCCATCGGCAGCGAGAAGTACGAGTACAAACTCAGGTGGCTGGCCTGTTTGAAGGACTACCTGAGGGCCTTGCTGAAGGACTATCCCAACCTCAACGTCTGCGGTGATTTCAACATTGCCCTAGAGGACAAGGACATCTATAACCCAGAGGGCAAGGACAAACACATCATGGCCTCCCCGGTGGAGCGGGAGACCCTACGGGATGTCCTTGCCGTGGGTTTGACGGATGCCTTTCGCAAGTTCACCGACGAAGGGGGGCACTTTAGCTGGTGGGACTATCGCGCCGCCGCCTTCCGCCGCAATATGGGCTGGCGCATTGACCACCACTACCTCTCGGATCCGCTATACGAGCGGGCCACCGCCTGCACCATCGACCTCGAACCTCGCCGCCTTGAAAAGCCCAGCGACCACACCCCCGTGATAGTCGAGTATTGAGGCGGGTTGAGCGCGACATCCGTGCCGATGGGGGTTTCCTTGGGCGGGGTCAGATGGAATGGGGACGGTGAGCCCCTAGGGATCCAGTAAGCCATCGGGGGGCGTCAGGGACAAATAGCCCTCCGCCAGGTTGACTTCGGGCACAATGGCGATCACAAAGGGCACCAACACCCTACGGGGTTGGCGGGGCTTCGAGCCCGCGTTCCCTTTCGACCCAGGGGCAGCATTGGGGGGGCTGGCCCCCTGGCGTTCTTCCTGGGGCTGGCCGGGGGATGACCTGGTGGGGACATGGAGGGTGACTTCGAGCAGGTCATTGCCAGCTTCATAGAGATCGGTGACGAGGCCAATTTCGGCTCCGGTGGCCTGGAGAATTACCCGTAGACCGATCAGGTCGGCGGCATAGAATTCGTCCGGGTCAAGCTCAGGCCGATCCTCGGCGGGCACCAGCAGGGCACAGCCGCGCAGGGCTTCGGCCTGGGTGCGATCCTCAACCCCATCTAGCTTGATCACGTATAGCCCCTTGCCCTCCAAGGTGCGGCCTCGCACGAGGGTCATCGGCTGCGGATCGGCTTGCTGAGGGCGCTGGATCCAGCGTGTCCCCGGTTCGAGAAACCGTTCGGGAAAGTCGCTGCTGGGGTAAATGCGCACCTCGCCGCGCACGCCCTGGGGGGCCACAATGCGGCCAATTTCAATCCAGTTGGTCTTGGTCATGGTGGGGTTAGGCCCTTGTCATCGGGGTGGGGTGGGCGGGGATGGGGGCACGGGCATACTGATTGTCCACCACTCGGGCGAGGCGTTCGACGGCGGTCGTCAACTCAGCGGCGCTGGCCGTGAGGCTAATCCGCAGGCATTGGCGGGTGTGGGGCCAATCCTCCCGCAGGCCTGGGAAGAAGGGATTTCCAGGCACCACAATCACGCCCTCCTGCTTCAGGCTTTGGTAAAGATCTTGGTCGGTGATGGGCAGGTGATCAAACCAAATCCAGGCAAAAATCGCCCCTTCCCCCCGATGCAGGTACCAGGGCACAGCCTTGGGCATGGCGGCATCCAGGGCGGCTTCCAGCACCGCAAACTTGTCTTGGTAGTAGGGGCGGATCACCCGTTCGGAAATCTCCGCTAGGGCACCGGAGGCAATGGCGCGGGCGGCAATGGCCTGCCCATAGCGGGAGGAGTGAATACAGAAATTGGTCTGGAAGCATTCCAGCACCTCAATCAGGGCTGGATCGCCAAGGGCGACCCCCACCCGTTCCCCCGGCAGACCCGCCTTTGACAGGCTCATGCAGTGGAGGATGTTCTCGCCAAAGAGGGGTGTCATGGCCGTAAAGTTTAGGGCCGGGAAGGGGGGGGCATAGGCCGAGTCAATCAGCACGGGCACCCGATGGACGGCGGCCAGATCGGCGATTTGGCGGACTTCATCGTCGCTGATGACGTTGCCCGTGGGGTTGCAGGGGCGGGAAAACAGCACAAAGCCGGTATCCGCTGTAATCTCAAGTTGGCTGAAATCGGGTCGATACTTAAACCGGTGCCCTGCTTCGTCTACCTCCAGGGTGGGGCGGTAGGCTTTCACCGCCTCCGGCACCAGGGAAATGCCGCCATAGCCCGTATAGTCGGGGCTAAGGGGCAGGACGATATCCTTCATTTGGCCGCTGCGGGTGTAGCCCCCCAGGGCGTTGGCGGCAAGGAAATAGAGCGCCTGACTGCCGGGGGTAATCAAAATGTGGCGATGGGTGAGGGAGATCCCGTAGCGTTGGTTGAAATCGTTGCAAATCGCCTCCACCAATGGCCCGTAGCCCTGGCTGGTGCCGTAGCGACAGACCACCTCGCCATACTCTGGGCTGTTCAGCAACTCCTGGGTACAGTCTCGCCAAAGTTGCTCTACCTCCGGCAAAATCACGGGATTGCCCGCACTGAGGTTGATAAAGTCTTGGCCTTGGCCCGCCCGCAGGGTTTCAATGATGTCTTTCATAATGGCGCGAACCCCCGTCAGGTGGGACATTTCTTCGCCAAATTGGGTGAGGGCAGGTCGCATGGGCAGGCTAGGAAGGGGAGAGGACGGGCTAAAAAGCATCCCCTTACTATATCAATTGGTCTTCTCATCCATTGGGTTTTCCCTCGATGGCACCGCCAAAATGCAAAGAAGCAGAGCCCCTTTCGGAACTCTGCTTGAGGGTGAGACCACGAGGTTACAAAACCGTTGGAAGATCCTGTAACCGGATGATCTGGCCGATGCTCTAGACTTCCTCTAGACGGGCGTAGAAGACACCCTGCACTTTGATATCCACGGGTTCAGCGGTACCCATGTCGGTGTCGGAGGGCTGTTCGGCCTCAAAGGTGCCACCAATTTCGCCGGTGCTGCCGTCGATTTTAGAAATCCGCAGGGACATATGGCCCACGCCAATGTCAAAGGCCTTGACGGTTTCTTCGACGTATTCGTCGCCGCTGGCGGGCAGGGCCACGGCGGTGTCATAGCCGGTGGTGAGACCACGACCCTTGGGATCCAGGAAGTTGGAGGTGCGGTAGGAGGGCACTTTGTAGTCCCCTTCAAAGTCGGTGGAGGTGGTGAGGGCACCCAGACCGGGCTGGGACTGAGCCACCAAGCCCTTCACGGTGAACAGGAAGGGTTCCTGCTGGCCACCGGGCAGTTGGACGGTGATGGCTTGGAAGTCAATGCCATCGGTTTCCGAGAAGACTAGGCTACCGTCGCCTTCCACCGTGAGATCGCCGCGCACCTGATCGAGGCTGGAGGTATAGCGGGTCAGCACTTTACCGGGTACGTAGGTGGCTTCCTGGCGCTTGGAGGTGGGTTCTTCCTTCACGAAGTAGGCGGTGGGCTCGATACACATGCCCACGATTTCATACTTCTTACCGGCTTCCAGGGGCAGGCTTCCCCGGGTCATTTCGGAGAGCTGGGGGCACTTGTTGGCTAGGCCCGTATTTCGGATTTGGTCATAGGTCAGGGGCACACTGCTGGTGGCGGTGGGGGCCTCACTACAGGCCGTTAGCACGCTTAGGCAAATGGCCAAAAACGCAACGATAAAGGCGCGATACCTCATTGTCTACCTCAAATCAGCATTTAATAAAAACTAGGAGCCACTTACTGCCATAGAGATTGTTGAACAGCGAGATGGCTAACCCCGCAGCATAGGCAGGCTGACCAAACAGGCAAGGAGTAGGCGCTTTGGCAGCGGCCATAGTCCTCTCAAATGCTGCACAATCCCCAGTTGTAGAACCTCAAGTAAGCATTCTACATGGCTTCAGGCTTCTTTCTCAGAATTCTCCCGGTCATTGCCCAAACCGGGCTAGGGACTGGCCATCCCCGGCGGGGCGGGCTGTCCCCAACCAGCTGCCGCAACGAGATATCCCCAGCGAGATATCCCCAGCCCCAGGTTGATCCCCGCCCCAGGTTGGGCCTACGCCCCGACCTGGGCCACCAAGGGGGTAAACAGGCTCACCCAGTCCCGTTGGGCGGTGACGAGGGTGGGATAGGCGCGGCGGCTATAGTCTTGACCCACGGTGAGGGGAAAGGGATCGCTCCCGTCTAGGGCGACCCAGGTGGCTCCGGCGGCGTTCAGAATGGCCCACACGGCGGCAATGTCCCAGATTTTGGGCGTGGCTTCCACGGCCCCAATCGCCCAGCCCGCCCCCACCAGCAGCAGGTTATAGGTGGCCGCCCCTAGCATCCGAATTTTGCAGGGGAAGGGCTGGCCCATCACCGAGGTGCTGCGGGCACAGAGGCTAAAAAACTGCTGGGGGCCAGGGGCCGCTGGGCTGGGGCGCATGGGGCGACCGTTGACAAACGCGCCCCTGGGCATGGTGAGGCCGCTGGCTCCGGGCCAATAGCCGTGGAAGGCTTGCCCCAGGGGGGGGAGGGCCACATAGCCAAAAACCGGCACCCCCCGATAGAGCAACCCCAGGGAAATCCCCCACAGGGGAATCCCCCGGGTGAAGTTGGTGGTGCCGTCGATGGGGTCGATGATCCAACACCAATCGGTGTCGGGGCAAATATGCACGGTTTCTTCACTCAGCACACCGTGGTCAGGGAACTGGGCTTGGATGGCGGTGCGGAGGGCTTGGTCGGCCCAGCGATCAGAAGCGGTGACGAGACTACCATCGGCCTTTAGATCGGCCTGGGCTTGGCCAAAATCCTCCAGCAGTTGTTGCCCCACCCGGTGCGTGGTGGTTTGGGCAAAATCGAGCACCGTTGACCAAAACTGTTCCATGGACAACCTGTTGAGACTGTTGCTTGGGGGACGACTCAAACCCATCCTCCGACCCCCCTCTCCCCGTGGGAGAGGGGCTGGGGGTGAGGGCCACCGGGGGGGCTGGGGGTGAGGGCCATCTAATCCATCTCACTTTCCAAGGCGGTGGTGATGGCCGCTTTGGCGCTGGATTGAAACTCTAGAATATCCACTCGGCTCAGTAGGCCAATCGCCAGGATCATCCCCACCGCCTGGAGGCCAAACACCAGTCCATAGGCCAACAGGGCGTTGGATTCGCCCACCGCAGCGGCATTTTGGCCACCGCCAAAGATCAGCCGACCCAAATCTAAAAGCCCGCCCCCCAGCACCGTGGCACTGCCTCGGGCGATGGCCTGGGCCAGTCCCCATGCGCCAATGAAGGTGCCCGCCGTTTCCGCCACGGTCAAATCTAGCATCAGCACGATGGCCCCGAGGGTGAGCACCCCGGAGGCGGTGCCAAACAAGAAAACCGCCGTCAGCAACACCTGAGGGGCCGCCGTCAGCCCGGATAGAATCATCCCCACCAGGCAGAGGGCCGCCCAGCTACAGCCAATGGCCACGGTGCGCTGCTTGCCGATGCGCGGTACCACCAGCCAGCCCGTGAGGATGATCCCGATCAGGGTTCCCATGCCAAAGGCGGCGTTGAGTTGGGTGGTTTCGGCAATGGTCATGCCAAAGACCTCGCCACCGTAGGGTTCGAGGATGGCATCCTGCATAAATAAGCTGAGGCTGAGCACCAGCAAGAAGCCAAAAAAGAGCCCTGTTTGACGACTGGCGGTGAGGATGCCGAGGGCTTTCCCTAGGGTGAGGCCATCTTCGCGGTCTTGGAGGGAGGATCGATCCCGCAGGCGTGAATACTTACGCTCGATGCCGAAGGTGCTGAGGATGGCCAGGGCACAGACCACCGCCGGAGCAATGATAAAGAGCCGATTGACGGCGCTGCGTACCTGCTCAAAGGGGGCATCGAGGTCAATGGGCTTGAGCACGATGGAGGTGATGATCACCCCGGTGATGATGCCCACCATCAGCATGGCCCAGCCAATGCTAACCAAGCGAGACCGGCTGTCCTCGTCGGAGACATCCACGAGCAGGGCGGTGAAGGGGGTGGAGGTGGCACTCAGGGCTAGGCCATAGGCGGCAAACAACAGCCCCAGCAACCCCACCCAGGGATAGACCGCTGGCCCCCAACCCTCGGTGAGGGTGTGTCCGCCGATTTGCCACACCACTTGCAGCGCCAAAAAGGAAATGACGGCCACCGAAACAATGCCTAGCCAAATATAGCCGCTGCGGTGATAGCCCAGCAGGGGCCGCGCATCGGACATTTGACCGAACCACACCCGGGCAGGGGCCATGAACTGGTGAACGGCAATGGTACCCGCCGCAATCAGGGCCGGCACCCGCAGTTCCTCAATCATCACCCGGTTCAGTACCCCGAGGGTGAGCAGCGACATAATACCGAGGCCCATGTTGAACACCCCCAGGCGCAACATGGTGAGCAGCCCCAGGGTGGGCCGCAGGGATGGGGCAGATGGAGAACTGGGCACAGAAACGTCGGGGCTAGACATTGCTAATGATCCAGAGCAGAACAGCATACCTAGAATAGGCTTCCCCATTGTGCCACGGGGATGGATCCCCAAACCCCGGACGACACCCTGGGGTGGGGGCGGCCAGAACGTGGTGATCGACCTGAGGAGCGGAAATGGGGGGCAAAATTTTCCGACGCAGGCAAAATTTACGTCAAGAAAGCCTGTGATTGGCCGGGGTAGGCCATCAGATGTTGGTGCGAGGCCGCGAATTCGGCTTAAGATCCCCTACGGAACGCCTTCCTGCATGGTGTTCATACCCAGCGATTGACTAAAGGTTTTGGCATGGCACAACTGACCCCCAACTCTAGCTACAGCCTCAGTTTGCGATTAAAAATTCCCAACCGGGCGGGGATGTTGGCCCGCATTACCCAGGCCATTGCCGATGCCGGGGGCAACCTAGGGGATTTAACCCTGATCAGCCGCAGCCGTCACCATGTGGTGCGGGAACTCCATGTGGATGCCTCTGGGGAAGACCATTTGGAGGCCATTGTGCAGGCGGTGAAAGCCCTAGAGGACATTGAGGTGCTCGATATCAGTGATCGCACCTTCCAAATTCACGAGGGTGGCAAAATCAGCGTCGAAAGCAAGCTGGAGTTGAATAACCAGGACGATCTGGCCATGGCCTACACCCCAGGGGTGGGGCGGGTGTGTTTGGAGATTGCCGAACACCCCGATCGGGTGTTTGACCTGACGATTAAGGGCAACACCATTGCCATTGTCACCGACGGCAGTGCGGTACTGGGCTTGGGCAACCTTGGCCCCGCCGGAGCCCTCCCCGTGATGGAGGGGAAAGCCCTGCTGTTCAAAAAGTTTGCCGGACTGGATGCCTTCCCGATTTGTTTGGATACCCAGGACACCGATGCCATTGTCACCGCCGTGAAGCAGTTGGCCCCGGTGTTTGGCGGCGTTAACCTGGAGGACATCAGCGCCCCTCGCTGCTTTGAAATCGAAGCCCGCCTACGTCAAGAGTTAACCATTCCCGTCTTCCACGATGACCAGCATGGCACCGCCATCGTCACCCTCGCCGCCCTTAGCAATGCCCTCAAGCTGGTGAACAAGACGCTGCCCACGGTCAAAATCGTGATCAACGGAGCCGGAGCGGCTGGGGTAGCCATTGCCAAGCTGCTACAACGGGCCGGGGCCAGCCGCATCCTCCTGTGCGACTCCAAGGGCATTCTCTCCCTCCACCGCGATGACCTGAATGACCAAAAGCGGGAATTCGCCGTGGAGGAATCTGGCACCCTAGCCGATGCCATGGTGGGGGCCGATGTGTTTCTGGGCGTGAGTGCGCCGGGGGTGGTTTCCGTGGCGATGGTGGAATCCATGGCCCAAGACCCGATTGTCTTTGCCATGGCTAACCCCATTCCCGAAATTCAGCCGGAATTAGTCACGGATAAGGTGGCGGTGATGGCCACCGGACGCAGCGACTACCCCAACCAAATCAACAATGTGCTGGCCTTCCCTGGGGTGCTGCGCGGTGCCCTAGACTGCCGCGCCCGCGAGATCACCCCCTCCATGTACCTAGAAGCCGCCCTCGCCATCGCGGATCTGGTGAGCCCCCAGGATCTCAACCGGGAGCACATCATTCCCTCGGTGTTTGATGACCGGGTGGCCAATGCGGTGGCCTCGGCGGTCAAACACGCCGCCCGGGTGGATGGCGTGGCCGTTAAGTAGCCCCTGGGGACTGCAACCCAACGCCGGATCCCCTCTCCCTGCTACTAAGTACACCCATCTCGCCAACCGCCTCCTTTGGTCGGTTTTAGCCCCCCTAGCCCCCCGAAATCGGGGGGGATCGGACTTCAACGTCCCCCAGAATTGGGGGATTGCGGGGGCCAACATGGGGGAGATGAGGTCACACAGGACGTATGTGTACTTAACCCGAACGGAGGTTGCCTAACTCGCCTCAATTTGCTGCACCACCGTGCGGGCCGAGTAGCTGACCCCAGCGGTGCCCTCGCCGGGATGGGTGGAATCGCCCACTAGCCAGAGCCCGTGGATGGGGGTGCGGTTGGCGAAGCCGAAGGGGCCGTAGCTGCTGACCCGCATTCCCAACCCGCCGACGATGCCCTGCTGACGGGCGGTGAAGTGGGCAAAGGTGCGCGGGGTGGCAGCTTCGACATGGAGGAGGTGTTTGGGATCGAGGTCAAAATAGCTGGAGAGGCGGCGAATCGCGCCATCGGTATAGGCCTGTTTCAGGGCGGCATAGTCGGAGGTTTGCCACCAGGGGCCAACCTCGGTGAAGGTGGAGGCGATAATCGTGGCCTGCCCCGCCGGAGCCCGACCATCCCCAGGACGGCTGACGGAGACAAACAGGGAATTGTTTTCGCCGATGGGGCCATCGTAGTTATAGAGAAATTGCAGGTGGGGCGGGCAGTTTTTGGGGATGGCCTCGGCGTCTACACCCAGGTAAATCACAAAAGCGCCGCTGCTGGGGGGGAGATTGCCCACGCGGCGACGGTAGCCCGGGGGCGCTTGATCGCCCAGGAGTTCCACCAAATTTTGCACGGTAACGTTGGCGACAACGTGATCGGCGGGTTCCACCCAGGTTTGGCCGGATTTTTGATCCTGCACCGTCACCCCCGTCACCCGCCCCTTCTGGGTGTGAATCTGCTGGACGGTGTGGCGCAGTTGCAGGAGTCCGCCGTCCCGCCCTAGGGATTTTTCTAGGGCATCGCTCAGGGCCTGCATACTGCCCTTGAGGTGAAACAACCCCTGGGGCGCTTGGGACACACTGAGGGCGGTGGCGGCATAGAGCAGGGCGGTTTCGTCGGCGTTGACCTGGGAATAGAGCTTGAGTTGCAAATCCAAAAAGGTTTTCAGGCGGCGATCATCGGCTAATCCTAAGGCCTGAAGCACCTGGCCCATGGTGGCAAAGGTGTAGGGCACGGTGCGGAGGGTGTCGGGTCGCAGGGCTTGCACCAAGCGGCCCACGTCCCATAGGTTGCGCGGGGGCAACACCGGATCTCGGCCCTGGAACCGCCAACTTGGCGCAAACAAAGCCCGCAGCAACTGCCACAGGGGTTCGCTGCCGGGAAACTGTCGCTGCCGTTCCGCCTGCCATGCGTCGGGGTCGCGCCAGACTTGGATGGGCTCAGTTTCCCCCGGCAAAAAGACCGCACAGGCTGGATCGCAGAAGGTGGCCTCCGGCAGGGGAATCTCCAACTCGGTAAAAATTTGATGGTGGATGCCCCCCGGCTCTAGGCCCGCCACCTGGGTAGCCCCCACATCGAAGGTAAAGCCCCGCCGCCGAAAGGTAGAGGCACAGCCCCCCGCCACCAGGGCTTGGTCAAACAGGCGCACGGCATAGCCCCGTTTGGCCAGCAGTGCCCCTGCCGTGAGGCCACCGATACCGGCCCCCACCACCACAATGCGTTGCCCCCTCGGGTGATGGCCCGTCGCCGCCTTGCTGCTGGTGATCCGAGGGCTGTCCATGGTTGTTACAATTCTTAATGTCATCCTCAGTTTAAGGCGTCTGGGGCCATGGAGGATGGAAGTGGGTTTATGGATTGTCCAGCGGGAGAAGGGCCATCGCCATGCGGGGTAAGTTGATTGTGTTTGAGGGGGTGGAGGGCTGTGGCAAGTCCACCCAGCTTCAGCGGTTGGGGGAGAATTTAGCCCAAAGTCGGTCGTTTCAAGCGCTGCAAGCCCAGGGCGTCATTCCCGCATGGCGGATGACCCGCGAACCGGGGGGCACCGATCTGGGGATCGGGCTGCGGCAGCTTTTGCTCGATAGCCATCACCTGGGGATTGCCCCCCGGGCGGAACTGTTGCTCTATGCCGCCGACCGGGCTCAGCACATGGAAGAACTGATTCTGCCCGCCCTGGAGGCGGGACATTGGGTGTTGTGCGATCGCTTTACCGATTCCACCCTGGCCTATCAGGGCTATGGGCGAGGGCTGGATGTGGGGCTGATTCAAGACCTCAACCGGGTAGCTACGGCGGGCCTCGTGCCCGATTTAACGATTTGGCTCAAGCTGAATGTGGATCAGGGGTTAGCGCGAGCCCAGGGACGGGGGTCGCCGGATCGCATGGAGCAGGCCGAATTGGCCTTTCACCAACGGGTGCAGCGGGGGTTTGAAACCCTGGCCCAACAGTTTCCAGACCGACGGGCTACCATTGACGGGGCGCAGCCTGCCGATGCCGTGGCGGCCCAGATCAACGCCGTGGTTCACGACTATTTGACGCAATGGTACAAGCCCTTTTTAGCGACCTAGTTGGCCAAGAAACGGCCATTGCCCTGCTGGTGAGGGCCGTCCATCAACGGCGCGTCGCTCCGGCCTATCTCTTTGCAGGGGCCAATGGCATCGGGCGGCGGCTGGCGGCAGAACGCTTTGCCGAGGTGCTGTTTGCCACCGATCCAAGCCCACACCTTGGCCCAGACCCCAACCAGCGCCGTCGCATTGCCCAGCGCAATCATCCCGACCTGCTGTGGGTCGAGCCAACCTATCTGCACCAGGGCCATCTGGTGACCGCCTCTGCCGCCGCCGATCAGGGCATTACCCGCAAAAGTGCCCCCCAAATTCGCCTGGAACAGGTGCGCCAAATTGCCCAATTCCTCAGCCGTCCGCCGCTAGAATCCCCCCGTTGTGTGGTGGTGCTGGAATCTGCCGAAACCATGGCCGAAGGGGCCGCCAATGGTCTGTTAAAAACCCTAGAAGAACCCGGACAGGCCACTATTCTGCTGCTGGCCCCCAGCCCCCAAGCCCTCCTACCCACCCTGGTTTCTCGCTGCCAAACCATCCCCTTTCAGCGGCTGAAGGGGGCGGACATGGCTACGGTGCTGCAACGGGTGGGGCAATCGGAGGTGCTCAGCCAGCCCCAGGTGCTCGCCATGGCCCAGGGCAGCCCAGGGCAGGCGATCGCCGCCTACCAACAGCTTCAGGCCATTCCCCCCGACCTCCTCCAGGCCCTCCACCAGCCCCCCAAAACCCTCCGCGCCGCCCTCGACCAAGGTCGTCAAGTGGCCAAAACCCTAGATACCGAATCCCAGTTGTGGCTGCTGGACTATCTGCTGAACTGGTATTGGCAGCACTATCCCGTGGAAAGCGCCCAATGGTTGCCCCACCTAGAAAAGGCCAAGGGCTACCTGCGCCGCTTTGTGCAACCCCGCCTCGTGTGGGAAGTCATGTTCATGGCGTTGGCCACGTCCCTGCACTAACCGACGGGACGGGAGGTTGTCGAGATTGCCATGGCCTAAGGCTCAAGGATTTCCACGGGTTTTTCCCAGCCAATCAGCACAATACATCCCTCTGGGCTAGCCACCCGATGCTGACTACCGGGGGGATTGATGGTGAGCGTTCCCGCCGGATAGCGCCCGTGATCATCCTCCTGCGCCCCCCACAGCACCAGAATATGTTCAAACCCGGGATGGCGATGCTGGGGCACCGAGGCCCCCGGTTGGTAGCGCAGCAGAGCCAGTTGGGCCGAGGTCTCTTGCCCCTGGCAAAGGGGATACATCTCCACCCCGGGGCGAAAGGGTTGCCAGGGTAGCTGTTCCTGATGGTGGCCGATATTAAACAAGTCCGCAAGGATGGTCTGGCTAGGGATCATAGGGGTAGGCGGCTGAAAAATAAGGTCATGGTTGGATTATAGGAACAGCAGCGGCAGGGATGGCTGAATTAGGGATGCGCAGGGCCTTGGGCAGGCGGATTGGAGGCCCAATCCATCGCAATAAAGGGGGTAAGATAAACGGGTTAGGTTGGTCATCCCATGGCAGTCTGGAAAGCTTCATTTCCGGAAATCTGGTCTGAGCGAGTCGGCAAAATAAGTTAATGGCAACACTACACATCGGTTGGTTTCCGCAGGCGCAGCAGTTTTTCCTTTGGGGAGAAGCCTGGAAACCCCTACCCCAGGAAGGGTTTGCCGCTTGGGAACAGGTGCATCCTCACCCCTACGCCCTTGACCCAACCGAACTTAATGGCCTGTTGACCCGGCTGCAACAGGCCATCCTGGGCAAGGGAGAAGCCACCCTTTTACCCGCCGCCCTCACCGCCGGGGGCACCCGTCGCAAAG
>JAYKHF010000185.1:0-15299 GCA_035285305.1 Leptolyngbya sp.
GGTGGTCGCCACCGAGGCCATCGATATCATGGAGGACATCACCAAACCCCGCCGCGACAGTGAGGTGACGGCCTGGGTGAACGTGATCTACGGCTGCAACGAGCGCTGCACCTACTGCGTGGTGCCCGGAGTGCGCGGCATTGAACAATCTCGCACACCGGAGGCGATCCGGGCGGAAATGGAGGAACTGGGTCGCCAGGGCTTTAAGGAAGTGACCCTGCTGGGCCAAAACATCGACGCCTACGGGCGAGACTTGCCCGGTTCCACCGCCGATGGTCGCCACCAGCACACCTTCACCGACCTGCTCTACTTCGTCCACGATGTTCCCGGCATCGAGCGCATCCGCTTTGCCACCAGCCACCCCCGCTACTTCACCGAGCGCCTAATTCGCGCCTGTGCGGAACTGCCCAAGGTTTGCGAACATTTCCACATCCCCTTCCAGTCCGGCGATAACGATGTGCTCAAGGCCATGGCGCGGGGCTACACCCACGAAAAATATCGCCGCATCATCGACACCCTCCGCCGCTATATGCCCGATGCCGCCATCAGCGCCGACGCCATCGTCGGCTTCCCCGGCGAAACCGAAGAACAATTCCAAAACACCCTGGATCTGGTCAACGACATCGCCTTTGATCAACTCAACACCGCCGCCTATTCCCCCCGACCGGGCACCCCCGCCGCCCTCTGGGAGAACCAACTCGCCGAGGACGTGAAGGCTGACCGTCTGCAACGGCTGAATCACCTGGTCTCCCAGAAAGCCGCCGAACGATCCCTGCGCTACCAGGGCCGCATCGAAGAAGTCCTCGTGGAGGCCACCAACCCCAAAAACCCCGCCCAGGTGATGGGCCGCACCCGGGGCAACCGCCTCACCTTCTTCCCCGGCGACATCGCCACGATGAAGGGCCAATTTGTCCAGGTGCGTATCACCGAGGCCCGTCCCTTTAGCCTCACGGGTGAGGTGTTGAAGGTGTCTCCTACTTCGGAGTTCAGCCGAGCCGTTGTGGCTGTTTGAAGGACGGTGGTCGAAGGTGCAAAGACGTCGGTTTTTCCATCGAGTTGGGGCCTTTGGGCTAGGGTTTTGGGCCAGTGCCTGCGGAGTTTCTAGGCTTAGGACGGAGGCCGTCTCAAACCCCAAGCGTGTGGTGGTGATTGGGGCCGGACTAGCAGGGTTAGCCGCCGCCCAGGAGTTACAGCGGCTAGGGCATAGCGTGACGGTGGTTGAGGCGCGGGATCGCATCGGTGGACGGGTTTGGACGAGCCACCAATGGCCCGATGTCCCCCTCGATCTGGGGGCAAGCTGGATCCACGGTACCGAGGGCAATCCCATCACCGATCTGGCGGATGACCTTCAGGCCCGCCGATGGGTGACAGACTACGACCGAGCCATCACCTACAATACCGACGGTTCGCCCCTGACTGACGAGGATGAGGAAGCCATAGACCAGCTTAGGGAAGCTCTGTTTGAGGCCATCGCCACGGCCCAGGATGGGGAGGTAGATACCTCGATTCTGGCGGCTACGGAGTCGGTGCGGCAGGGCTTAGATCCGGATTCCCCGGCCTACCGACGGATCAACTTCATTTTGAATAGCGACCTGGAACAGGAGTATTCCGGCAGTGTGGCCCAGCTTTCGGCCTACTGGTACGACAGCGACCAAGCCTTTGACGGCGATGAAGCCCTGTTCGAGCAAGGCTTTGGCGTTATTGCCGAGGCCTTGGCGGAGGCGTTATCGATTGAATTGGGCCAGGTGGTACAGGAGATTCGGTGGGAGTCGTCTCCGGTACGGGTGATCACCGATCAAACCGAGTTTGTGGCGGATCATGTGGTGGTCACGTTGCCCCTAGGGGTGTTGCAGGCCCAACGGGTGCGGTTTACCCCAGCCTTACCCCGTGACAAACAACAGGCCATCACCCGGCTGGGCATGGGTGTGTTAAACAAGTGCTACCTGCGCTTTGAGGACGCCTTTTGGCCCACGGATGTGGACTGGCTGGAATATATCTCCGCCAATCCGGGCGAGTGGGCGGAGTGGGTCAGCTTTCAGCGGGTGGCCCAGCAGCCAATTTTGCTGGGGTTCAATGCCGCCGACCAGGGCCGACAGATGGAATCTCTGTCAGATGCGGCGATGGTGGCGAGTGCCATGGACACCCTGAAAACGATCTTTGGCCCCGACATCCCCAACCCCGTGGACGTACAGATCACCCGCTGGGCTTCAGATCCCTTTGCCCTCGGTGCCTATTCCTACAATGCCCTGGGGTCTAAGCCTCGGGACCGCGAGCGGTTGGCGGCTCCCTTGGGTCATCAGATCTTCTTTGCCGGAGAGGCCACTGAACCCGACTATTTCGGCACCACCCACGGGGCCTACCTCTCAGGTCTCCGCGCCGCCGAGGAAATTTGGGCGCTCAGATCCTAGGGTCACGGGTTAAACTCAGCCCATCGCCCCGATTTATCCCACCAGGTTATGCCATGGCCGCCCACGACCAGCCCAACGACCCCAACCACCCGCCCAGGGACAACCCTGCCCTCAATCTGCCCAGCGGCTTAGGGCTAGATAGCCGCCGCCTCGCCCAGTTCATTGAGGCGCGGGATGGTCTCTCGAAACCCTGGCTGCTGGTGCTCCTGCGCTTGGCGATGCTGCAAGAGCGCAAAGACAGCCTTTCCCCCGACGCCTACCTGCGCGAGTTGTCGGAACTTCATCAGGAGATGATGGGCCTAGGGGAATGGTGGGTGGGCCTTGAAGATGAGGTGTTTAATCCTTAGATTTCGCAGATTCGGCATGGGCCGAGGGCATAAAATCAAGCGATACTTGACCTAGGGACATGCGGATACAGCCCTTGCCAAGGAGGAACCGATGGCGATCATTGCGCTCAAAGCCTGGTACCTAGACGCCTATGAGCCCCTGCGCGAGCTAGAAAAGCGGCCCTATGATCTGCGTCTGAGCAAGAATAGTTTGCTGAAATCCGCTTTGCGGGCAGATTTTCTAGACGACAGCGCCACCGTGCGCCAAAGCACCTGGTTTCAGCGCTATCTGGATGGCGAGGTGGTGGAGTTCTACATCGAGGGCAGCGGTGGCTATGCCATCGCCAACATCGACCTGATTAGCCACGAAATTTACTTCACCAAGCGGGAGGTGATGGCCCACCTCGACCCGATCATTTACTTTTGCTATCAGACCGACTACAGCCCCTCGGCGGAACGACTGCACCAAGGGTTGACCGATGCCATCGCCGCCCTCAATGCCACCTCCCGGGTGCCGCTCACCCTGGAGGTGGGCCATCGCCTCAGTGAAGCCCCCGCCCGGTTGAACAGTCGCCTGACGCGCAAAATTGCCAAGGCGCTGCTGGTTGTGGCCGATGGCACCCCCATTCTAGAATCCGCCGGAGATCCGAAAATCGCCATTCCGAGCCCCCATGTGTGCGTGGAAATGGGCTATGCCCTCCAGGCCAAACCACCGGATCAAATTCTGCTGGCCCAAATGGAACGACCCGATATCTCCGGCCAGTACCCCTTTGATCTGCCCGCCCAAAATCGGCTGACCTTTAAAACCGCTGAGGATCTAGCCCAGTCGTTACCGGAACTCCTGAGACGGCACCTCACACGCTTTAACCTGTGGGCCTAGGCCATAGGCCGGGGAGAACGTCGTTTAGGCGACATCCTTCACCCCAGGGTCTTCCCGTATGATCAGACCGCTGGAATGCCCCATTGCCTCTGATTGCCCCATGGATCCACCCGAATCTACCCTCGAACCCCCAATCAGCCCCTCCAGGCGGCTATGGGAACTGTCCCAACTCTTTTTGAAATTAGGGGTGATTGGCTTCGGTGGCCCCCAGGCTCACATGGCGATGATCCATGAGGAAGCGGTGATGCGGCGGGGCTGGCTCACCGAGGATCAGTACCTCGAAGGGGTCGCCATCTGTGAAATGTTGCCGGGGCCAGCTTCGACCCAACTGGGGATTTATACCGGTTATCTGCGGGCGGGCCAGTGGGGAGCCCTGGTGGCGGGGCTGAGCTTCATTGCCCCGGCCTTTTTGATCATGCTGGGCCTGTCTTGGGCCTATTTTCACTTTCAGGGGGTGCCCCAAATTGAGGCGCTGTTTCTGGGCATCTCCCCCGTGGTCATCGCCATCCTGGTCGGGTTCTGCTGGAAGCTAAGTCAAAGGGCGATTCAAGACCGGGCTGGGGTGGCCATTGCCCTGGCGGCTCTGCTGCTGTCTTGGGGCCTGGGCATGAACATACTGTGGCTCTTTGCCTTGGCGGGGGTGGCGGGGCTGATCATCTATCGCCCCAGTCCGCCCCCTGATCACCAGGGGATGGCGGCGGGGGTCGCCCTGGTGGGGCCGTGGTTGCAGCGCCTCGCAACCCTACCGGGGGAACCGCTGGCCATCCCCAGCTTTTGGGGGCTAGATCGCCTGCCAACCTACGGCCTTCCCCTGGCGACGTTCTTTCTAAAAACCGGAGCCTTCATCTTTGGGGGGGGCTTGGTGATTGTTCCCCTGTTAGAAACCGCCGTCGTTGATGAGTTTGCTTGGATGACCCGCAACCAGTTTATCGACGGCGTTGCCCTGGGCGAACTCACCCCCGGCCCCGTGGTCATCACCGCTGCCTTTGTGGGCTATAAGGTGGCGGGGGCGGTTGGAGCTCTGGTGGCCACCCTGGCGATTTTTACGCCATCCTTTGTGTTCATCCTAGTGGCCTCCCCCTTTTTGCGCCAACTGCGCCAACGCCCCTGGGTCAAGCGCGGTTTAAAGGGGGTATTGCCCGCTGTCCTCGGGGCGATCGCCGCCGCCGTCATCCCCTTGGCCCAGGCAGCGATGCTCCAGCCCAATCTGCCCCGCACCCTGTTTGCCGCTGGTCTTGTGGTGACGGCTTTGATCGCCCTGATCCGGTTTCGTTGCCCCACATGGCAGATCGTTCTCGTTGGATCCGCCCTAGGGCTGATCGCAGGCCCGTGGCTCACCTGAGGGCGCGATGTCGGTGGCCCAAGATTTTGCCCGAAAAGGGCGATCGCTTTTCAGGGGATGGTGTAGCATGACGACTGATCTTGTCCATCCTGAAAGACCGTCCTGGAGAATGCGATGCTGTGGCCCCTCAAAGGAAAAGCCCCTTGGTGCGGGGTTGGCCTAATTGGCCTGTTGCTGCTGGCGGGTTGTGGATCCTCAGGGAGTGGGGACACCACGGCTAGCGTGGACACCACGACGGCCCCAGCGGCAGAGGCTCCCCAAGCAGAAACGATTGGCGGGGTGCCCACCACCGTGATCGATCCGCCGCGCCAGACCACCTTGATCAGCCAAACCCCAGGGGCTCAAATTAACCTCCGATCCCAGCCCACCACCCTGTCGCCGATTCTCGGGAGTGGCGCAGCGGGAGATGAGGTGCGGTTATTGCGGTTGGCGGAAGGGGAGGGCGGGTTCACCTGGTATTACGCCCAAGCCCTCGGAACGGATCGCGAAGGCTGGGTGCGAGGCGATTTTGTCGATATTAACAACGCCACCACCGCCAGTCCGGCGACCTCCTCCTCGCCTCCGCCCACCCTGGCCACGGCGACCCCCTGTGGATCGGAGAGGCAGGAGGCCTTTTTTGAGACCCAGTCTTACCAGGTGTTCCTCTGCAAAACAGCGCAGGGGCTACGCTATGTGGGTACCCACAAAACCACCCAAGCCGCCCTGATTACCGAGGATGTGGCGGTGAACCAGTCGATTTATATTGCCATTGACGGCAACCAGCAGTACCACGTTAGCGATAACCATATTGCCCGCTACGAAGTCCACAACGGCAGCTATACTCCCCTCGAAAACGAGCCTGTCCTTCGATTTGAGCGCTTTCTGTATTAGCCCACTGTACGAAAGTCGATCACAAAGTCCTGGCAAGACCTCACCCCCAGCCCCTCTCCCGGTCGGCAGAGGGGGGCTAGAAAAATCCTCAAAGTCCCTCTCCCAATGTGGGAGAGGGACTTAGGGTGAGGGCCAAATCAGGGCCATAGAGCAAGTTTGCGATCTACTGAACCTAGGAGAAATTAATGCTTTTCGGCGCTGTGTCAGGCAGCCAGGATTTAGGCCTAGACTAAGTTCCTGGCTCGGCGCACGGTGTAGGGCAGCACCCCAACCAGGAGCGCAAAGGCTTCATCGGGCACCTGATCCACCGTCTCGGTCGTGAAGTAGCTCTTAAACTGTTCTAGGATCATCCGTGCTCGGTCAAGGGCGACGGGTTTGTCCGTGAAGTTTTGGGTCAGGCGCACCCATTGCAGGCGAATTTTCAGAGCTTTCTGCTGTTCCTCGGCGGAGGTTGCAGGTAGCAGCGATAGGCTACCGAGGGGAATCACGCCGCTGCACACTTCATCTAGGCCACCCCCCACCGCCGCACCGGGGCCAGCAAATTCCGTATAAAACCCCTTGTGCAGGATTAGCCCATTGCGCCGACGGCTATTCACAATCCAGAGATCCGCACTGCGAACCTTAGACAAAATATCGCCATGATCGGGCAATAATGTTCCCTGTTTCCCGGTTAGCTTGGCTTGGTAGCGGGTTGCCATAGAGACATCACAGGGATGGGAGGGCGGGGCGGTAAAGACTGAAGACATGGGTTGAAAGCCATCGATGCCCATGGGGCTTTGGCTGAGATGCAGACCTAGCTCACATTCTATGACACCTTCCCTGGCCCATCCGGCCAGAATGGTCAAGTTCCACTGAAGGAATAATCTAGCTTTTCCCTAAAACGATGAAGATTTCGTGAATTTTGGGAGAAAAGGTTGCCCCAAAGGCTCCAATACCCTTGTCCCAATCCAGGGGATAGGGATCGGCCCTAGGGATGCACGCTGGGGGGCGGGGCTGCGACCCGCTTCTTCAGCAACAGCCGCCGGGGTTGAAGCCCTAGCCATACGGCTAACCCTTCCTCCGCTTGAGAAACCTCGAAACCCAGGCGACGATAGAGCCGTTGTGCCCCTGGGTTATCCTCCATCACATGGAGATAGAGGTGATCGAACTGCCAGGTTAGGGCTAGGGTTTCACAGGCGGCGAGGAGTTGAGCCGCAAACCCCCGCCGCCGCCAGGTCTGGCTAACCGCTAAGTTGGAAATATAGACATACCTGCCGCCGCTGGATTGCCAGGGCCAAGTCTGCCGCTGGGTCATTTCCACCGTGCCCACAATAATTTCCTGGCCTAGGCCGCTATCGGCCTGGGGCAGCGACTCAACGGCCACCACCGCCAGACAAGCATAGCCATGGCGATCGGTTTTGAGGCGCTGTTTCAGGTCTTCCTGAATCCCTAACTTCATCAGGGGATATAACCAGGCTAGCCAACCCGTGCCGTCATAGAAGCTGCTGACCAGGACATCCGTCAGTTGGTCTAAATCGCCTAGGCTGGCGAGACGAATATGGGCCGTGGGCCGCACCTCCGCGACGGACTCATCCCTGGCGGGCTTGGTTTCTGAGGGAGCCTTGGCCCATGGAAATCGGTTAGCGGTTGATTCAGCCATGGCACCCAATATACGCGGCTACAACCAGAACAGCTATCAAGGCCGTCCGTCAAAAACGATATCAAAAGATAGCCCCTAGGCGAAAGCTTACCGAAAAACGACAGCAATTCTCAGCCTGACTAGGCTGGCAAATAAAATACCGCTCAGGGTGAACGGCCAATTTGCCAAAATGAGCATTGCTGGAAAAACGATCGCCTTGCTCAGGGAATCCGTGGATTTCGATGGGCACCACAGGGTTTCCTGATGATCCTAAATGCCCAGACGGGTGCGGGTTTGGGCTCCCACGATGCCATCGGCAACCAGGCGACGACTCGTTTGGAATTGTTTCACGGCTCGTTCTGTGCCGGGGCCAAAGATACCGTCATCGGCAACGGTAAACCCCGCCCGGGTGAGGGCTTGTTGGAGGGTCTTCACATCAGTTCCGGTGGTGAAGGGATGGGTGAGACGCAGTAATCGGCCAGCGGTGGTGGGAGGTTGGGGCGTGGTTGACCCCTGGAGCATGGCCCAGGTCTGTGGCCCAACGACGCCATCGGGGGTCAGACTTCGGCTGGCCTGAAACAGTTTGACCGCTCGCTCGGTGCCGGGGCCAAACACGCCATCGACCACCAGGGCGACCCCGGATCGGGCGAGGGCTTGCTGTAAGGCCCGCACCTGGGCTCCAGTGGTGAAGGGCTGGGTGAGGCGGAGGGCACGGCCCAGGGGGGGCTGAGACTGGGGCGGCACCGGGGCGATCGGGGGCGGCATCATGGGCGAAGGCGACGCCGGAGGCACAGGAGGAGCGGTGGGCTGGCGTTGGAGGGCTGTCCAGGTTTGGCGACCCACGATCCCATCGGGCACCAGCCCTTGACGGCGCTGGAACTGCTCGACGGCTGTTTGGGTGGCGGGGCCAAACACGCCATCGGGGACGATGGAAAATCCCCAGCGAGTTAGGGCCGTCTGGAGGGCTTGCACGTCTGGCCCTTGCAGGGGGGGCGTGGTCAATTGCAGAGCACGGGTGCCGGGAACCGCAGGGGGTGAATCAGCGGCGGTTCCACGGGAGACGCGGGGGCGATCCGCCAGGTAGGCCTGGGCTTCGCGGCTGAGGTGGGAGTTGGGGTCGGCGGTTCGTTTCCCGGCGAGATAGCGCTGGCCCGCCGCACTCAGGGATATCCCTGGGGTGCCTGCCAAAAACACATTGGCCTCCGAGAGCCGTCGTCGCAGCAGACCCTCCTCCACGCGGCTGCCCGGGTTGCGGTACAAAATCAGGGCCGCCTCCAGGTTGTGCCACTCCTGGTTGCCCAGCACCCGGGACAGGGTTTCAAAGCCGTTGGAACCGTAGAAACGGGCACCCAGGTTATAGGCAAAGCTGAGGAGGGCTCCCCGCTGGTTGTCGTTCAGGCGATCCCAGCCTGGGATGCGAGTTTGGGGCGGCAGATAGGATCGGATGATTTGATCCATCAGTAGGGCATCGGCCTCCTGCTGGGTGATGCGGTCTCCCCGTTTGAAGGGCCGGCCCTGGCGATCGCGGGTGGATCCCCAGCCAATGGTGATCGGATCCCCGCCAGTTTTCGGGTCGGGATAGGCCTCTAATCGGCACCCCTCAAAGATTTTGATTAAATCCACCCCCGGCATTGGCACCCCAACCATCGTTCGTCACCCTCAGCGACCCAAGTATCACCGCACAGTGTAGCTTGCTTCCCCCGGGCTGATTCGCTTCCTCGGCAGGGAAATCTCACTACGTAAAATTTTCACGTTTCTAGGTGAATGAATAGTGGTGAACACGTATATTAAAAACAGGGTATTCCAGGGATCCAGGTAACTAACGGGAAATAATCGAAAATTTCTAAGGGTTTATACGCAAATTAGATGTCTCGTACATCCGTATTGTTTTTGACTTAGCCGCCCCACCCCTCCGTGCTACCTATGGTCTACCCGCTGCCATCTAACGCCAAGCCCCTCGGGTGCCGATGCCGACCAGGGTAGCCCCACCGGAGTTCCTAGAAGTCCCGGCAATGAATTGTTCCTCTGTCGTTACTGTGTTGAACCGATGTTGATCTCCTCTCGTTTCTCCCTGACCGATCTCGCCCAGCGCTACGACCAGGGCCAAATGCGGTTTGAGCGTTTGGATCTCACCCATCTCGCCCTCAAAGACATCAAATTTCCGTTCCTAGAACTGGTGGAGTGCAACCTGCAAGGGGTTAACCTGGCGCGGGCTTTTCTGCCGGGGGCGGTGCTCAACCAAACCCGCCTACACCGAGCCAATCTAGGCCGCATCAACCTGATTGGGGCTGAACTGGTGCGGGTTGATTTCTCCGCCGCCAACCTGCACCAAGCGATGTTATCCGGGGCGCGTCTCACGGGGGCTAACCTCAGTGAGGCCAAGCTGACGGAGGCCTCCCTCAGTGGCTGCGATCTGCGGGGGGCTAACCTCAAGCGGGCCAACCTCCAGGGCGCGACCCTGTGTCATGCCAATCTCCAAGGGGCCGACCTGCGCTGCGCCAACCTCGCCAATACCGACCTCACGGGGGCCAGCCTTCTCGGTACCCTGATGCCCGATGCCACCTACATGGACTACTCCATGGAACTGCTGTCAGCCGGGGCCGACTGAGGGGATGGACTACCCGGGCTGCACCCAGGCTTCCAGGGTGTCGGTATCGGTAGGGAGGGCAGCGGTCAGGGTTTCGCAGCCCTCGGCGGTAATCAGCACATCATCCTCAATGCGAATGCCGCGCACCGTGGCGAAGGCGTCCAGGCGATCCCAATTCACGGCCCCAGCATACTGGCTCGACTGACGCGCTGGCCCCAGAATTCCAGGCACCTGGTAAAAACCGGGCTCAATGGTCACAACCATGCGGGGAGCCAGGGGCCGATCAAGCCGCAAAAAGCCCAGGCCAAAGCGCTGACTCCGTTGCCGACCCGGGGCATAGCCCGCCACATCCCCCAGGTCTTCCATATCGTGGACATCCAGCCCCAGCAGATGGCCCACCCCATGGGGAAAGAACAGGGCGTGAATATCCCGTTCCACCAAGTCCTCGGGCTGGCCGCGCAAAATGCCGAGATCCACCAAGCCCGCCGCTAGGGTGAGGCAGGCCAAGTGGTGTAGATCCCGGTATTCCACCCCCGGCTTTGCCGCCGCAATACAGGCATCATGGGCCGCGAGAACCACCTGGTAGAGATCGCGCTGGGGGGGCAAAAACCGACCGGACACGGGCCAGGTACGGGTGATATCCGCCGCCCAGCCCAGGGGCGTTTCGGCCCCGGCATCCACCAGCAGCAGGTCGCCCGGGTGAAGGGCATGGTGGTAGTGATCATGGTGCAACACCTCGCCGTGGGTGGTGACGATGCTGGTGTAGGCGCAGGGGCATTGGTGGGCCATCATCACCTGCTCGATGGCGGCGCGTACCTCGGCTTCCGTGGTGGCGCGGCGGGTTGTGGCCATGCCCACCTGGTGGGCCAACACCGATACCTGGGCGGCAAAGCGCATTTCGGCCAAGGCCCAGTCATCGTGGGATAGGCGCAGTTCCACCAGGGCTTGCACCAGATCCCTTTGCAACGGTGACGCCTGGGCCAGGTTCTCGGGCAGACCCACGGCATCCCCCTGGTGCTGGGGCAGATCGGCCAGGGGATACACCGCCTGGGCGGCGATGGCCGCTGCTTGGTCGGCGGGGCTAGGGCTCGGCCCATGCCACAGGGCCGAGCCCGGATCGGGATCATCCATAAACAGTGTGGCCTTGCCGTCCTCCACCAGCAGCGCGGCTCCGGCGAGGGGCAACCCCGCCAAGTACAGAAAATGGCTGCTGGCCCGAAAGGGATAGGTATTGGCCGGAAAGTTACGGGACACCGGCTGCCCCGACCACAGCAGCACCGGATCCGGAAACCGCTGGGCCAAGGCCCGCCGCCGCTGTACCAGACAAGTCTGGGCCAAGGCCGATAGCCCCGTTTGGGGATGGGAAACGTCTTGAGAGGGGCTGATCCGGTTTACCGTCGCCATAGGTCTGTTTCCTGCCAATTATGGTCAAATATCCGTTGATTACCCAACATCCGTCCTTGATGCGTGATTGCCCTAGCCCAATCTGGCTCCAGCGCCCTGCCCGTAACGCCATGCCCATGACGTCTTACCGCCCCTCCACCCAATCCAGCACCCGGTTCCAGGCCCACCAGGGGTCAGGATCCTGGGCAAGGCGTTGCCCAGTGGGGCCGCTATAGTAGCCCACATGGCCACCATACTGCGTCGCCACCACGTCTAAATGGGGATTTTGCTGCCCTATGGCCACCAGTTCAGACCCCAGATCCGGATGAAAGAGGGGATCATCGACGGCGTAGAGGATCAGGGTGGGCACCGTGAGATCGGGCAAAAAGGGCAGGGGGCAACTGGCGGCGTAGTAGTCCTCCACGGTGGCAAAGCCCAGGCGGGGAATGACCAGTTCATGGTCAAAGCCCCAAATGCTATCGGCCCGCTCAATGGCTTCTAGGTCAAAATCCTGGGGATGGTATTGATGGAGTTGCAGGGCCAAACGGTTGAGTTCCTGGGCAATGGCCCGCTCCAGATACTTGCCCAGGGGAGCCGCCATTAGGTAGGGCAGGGATCGGTTGGCGTCCACATTCGGGCAGACCACCGCCACGCCGCCGATGTCCTCCGGGCGGAGGGGAGACTCAGCGGGCAACGTCATCGCGGCCTTGCCCGCCCACAGCGCCAGTTGACCGCTGAGGGAATAGCCCACAAACCAGTAGGGCGGCGGACAGCCCAACGCCTTGGCCTGGGCCGCCAGGGCTAGATAATCATGGCCTTCATAGATGCCGTCGGAGGTGAGGGTGGGCGAGAGTTCTGCGGTTTTGCCGTGGGCGCGCCAGTCAAACAACACCACGCCGTAGCCCCGGTGATAGGCCTTGCGACCCAGGATTTCTAGATACCACTGATTTTCCAGGCTACCCGTGATGCCGTAGGTGGCGATGATCGTCCCCTTCGCCAGGGGCGGGGTGGCCCATTGGCCAAACAGCGGCACCTGCCCCTGCCCAGTAAAAATGTGATCCTGATAGGCCACTGGGGCAAGCTGGATCGTCCGCTGCCACCGATGCTTCGCTAACAGGGCGATGTAGAGGGTCATCAGCAACCCAGAGCGCAGATACCACGGCGGCAGAAAGGGCGCATCTTGGCAGGGGGAAACAGGCATCGGCGCACCGTAAACGTTTGATAATGGACGAGCATCCTCACATGATCCTATCCTTAGCCTGCCATGATTTTTCCCGTTGGCAGATCCGCCGCCCGTTCCCTTGAGTCTAACCCTGCCATGACCCCGCCCAACGCCTACCCCCCGTCTTCAGTCCATCGCATTGGCGTCATTGGGGGCGGGCAACTGGCCTGGATGATGGGGCCAGCGGCCCAGCGGTTGGGTTTGGAACTGGTGGTACAAACCCCCAGCGAGGCCGATCCGGCGGTGGCCCAGGCCCAGGCGGCGGTGTTGGCTCCGGTGGCGGATGTGGTGGGGACGACCGCCCTGGCCGATCAGTGCGATGTGATCACCTTTGAAAATGAGTTTATCGACTGTGCCGGACTGCAACCCCTGGTGGATCGAGGGGTGATCTTTCGGCCCCGACTGGAGGTGCTGGATCTGGTGTTGGATAAGCGCCACCAGCGGGAATTTTTTGCCCGCATTGGCTTGCCCAACCCCCGCTATGCTGTGCTCGACGGAGCCGAGTCCGAGGCAGAACTGCACCAACGTGCCGCCGATCTGGGCTTTCCCCTGGTGATGAAAACCCGCCGCCTAGGCTACGACGGCTACGGCACCAGGGTCGTTCGCGCCCCGGAGGAGGTGCTGGCCACCTGGGATTCCTTTCAGCGGGCTCCGGTGCTGCTGGAGGAATTTGTGCCCTTTACTAAGGAACTGGCGATCATGGTGGCCCGTTCCGTCACGGGGGAAATCACCCTCTATCCCACGGTGGAGACGGTGCAGGTGAACCAAATTTGTCGGCGGGTGGTGGCTCCGGCGGCGGTGAGCAGGGCGGTGGCGGATACCATGGCCACCCTGGGCCGCACCCTAGCGGAACAGTTGGACTTGGTGGGCATCGTGGGCATGGAATGTTTTTTGACCCAGGATGGCCGGGTGTTGGTGAACGAGATCGCCCCCCGCACCCACAACTCCGGCCACTACAGCCTCGATGCCTGTGAAACCTCCCAGTTTGAGCAGCAACTTCGGGCGGTGAGCGGGCTCCCCCTCGGTTCTCCTCGCCTCACCTGTGCCCAGGCGGTGATGGTCAATCTCCTAGGCTTAGCGGAATCCGAGGCCAGCCACCAGCAAAAACTGGCCCAGCTTCAGCAACTCCCCCAGGCCACCCTGTATTGGTACAACAAGGGCATCCGCCCCGGTCGCAAACTGGGCCACATCACCCAATGCCTCGATTCAGAGGCCGACCCCATCGCCGCCGCCGAAGCCATTGAAGCCCTGTGGTACGGCCCGGATTCCAGCCCGTCCTAGGAGTCAGGGGGCTTTCCCTAGGGGCGCAGGCGCTGGGGTTGGCCCCAGAGAACCGTTTCGTGCTTATAGATCACCATGCCGGGGCGAGCCCCCTTGGGCTTATACACATGGCGCGGCTGGGTGTAGATGACGGGCACCTGGTCGGACTGGCGGGCACGGCTGAAGTAGGCGGTGACATCGGCTACCCATTGCAGATCGGCCTCGCTGGGCACCTGGCCCGCCCCCAGGCGCAAGAGGACGTGGCTACCGGGGATTTCCTGGGTGTGAAACCAGAGGTCGTAGTCGGTGGCGATGGTGGAGATCAGCAGGTCATTTTGGCGATTGTTGCGGCCAATTAGCACCGTCAGCCCGTCGGGGGTTTGCAGGTGCCGTAGGGCATCGGTGGGGTTGCGGCGTTCCTGGGGACGGTAGTCCGTCGAGGCCAGATAGCCCTGCTGCACCAGTTCGTCGCGAATGTCAGTGAGGGCTTCGAGGTCGGCGGGTTCGTCGTAGCTGGGCAGTTGCCCCAGGGCCGATTCCACCTGTTCCAGGTAGGTCAATTCGGCCTCCACCTCGGTCAACAACGGCACCACCCGATCCTTAGCCCGCTTCAGTTTTTGGTGTTGTTTATAGAGGCGCTGGGCCTGCTGAATGGCGGTTTTGTCTGGGTCGATGGGGATGGTGACGGGATCGCCGGTTTCAAAATCCGCCAGGGTTAGGGTGGTGAGACCGGGCCGCCACTGGTGGCTGTAGGTCATCAGCAAATCCGCCTGCTGACGAATCGCCTCGGCCTGGGCCGATTGATCCAACCGCTGGCGGAAGGTGTCGGCCTTTTGGCCCAGTTTGTCGAGGTGGCCCTTGAGTTTTTGCTGAAGTTGATTCCTCAACCGATCAAACTGCTGCCGATTGAGTTCATCCCGGTAGTAGTGGTTCAGCAGACCATGGAGGTCATCGGCGGGGGCGAGGGCGTCCCAATCTAGCATGGTGTAGCCCGTGGCGGTGCGACCAGGGAAAAACTGCCCCTTCTCCAGGGCCATCAGCCAGCGCTGCCACACCGTAAACAGCCGATCCCAATCCGCCTGGGTCAGCGCTTCGGCGGGCTGGTTGGGGCTGAGGTTGGCCGCCCTCGCCAAGGTGGCCACCAGGGATGAACTGAGGCCGCCGTAGCTCTGCATCAGCATTTTTTTCAGGGTGCTGGGCACCAGGGTGACTCGATCCTGCCAGCTTGTCTGGGCTTCCTGGAGGCTGGGCAGGGTGTTCATCATGGCCGGGGGCGGCACGTAGGGATCCCCGGTTTGGATGGGCCGCACCCGCGACTGCTGATCGCTGACCTGGTGGGCGGCGGTGACGATTTGGTTCTGGGCATTGGCCAAAATCACGTTGCTGTATTTGCCCATGATTTC
>JAYKHF010000186.1:0-5086 GCA_035285305.1 Leptolyngbya sp.
GCACGTAGGGATCCCCGGTTTGGATGGGCCGCACCCGCGACTGCTGATCGCTGACCTGGTGGGCGGCGGTGACGATTTGGTTCTGGGCATTGGCCAAAATCACGTTGCTGTATTTGCCCATGATTTCCACATACAAATGCCACTGGGGCGGATCGCCCGGTCGGGGGCCAAACTGCAAATCCAGCGCCCGTTCCCAGGGGGCCACGGGGGCCACGGCCACCAGGGCCAGTTGGTTCAATTGATGCTTGAGCTGCTGGCTAAAGGTGAAGGTATCCGGCCCCTTGGGGGGAGCGTCGCCCAGGTGCAGCCGCGCCGCCTGGGGGTGCCAAGATACCGTCAGCCAGCCCCGGCGATCCAGGGTGCGGAGGGCGATGGCCAGGGTGGTGGTGTCGCACTGTACCACCTGTTCGCAGCGGGCTGGAAGCCAGTTGGCCCGCAGATCGTGGCAGACGGCCATCAGGGTTGTGAAATCGACGGGTTGCACGGGTTTCTCTCCCCAAATCTTGAAATTTGGCCGGACATTTCCCCCGGCCCCCTGGCCATTCGTGGGTAGGGGCGCTAGGCTAAATTCTAGGCATAATCGCCAGCTTTATCCGGCCATCTAGGGCAAAGCCTCGCATTAACACCTGATTTCTAGAGTTTTGTGGTCTGTTCCTGGTTCCTTGCCCCACCCACCTAACATTATGGACATCAAGCTCATCAATATCGGCTTTGGCAATATTGTGTCGGCCAATCGCGTGATTGCCATTGTCAGCCCAGAATCGGCCCCCATCAAGCGCATTATTAGCGACGCCCGCGAACGGGGCCAACTGGTGGACGCCACCTATGGCCGCCGCACCCGCGCCGTGATCATTACCGACTCGGGCCACACCATTTTATCCGCCATTCAGCCCGAAACCGTCTCCCATCGCTTTGTGGGCGGCAAAGACGGCGGCGATCCCAAGAATTAGTTTCAAACCCTAGCCCCATGCCCATTTCCCTCTTCCAGGTTGATGCCTTTACCGACCGGCCCTTTGGAGGCAACCCGGCGGCGGTCTGTGCCCTGCCCGAGGCGCGGCCCGACGACTGGATGCAGCGGGTAGCCCAGGAGATGAACCTCTCGGAAACCGCCTTTTTTTACCCCGAAGCCGAGGGCTATCGGCTGCGCTGGTTCACCCCCACGGTGGAGGTGGATCTCTGCGGCCATGCCACCCTGGCCACCAGCCATGTCCTCTGGAGTGAGGGCTATCTGGCCACCGACCAAACCGCCCAGTTTCACACCCGCAGCGGCCTGCTCACCGCCCGCCGCCAGGGCGACTGGATTGAGTTGAACTTTCCCACGGCCCAGCTTCAGGCCATGCCCACGCCCTCCGGCCTCGCCGCTGCCCTGGGCACGGAACCCCAGCGGGTGATGGCCACCGACCTGGGCTACTTGGTGGAACTCGCCACCGCCGATCAGGTACGTCAACTCCAGCCCGATTTCCCTGCCCTCCAGGCCTTCGCCGTGCCGGGGGTGATCGTCACCAGCCTCGGGGAACCCCCCTACGACTTCGTCTCCCGCTTTTTTGCCCCCAACCTCGGCATCAACGAAGACCCCGTCACTGGATCCGCCCACTGTAGCCTCAGCCCCTACTGGCGAGAGCGCCTTGGCAAAACCGCCTTCCTGGCCTACCAAGCCTCCCAGCGGGGCGGTGTGGTGCAGGTGCAGGATGAGGGGAGTCGCGTGTGCCTCAGCGGCCAAGCCGTCACCGTACTGCGAGGGGAATTATTCGCCTAGGCTGGTGTCAGGGTTTGATGATGTGATCCTGAGGGGATTGTGAGCATTTCTCGCGCCCGGTGGGATCTTCGCTACTATCCACGCCGGGGGGAGATGGGCCATCGCGAGAGAATCGTTGACCCAGGTACGCGATTTCGCGGCTTTAACCCGGTAGGATACTACAGGTTTTCCCGCTGGTTTGCCGCCCCCAGATCTGAACTGGGATGAGGGCATCGAATCTCACTGGATTGAATCTCAAACGGAGGAATAGTCATGGTTGCAATTGCGTCGGTACATGGGAGAGAAATCCTTGATTCTCGCGGTAATCCAACGGTTGAAGTGGATGTGGTGCTAGAGGACGGCAGCAAGGGACGGGCGGCGGTGCCCTCCGGTGCCTCCACGGGCATTCGGGAAGCGGTGGAACTGCGGGACGGCGACAAAGCTCGCTACGGCGGCAAGGGCGTGCTCAAAGCGGTGGCCAACGTCAACACCACCATCGCCCCAGCGGTGAAGGGCATGGATGCCGCCGACCTCGCCGCCGTGGATGGCAAGATGCTGGAACTGGACGGCACCGAAAACAAGGGCAACCTGGGGGCCAACGCCATCCTGGGTGTGTCCATGGCGGTGTCCCGTGCGGCGGCGACCTCTGCCGGGGTACCCCTCTATGTGGCCCTGGGCAGTGCCGATTCCGTACTGCTGCCCGTGCCCTGCTTCAACATCATCAACGGCGGTGCCCACGCCGACAACAGCGTAGACTTCCAGGAATTTATGATTGCCCCCGTGGGTGCCCCCACCTTCTCCGAAGCCCTGCGCTACGGGGCCGAGGTCTACCACGCCCTCAAGTCCGTCCTCAATAAAGCGGGCTACAGCACCGGGGTGGGCGACGAAGGCGGCTTTGCCCCCAACCTGAAGAGCAACGTGGAAGCCATTGAGGTGATTTTGCAGGGCATCGAAAAAGCGGGCCTACGCCCCGGTGCCGACATCGCCATCGCCCTCGACCCCGCCGTCAGCGAACTCTACCAAGAGGACGGCAGCTACCTGTTCTACAAATCCGACCAAAGCCGCAAGTCCTCCGATGACATGATCGACCTGTGGGAAAGCTGGGTGAGCCAGTTCCCCATCGTTTCCATCGAAGACGGCCTGGGCGAGCAAGACTGGGAAGGCTGGAAACGGATGACCCAGCGCCTCGGGAGCCGCATCCAACTGGTGGGCGACGATGCCTTCGTCACCAACCCCGCCATCATCGCCAAGGCCATCCAAGACGGCGTGGGCAACTCCACCCTGGTGAAGGTGAACCAAATCGGCACCATCACCGAAACCCTCGCCGCCATCAAAATGTCCCACGATGCGGGCTACACCTGCATGGTCAGCCACCGATCCGGCGAAACCCCCGACGACTTCATTGCTGACCTCGTCGTCGGTGCCATGACCGGGCAAATCAAAACCGGAGCCCCCTGCCGAGGCGAACGGCTCTCCAAATACAACCAACTCCTCCGCATTGAAGAGGAACTGGGCAGCAAAGCCCAATACGCCGGAACCAGCGCCTTTAAGCAGTAGGCTAAATCATGCCCCTGTCCTAGCCTAATCGGCTGACGGTTACAAAACAGAACCCAATGCCTCTCGTGGGTGTTGGGTTCTGTTTTGGGGTAATGCACTTGGGTAATCCATCGGATAAACAGCACCGTTTAGTCACTGAGGCCATTGTGAATCTGCTAATGCAGGCAGAGGCGTGTTACCGACATTCCGCAGGTTGACCAATAATTCCGATATGCATCGTTTTTGAGTCATCCGAAAGCCCTGGTAAATGGGGATCTCAGGTTTTGGAATCTGTCGCCCAAAGGATTGCGAAGCATGAAGCCGATCCTTGCGTCAGCCCATGACTCGTTTACCAGAATCCTTTGGCTAAGAGGCTTTCGGGGATCGGCTTGGGCAATGCACAGTAAAAAATAATCGTCAACCTGCGGAATATCGGTTGTCTGGGTTTCTCGGCCTCAGAAATCAGCGTATTGAGGGGGACTGGCTCCAACGCGGTTGGTAATGCGTGGGTATTTGACCCTGGCCTTGGGTTTGGTAATTTCCAGCACATCAACTTGGTGCCACCAATCATCGCCAAAATCAAACCAGTAGCCAAAGGACTCATCCGTAACCAAACCCAATGATCCAATGGAGGTTTGGGCCACATCCCCCGCCAGATCCTCGGGCATCGCCGCCATTATCCCGTAGCGTTGGGCGTTTGGGTCGTTGGGGCCAGCCCCTTTGAGCTGAAACTCATACAGGTGTTCTTCTTCGCGGTTAAAGGCTTTGAAGATCACCCGATGCAGATCGGCGAGGGTTTGATCACCCCGAATCTCGATAGTGCGGATGATGTAGGGGTTGTTCCGCGCAAACGCCTCAGTGATGGGGCCATCTATGATCGCGACCTCTAGAACATACAGCGCTTTCAGGGCATCGGCATCGGGGGGCGGGGGGGTGGCTTTGGCCGCTTGGGATTGGCGGTCTGGGCCGGGGTCGGCTGGGGCGGATCCCCCTCCAAACAGCGCTGCGATGGTATCGCTATCTTCCTTGTGCCCTGGAATATAGGGGATCAGTCCCTTGGCGTAGGCTTCTATCTGTGCCCCCAGCGGTGCCCATCGGATATCCATGATCAGCCCATTCACCGACAGCATCCAAATCAGCGGATTATCCTCCACCCGGCTGGGCAAGCACCAGTTGGGGTCGAGTTGTCGCATCTTCAGCGCATCGCGCACCGTCTTCGACTTCCCTTGCCCGGTGCTTTCTGCCACCCCAAACCACCCATAGAGGGCTTTGGCGCTGATATGGGGCGTTTGGGAACTGTCGAACAGAAAATTGACCATCCCCACCGCGTGGGCAATGCCACAGGCCCAGGATTTCGCCTGTCCTTTTTCGAGGGGGGAAGGCCGCTTTCGGCAGAGGGCCGCTGTGACTTGGCGCATCAGTTGGGCATACTCGTCATTGAGATGCTGCTGGGCAAATTGGTCGGTTAGTTCCACAATGCTGTTGAACTTTGCCGCCATGGCCTTGGGAACGGTTTCGGAGGGTTGAGATTTTGCCATGATTGTTAGCGTGGTGGGGTGACAGATAGCAGCCTTTTGGGCCTATGGGTTGGATCTGATGGCCATGGGCGAGGGACTGGCTCAGGCTTTTGGGACGACCTCTATACTGGTTTGGGGGGAAACGGCCCACCGTCGAAGGGCGCAGTGTTGAATGCAGCAAGCCCCCCTTAAGGGTGATGGCTGGTTGGCTGACAAAAGATTCTGCACCGGGCGCGGGAACCGCGCCCCTACCGCATTTAGGCCATGTCGGGGTCAGGTCTCCTGACCCTATTTAGGC
>JAYKHF010000187.1:0-13247 GCA_035285305.1 Leptolyngbya sp.
ACGTCAAGTCCATCTGCGACATCATGCGGCGTTCCAACTGTGCCGGGGCGCTTCAGTACGTTCCAGAACTCACCTGGATCCTCTTTCTCCGCCTCCTCGACGATAACGAAGCCCACGAACAAGACGAGCTCGAAGCCGTAGGGCAAACCTTCACCCCGTCCATCGGCTTTCCCTACCGCTGGCGCGAATGGGCCGCCCCCTACGACGAAGACCCCCTCAAGCAGATCGATGGCCTACCCCAGGGCTGGAGCTGCGATTTGGCTCCACGGTCTACCGAGTTCGACCAGGCCCTTCAACTTCTGTCCCCCTACTGAGGCCTTGGGCCTTCAACCGCAGCCTATGGGCTCGGTCACGGGTTCGGTAAGGAACCGTTTGAGCCTCCCGAAGTTCGCTTAAAGTGCGGTCTTCTTCCTCGGGCAGGATGATGCACAAGGGAGCAGGCATTTGGGAATACGCTAGTTACCCGGCTATCTGATATTTAGTTCGACCCACCTACTGAGCATTAATTTAATCCAGAAATTCTAGAAATATCCGTAAGCCTACGGGATCAATCTAGGAAATAAACACATCTCCAATTCAGATGCGAGATTTTCCCCTAGGATAGAGCACGCTTCGGCGGATGCGATGGTTACAGGCAGAATCGCCCCAGCCGTTGATCCTAGGGCTTTTAAAGCACCTCCTTGCCAAGATTCAAGGGATTCATCGAAGCAGAAAAGCGACCATTTCAGCCTCGATACCACGTTGCGTTTGCCCATGATATAGGTCTAGATTTCCCAGGCATCCCTATGGTTTTTAGTATAAAAAGATCATCTATAGAGTGGCAAATACGGACATAACGCTAAATTAAATCTAGCATTACACAACGATATTAATCCTGTAAAAAACCGCTGTTTAAACCCATTTATCTTCATTCTTTGCTTTGATAGAGATAGGTCGTACTAAATATAAACAACCTGCGCCCCCAACACCCTCGCCCAGGGCGTCCTCCCTTCCTATCCCTCAGGCTCATTGCCATGGCTACCTCTTTATCTCGTTCCCCTCTGCCGTCCCAGGTTGGTATTTATGAATGTGAAATAACCTTGAAGGTCAGGCTGATTGAAGAGGCCCATGTGATGGGGAATCAGGATGACTTGCTGGAGGTTCTGATCGACGCCTTTGCCTACGGCAACGACGAGTTCGTCGAAGCGCTAGGTTCCCAGGTCACGGTTGCCACCATTGATGAGGTAGAGGCTTCTCCCCTGATGCGGCGTCAACTGATCCGCCTGCGCAATGTGCCCTCCTAGGGGCAGGGTGGCGGGCCGACGGTCTCACGATGATCCCCAGCCTGGGGCCTCTTGCCTGGGCCTGGGCGAGGGATTCTGGATGGTCGCGCCCCAAACCACAGATCCCCGGGCAAAAGGGCGATTTTTTTGGGCCTAGATGTTTGACAAGTGTATTTCCCTTCCCTATACTGAAAATTGTCGAAAAACACAGGCCCCCATCGTCTAGAGGCCTAGGACACCTCCCTTTCACGGAGGCGACGGGGATTCGAATTCCCCTGGGGGTATTGATTGAACAGCGGCGTAGGTTAGAACACCTACGCCGCTTAGTTTTTAGTGGAGCGATCCAGTGAAGCCCGCACTGTACCGAGGGTCAGCCTCGGGAGAAGGTCACCTTTTCCCGAGCCTTTTCCCCTCAGGGGGATCCCTTGGGGCGGGGCATGGCAGGCTCTAATTTCAGATAGTCGGTCAACCAAAAGACGCATAGGTAAAACGGCCCCGTATCCAACAGGGCGGCAACTAATTTGAAGACGTAGCCATAGCTAATGAAGCGCATGAGTTGGGGCCACAGGGCTTGACTGTCGTCGATGGGCAGGGCTCCGGCGAGGAAATGGGTAATGAGCACCACCGAGACGGTATCGACGAGTTGGCTGAGCAGGGTAGACCCATTGTTGCGTAGCCACAGGTGTTTGCCCTGGGTGAGATCTTTCCAAAAGTGAAAGAGGTAGACATCCACAAACTGAGCCGTCAGGTAGGCCACCATCGAGGCGGTCACGGCCCCAAAGGTGAGGTTGCGGATCTCAAAAAACACGGGCAACCGTCCGGCGGCATCGCGGATCAGGTCTCCGGTGGTGGGGTCCGTGGCCTCAAAGCCCGGGAGAATGCCGCCTAGCCACACAATGCACAAAACCCACAGGTTCAGGATCAGGCCCACCCAGACGACCTGGTTGGCGCGCGCTTTGCCGTAGAGTTCAGAAATGAGGTCGGTACAGAGGAAGGTGAGGGGATAGGGCAGAACCCCCACCGCCACCGTCACGGCCACCTCGCCCCAGGTAAAAACATTGACGAATCGGCTAATACCCAGGATATTGAGCATTCCCAGCGTCCCCAGAAACAGCCCTGACAGAACTAAAAAGACCACCTCGCGGCGGTGGCGGATATCCTCGGGTACCCTATCGGAGACAGCAACCTGGCTGGGCGATTCCGTTTGCATGGTGAGGAAGGGTAGCGAAACAACGGCAACACAAGTCTCCTCAGCTTACCAAGGCGGCTGCTTGGTCGTAGCCGCTCAGGATTGAGTTCTCTGGGGTGCAACGATAGGGCTGGGGGCACCGGGGGTGGGATCGGGGCGGTTTAAACCAGGCGATCCCCTAGGGTGAGTCGGCTTCCGTTGATGAAATCCTGCCCTCGCTGAACCTTTTTCCCACTGGGCTTCACCTCGCCCAGGAGCAGGAGGCCGTCCCCCGTCTGCACCAAGGGGCCATGCCCCTTTAGAAGGCCGACGATCTGACCGGGCGGGGCGGCGTCCAAGGGGGGAACCAGGGCCTCTACGGTGGGCCGCAGTTGGGCGAGGTTGGGCGGGAGGTGTGACCAGTAGGCCTCGCCCAGGGGGGCCGTGGCTAGAACCTTGATGGGTTGGTTCCGCAGGGTGGTTTCGGTATTGGGGTAAAAGCCCCGCACTCGGTTGTGCAAGGCTAGGGCCGACTGGCTCCAGTTCAGCCGATAGTCTTCTTTTTGAATCAGCGGGGCATAGGTGGCGAGGGTGTCGTCTTGGGGTTCGGGGATGAGGCGATGGGCGGCAAGACCGTGCAGGGTGTCGATCAGCAGGTCAGCGCATTGGGTGGCGAGGGCGGCGGCGATGTCCTCAACGTTGTCGAGTAGGCCGATGGGCAACCGAGACTTCAGCAGCATCGCCCCCGTGTCCATTCCGATATCCATCTGCATGGTGGTCATGCCCGTTTCGGTGGCTCCATGGACGATGCACCACTGGATCGGGGCCGCTCCTCGGTAGGCGGGTAACCGCGATCCATGGCCGTTGATGCAGCCTAGGCGCGGCATCTCCAAAATTCGCTGGGAGAGCAGTTGTCCATAGGCCACCACCACAAAGGCATCGGCCTGCAAAGCCGCTAGGGCCGTCAGGCAAGCCTCGTCTTTTTTGATGCGGTGGGGCTGCCAAATCGGACAGCCCGCCGCTAGGGCCACCTGTTTCACGGGCGAGGCCTCTACCCGATTCCCGCGCCCTCGACGTTTGTCGGGTTGCGTGACTACGGCCACCACCTCAAACTCAGGATCCGCCAGCAGCCGTTGTAGGCTGGGCACGGCAAAATGGGGCGTTCCTAAAAAGACAATGCGCATTGCGGGCTCCCATCCCTCACGCTTCAGCCCCTATGCTAAACCCTGAGAAGCTTAAAACTTAGCCAAACAAAGGTTAAATGATTCAGGAGAGACCTGGGAACCGAGGGCGTCGGATTTAGGATGGGGATACTATTCCCCTTGGAGGCGTCACATGGACTCCATTCAAGCGCAAGTCGTGATCTTGACCGAAAAAGTTGACGAGCTACACCACCTGATTGACCAAGTGAATGATCACGTGACGGCGATGCTTGCCTCAGCCCATCCCTCCTTGGATATCAGTCCTGAAATTAGGATTGGCGGGAGTGCGGCCTATGGGCCACTCCCGCGCTATCATGCGCCCCACAGTACGGTTCCGAGCGCACCCCCCCATCTTGCCCCCAGATCGGGGGCAGCAGGTAGCGCTCAGAACGATGCCCCGACCGGGTTGGATGCGGTTTGTGAACATAAGGATGTGCTGGTTGACGGAGATTACCGGCCATCGGATCGTCAAACCGTTGAGGGGAACCTCTCCCAAGACATCCAAATTCAGCGGCTGACCGCCCAACTCACAGCGGCCTACCATCGCATCGCCGCCCTAGAGGAGCAACTGCTAGCCACCCGCGTCCTATAGCCCAACCGATACCCGGTAACGACAAAGAGAGCGCCGGATTAGGACGCTCTCTTGCAGGAATATTCCCCCCGAGGAAGGGGGGTGGTTTCCTAGGGATGGGCTTAGCCTTCCAGAATCACCTTGCCGACCATACCAGCCCCACGGTGGGGGGCACAGTAGTAGGTGTAGGTGCCAGCGGGCATGTCGCCGGTGAAGGTGGTGGAGTAGTTCTCACCGGGGGCAAAGGTCAGTTGGGAGTGGGAGAGGCTATCGATCAGCGCTTTGTCGCCAGGGCTAGCCGCTTCATCAAAGATGACGTTGTGGGGGGCCATTTTGTTGTTGACCCAGGTCACGGTGTCGCCAGCTTTGACGGTGATGGTGTTGGGTTCAAATACGAGCAGACCCGCATCGTTACCCATTTTGACTTCATAGTTGGTGGCGGAAGCCGGAGCCGAGACCAGGGTCATGGCACCAATCACCAACAGCACAGACAGAGCAGCAATGCCCAAACGTTGGGCGGCACGAATTACACGATTCATAAACTACCTCTAAGGGCTTATCTCCAGTTCAATCAATGATGCGGCTGAATTTCAGCGCTCTATGGCATCTTACTTGCTAATACTACCCCCTTGGGGAGTCCTTAAAAGCAAACAAGGGGCCGAAACCCCTTGTTTGTTCCCAATGGCGGGATCAATCACTCAATTAAATCGGGGGAGCCGAGAAGCGCGTTTTACCCGAACCCCACATGTCGCCGATCACCTTGGGCTGAAGCAGGATGTGGCCAGAAATGGCGACGAGATCTTCCTCGGTTAGGCTACGCATTTTGGGGAAGATATCGGCACTCTTCTTGCTGGGGTGAACCTGGGAAATGTCGGTCAACCCATCGTAGGTCATGGGGGACTTCAAATAGTCCACCAGGGCTTCGATGTTGTCGCGGGGAGGCAGAGCCCCGGCCAAGGATTCAGGATCTAAACCTACGGTGGGGTTGGTTTTGGTAATGCCACCCACATGGCAGGTGCCACAGGCGTAGTTAAACTGGCGGCGGCCACGGGTCACTTGCTCTAGGGAGAGCACAACGGTGTCTCCCTCAGGGTTGAGCTGTACCGTGCGGGTGGCCGCATCTAGCTCAGCCGCGATGGCCTCTCCCATCGTCAGTTGGCTGACAAAGAAGAGTGCGACCGCAACTAGCCAAATGCATCTCTTCAACATGGTTCTCCTCGAATGTATAGGGTTCAGGTATGGACATCAACACAGCGGACGGCGAAAAAAATTCCCTCAGTCCATGTAGTAATGACTATCATGCCACCGAAGGGGGCCATTCCCAAGTTTTCTCGGCGATTTCCTGATGCCAAGGCCAGCCCTAATGCAGGGAATTTAGCGGCCCTAGGGGTCGGGAATGAGGTGGGTGGGGGCCGCGTGGTTCAGGCCATTGGCCCAGGATGCGGAGGCCTCGATGGGGAGGGCACTAGCCGGACTGGGCTGGTGGAGGCGAATCAGTTGGGCGAGGGTGGCCTTCAGTTGGGTGCGGGGCACGATCAAATCCACGAAGCCATGATCCCGCAGGTATTCGGCGGTTTGGAAGTCATCGGGCAGTTTTTCCCGTAGGGTTTGCTCGACCACGCGGCGTCCGGCAAAGCCAATGGTGGCCTTGGGTTCGGCGATGATAATGTCCCCTAGCATGGCAAAGCTGGCGGTCACGCCGCCGGTGGTGGGGTGGGTGAGCACGGGCATGTAGAGCAGCTTGGCGGCCTGGTGCTGTTGCAGGGCTCCAGAAATTTTGGCCATCTGCATCAGACTCAGCATCCCTTCCTGCATCCGCGCCCCCCCAGAGGCACAGACAATGACCACGGGGCGGCGTTCCTCGGTGCCACGCTCAATCACGCGGGTGAGCTTTTCGCCCACCACAGACCCCATACTGCCGCCCATAAAGCGAAAGTCCATCACCCCGAGGGCGATGGGCAAGCCGTCCAGATCCCCCAGCCCGGTTTGTACCGCGTCGGCCAGTTGGGTTTTGCTCTGGGTTTCGCGGATGCGATCGCTGTAGCCCTTGCGATCTTTAAAGCCGAGGGGATCCTTCGGCTGAATATGGCTGTCTAAGGCTTGCCACGTATTGCCGTCGATCAGTTGGCGGATGCGCTCGTCGCTAAAAATGCGGTGGTGGTGGCCACACTCCCCGCACACCCACTGGTTCGCCCGCAAATCCTTGGTATAGGTCAGCACGTCGCAGTGCTCACACTTCGTCCACAGGCCATCGGCAATCTCGCGTTCTTGGCGATCTTCGCTGATGGGGCCAGACTTACGGCGATTAGCAAACCAGTCAAACAGGGACATGATGGGGGAAGACGTGGAACAACGATGGTAGAACGTCCATACTATGCACGTTGAGGACGTACTCTTCATCCTAGCCGTTTTGGTTCGCCTTCGATAGATCGCCCTCCGAGTGGATTTCTCCCTGGAGATTTAACCCTTGACCACCGGAGATCCCAGGGGTCTATCGCGATTGCGTGGGGATTGTCGGGTCAGTTATGGGGAAGAACCCTGGGATCTAGCCCTTTGCAGCCAGAGATCCCAGGGTTCTGTGGTTAATTCGCTAGAATTTCGGGTTAGTTACGGAACAGAGCCCTGGGATCTTGTTCTCCATCACCCTCGAGATTTAAACCTATGCACACCATCGCCATTGTTGGACTAGGCCTGATTGGCGGATCCCTCGGCTTCGATTTTTCCCGGTTGGGCTATCGGGTGTTGGGGGTAGCGCGTCGTCCCGAAACGGTGGCAATGGCGCTGGAACGGGGCGTTGTCCACCAAGGCAGCACCGATTTGAGTCTAGTTGCCACAGCCGATGTGGTGTTTCTCTGTACCCCCATCGACCGGGTGATCGAGATCGCCCAACAGGTGGTGCCCCATCTCAAAGCCGAGGCGATTTTGACCGATGTCAGTTCAGTAAAAGGGGCTTTGGTGTCGGATTTAGAAGCCCTTTGGCCCCACTTCATCGGCGGGCACCCCATGGCGGGCAAGGCGGAGGCGGGCTTAGCGGTGGCGGAAGCCCATCTATTTCGGGGCCGTCCCTACGTGCTGACGCCGACGGAGGCCACCTCTCCCCAAGATTTGGAGGTTTTATCTGGACTGGTGGATCAACTGGACGCCCGTCGCTATTGTTGCTCACCCCAGGAGCATGACCAAGCGGTGGCCTGGATTTCTCACTTGCCCGTGATGGTGAGCAGTAGCTTGATTCAAGCCTGTCAGCAGGAACCAAACCCTGAATTACTCAGCCTCGCCCAAGCCCTCGCCAGTTCCGGCTTTCGCGACACCAGCCGCGTCGGCGGCGGTGTGCCTGAACTGGGTACCCTGATGGCCCGCTACAACCGCTCGGCGCTGCTGTCCTCCATTGCCCTGTACCAGCGCCAACTGGGCCAAATCCGTGCCCTGGTGGAGGTGGAAGACTGGGATGGTCTGTACCATTTTCTCGCCCAAGCCCAGGCCGCCCGCCCCGCCTACGTGGAGGAGACAACGGTGGAAGCACCGGGCTGAGGCTTCTTGAAGAATGAGGATCGATCTGGAGCCAGCTTGCTTGAGATATGTTTGGGCTGAGCGGGGAGCCTTTCGACAGGCTCAAGGCGAACGGTGGCGAAGCATAGCGTAAACCCTTTTCCCCATGGGGGATGCTGGGCGAGCGACCAGCTCAAGGCGAACGGAGGCGATCCAAAATGAGCATGGCTGGGCACCTGGGGGATAATCATTGCATGAATGATTAGTTATATAGTAGATTAATGGCTACGATGTGGAAATTGTCTGATCTTCCTCGCTTACCCAGGAGTTTTGCCCTGTGACTACCCCGCCGATTTTCCGCCAACTGTTCGACGCCGATTCCTCCACCTACACCTACCTGCTGGCCGATCCTGACACGAAGGAAGCGGTGCTGATCGACCCCGTATTTGAGCAACACCTACGGGATCGGGCCTTGCTAGAAGAGCTAGATCTGAAGTTGCTGTATACCCTAGATACCCACTGCCACGCCGACCACGTTACCGGGGCTTGGCTGATGCAGCAGGCGACGGGCTCCAAAATTGGCATTTCCGGGCGCTATGGCGATATGCTCAGCGGGGCCGATGCGCTGCTGGATCACGGCGATGTGGTGAAATTTGGATCCCATAGCCTCGAAGTTCGGGCCACTCCCGGCCACACCGACGGCTGCGTCACCTTCGTGCTGGATGACCACTCCATGGCCTTCACGGGCGACTGTCTGCTGATTCGCAGTGCCGGACGCTGCGACTTCCAGCAGGGCAACGCCAGCACCATGTACCAATCCATCACCGAGCAAATCTTCAGCCTGCCCGATGACTGCCTGATCTGGCCCGCCCACGACTACAGTGGCCGCACCGTCTCCAGCGTGCAGGAAGAAAAACGCTACAACCCCCGCATTGGCGGTGAGGCCGACGAGCGCGACTTTGTCGGCTATATGGATAACCTGGGCCTGCCCCACCCCAAGAAAATTGACATTGCCATCCCCGCCAACTGCATCTGTGGCCGCCCCGAAAACGGCACCACCCCCGTGATTGCCACCTGGGGGCCTGTGCGCCAAACCTACTCCGGCATCAAGGAAATTGAGCCCCAGTGGGTGGCCGAAAACCTCGATCAAGTCCATGTTCTGGATGTGCGCGGCGTGGAGGAATTCAACGACGACCTCGGCCATATCCACGGGGCTCAACTGGTGCCCCTCCACGAATTGGAGCAACGGGTTAGCGAAATTGCCACCGATCAGCCCGTGGTAACGGTGTGCAAATCCGGTCGCCGATCCGGCCAAGCCAGCGTCATCCTCAAGAAAAAAGGCATCACCGAAGTGGCCAGTATGCGCGGCGGTATGTTGCAGTGGAGCCAGTCGGATCTCCCCGTTGCCCGTGATTAGGGGGATGACGTATTCTAGCTTCCCCCTCGCCCATTGTTGGGAGAGGGGGACTGAGGGGGTGAGGGCTGAGAGGTATATCAGCGGTTAAGCGGTAGCCCGGGGCTAGAAAGGGGAAAGTTCCTGATTACGAGGTGAGGGTTAAGTGTTAGGCAAGCGGGAGGCGATCACGGCGTAGAAGGGGTCGGCGATGGCGAGGCCCAGCATTTGCAAAAAGCCGGGAACGGGGGGCACGTAGGTGATCACCTCTGGGGGCGTGAAACCGGGGACGGATTTGAAATAGCGCTTCACCAGTTCCACTCGGTCGGATTCGCTGCCATCGCGCCATGCGGCAATGGCTTTTTGGTAAAACATCCGGTTGGAAAAGCTGACGATGGCGACCCCACCGGGTTTTAGGACGCGATGAATTTCCGCAAACACGACCTCCGGCTGCTGAAGATACTGCACCGACACAGTATTCAGCACTGCATCAAAGGACGCATCCTCTAGGGGCAGGGTTGGATTTTCGTTGAGGTTCTGGACAAAGCAATGGTTTAACCGGGGGTTTTTGGCCAGTTCTTCGGCATTGAGGCCGTGGCCCTCCACCCAGGCAAATTCAATGTCCTTCGGCAGGTGCGAGACCCAGCTACTCATCAAGTCCAAAATGCGACCATTGGGGGGCAATCGCTGGCGATAGAGATGGGTGAGCCGATTGATAAAGCCCTCATCCACATGGGTGACAAAGCGGGGCACGTCGTAGAAATCACTGTCGTTGGATTCGTCGAGCTTGGTGCGTTGTTCCGGCTGAAGCAGCATGGGCGTGGGAAGTAGTGAAGTTTTGTTAAGGGTTTCCCTTTGAGTGTAGCCCCATTGTTCTAGGTCTGGCTGACCGGGGGCAGGGCCGCAGGACTCCCCCGCCAGGTTCTAGAATTGCCTGAGACTCGATTAGTCACGCAGGGGAAGGGTGGGTGTTTAAACTATCGACTAGCGAACGATCGACTAGCGAACTATCGACTAGCCGCCAGGGCGGGCGGGCTTGGTTTCGGGATTTGTTCAGTGTGCAGGGGTCGGTGATTCCGACGGTGTTGCCCCGTACCCTGTTTTGTGCCGCCTTTGCCCTCGGGATTTACCTGCTGCACGAGCAGGGGTGGCAGGTGTCGTCGCCCATTTTGGGATCCCTGGTGCCCAGCCTAGTGCTGGGTTTGCTGCTGGTGTTTCGCACCAACACCTCCTATGAGCGGTTTTGGGAGGGGCGCAAACTGTGGGGCAATGTGGTGAACCTCACCCGCAACTTGGCCCGTCAAATGTGGGTGGCCATCCAGGAAAAAGACCCCGCCGACCACGACGCCAAGATCACGGCGATTCGCCTATTGCCCGCCTTTGCCATTGCCATGAAACTTCATCTGCGCGGCGAAGCGCCCAATTCTGAACTCCGTGGGCTAATCTGCGAGGCACAGGTGGCCAAACTGCAAGCCATGAACAATCCGCCCCTGGAAATTGCCTTTTGGATTGCCGACTATCTGCAAACCCAGCAGGCCCAACACAAGCTCCATCCCTACCAACTCGCGGCCTGCCTCAAGGCGCTGGATGGATTGGTGGATACCCTGGGCGGCTGTGAGCGTATCCTCAAAACACCGATGCCCCTGGCCTATTCCATTCACCTGAAGCAGTTATTGATGCTGTATTGCTTGGCCCTGCCCTTTCAGATGGTGGCTTCCGTGGGCTGGGGTACGCCCTTTTTGGTGGGGCTGATTAGCTTCGCGGTGTTCGGCATCGAGGCCATTGGTCTGGAAATCGAAAACCCCTTCGGCACCGACCCCAACGACCTACCCCTAGACGCCATTTGCCAAACCATGCGCCAAAATACCGAAGACCTGATTTCCCTCGCCCCCAGCACCGGAATTTGGCAGCAGCCCATCCCTGGCACAGGGGGGATAGACGGAGCTTAGTTCACCGCAATCCGCAGGGTGTAGTCGGCGGGGCGGGGAGATTTGACATCCACGCGATAGTCGCCGGAGGTGGGGAGTTGGCCCTGCCAGGTCAACACCCGTGAGCCATCGGGGATCAGGTTGCCGTCGGGATAGCGCACGTCTAGGGTGATGGGGCCATTGGCCCGAGGCAGATCCAAGGACATGGTTTGCCCCGCCCGCACATTCACCACGTAGCGCCGAATACGGTCGGCATTCACCTGCCCCGTGACCTGGGTGCTGGTTTGGCCCGAGGGAATCTGCACCCGCTGTTCGCTGACGCTGGGTTCCTGGGTGGGTTCTGGGGTGGGTTCTGGGGTGGGCTCTAGGGGCGGCGGCGGGGTGGGTTCTGGGGTGGGTTCTGGGGTGGGCTCTGGGGTGGGTTCTGGGGTGGGGGTGGGCTCTGGGGTGGGTTCTGGGGTGGGGGCGGCTTCCAGGCTCACCTCTAGGGTGTAGTTGCTTTGGTTCAGCCCTTGCACCGTCCGCAGTTGAATACTGTGGAGCCCGCTGGAGGTGAGGGCACCCTGCCACGTCTGCACCCGTTCAGCGCCGCTGTCGATGGGGTTGCCCTGGGCATCCAACACCGTCAGCAACACGCCCTCTCCCCGAATGCGGGCGTTCAAAATTTGGCCCGCCTCGCCATTAAATTGATGGTTGACGGTTTCGTTACTCCGTAGGGAACCCGACACCGTACGGCTTTGGCCAGGGTCAAGGCGGAGGGTTTGGTTAAACTCCACCGGGCGATCCGTGGGGGTGGGCTGGAGGGTGGGGGTGGGGGTGGCGGTGGGTTGGATGGGATCGATGGTGATTTCCGGCGTGGGGGAAACGGTGGCCTGGGGAGGACGGTTGATTAAACTCACCACCAGCCAGCCACCGAACCCCGCCGCTAGGGCCAGGATGGCTCCAATCATCGCTACGGCCCAGGGGTTTTCCCAAATCGATTCCGGTTCTTCCCCAAAGGCGGGTGCCCCCCGCTGGGGATAGGTGGTTGGCCCTGGGGCCACCTGGGTGGGCTGATACTGCCGCCCCACGGCCACGGTTTTCACCTGGGAGGGCGGCGGCGGGGCCGGACGCTGGGGGGCCGCCGTTGGGGGCATCCCACCGGTTGCCCCTAGGGCCTGGGCCATTTCGCTGACGGACTGGTAGCGATCGCCCGGTCGGTAGTTAATGGCGCGGTTTAGCACCTGGGCCAGCCCTGGGCTCACCGAGGCGTAGGGCTGCCAGTTCCAGGCCAGGTTGACATCGTCAAACAACACCTGGGGTTCCTTACCCGTCAGCATCACAATGGCGGTGACGGCCAGGGCATAGAGGTCGCTGCTGGGGTAGGCACGGCCCGATTGAATTTGCTCGCTGGGGGCATAGCCCAGCTTGCCCACGGAGGTGGCGTGGGTGGGTAGCCCGGTCATTTGCACCCGGGTGAACACCTCCTTCACCACCCCGAAGTCAATCAAGATGGGAAGCTGATCCACGTGGCGCTGCATGATGTTGTCGGGGCTGATATCCCGATGGATAATGCCCTGGCCATGGATGTGGGCCAACACGGGCAGCATCTGCTGCAAAAACTGCCGCACCTCCGCCTCCGAGAAGGTCAGCCCTTGGCCGAGGCGCTGGTTGAGCAGGTCTCGGTAGGTGGTGCCATCCACATAGTCCTGCACCAGGAACAGCCGCTGATCTTCCTCAAAAATGGCCTGAAACTTTGGAATTTGGGGGTGACTAATACCGTAGAGAATCGCCGCCTCCCGCTGGAAAAGCTGAAGCGATTTCTCGGTCATGTCATTTTCAGACTGGGGCTCAAATTCCTTGATGGCGCAGCGCTCATTAAAGCGGCCTAGATCTTCCGCCAGGTAGGTGCGGCCAAAGCCCCCCTGCCCCAAGGGTTGCAGGATACGGTAGCGATTCTGGAGCGTGGTTCCGGCAGGGATGGGGGTGGGCATGGCGGGGAAGACGGTGTCGGCGGATGGAGAAGGGCGAGGATGCAGGTGAAAGCGGATTTATTCTACAGCAGCTTTTTTCAGCGATCAGCCATTTCTGGCCAGACGATGCCCAGGCTGAAGACTCTGGCGTCCTCCCTTCGGTTCCATTCTAGGGTGCCCACCGCCTTCTCTTCAGGGACAGACGGGATGGCGGTGCCCTGGTTGACTGACAAAACTGGCTAGAACCCGTATCTGTCCAAGGGGCAGGTCTCCTGACCCCGACAT
>JAYKHF010000188.1:0-4309 GCA_035285305.1 Leptolyngbya sp.
TGACCGTCACCTGTTGCCCTTCGTTGATCACTAAAACGGTGTCGGGGTTAAATTCGACGGTTTCGGAGGGGCTCCCTTCGGCATTGGGTTTCAGGTCTACTTCACCCCCAAAGGGGCTGACGGAATCGTCGGTAGGGCTACCGCTGGGGTCACTGCCGCTGGGATTGGTGGGCCTTGGCTTCGAGGGAGACGGCGGGGTTTGCTTGCCTCCGGCCCCTGGGCTTTCCTGGGCCTCCGTGGGGAGAACCTCGGGGCTGGGAACCTCCCCAGGGTTCGGATAGGGAACCTCCAGATCCAGGCCATCGCCTAGGGGCGATGGGGCGATGGCGTCGGGAACTGGGGAGTCATCCTCCGGCATTCCCCCATCCAGGTTCCCCTCGCTGTCCCCGCTGTCTAGGCCCTCTGGGGAGTCTGGGAGAGGGGCATCGGTGCGCTGGCCCACGGTCACCTCGCCCTCAAATACTTGAATGATGGTTTCCCCGGCTTCCGTGACTTCCATGGTGTAGATGGTGCCGCGCACGCCAGCAATGGTGGTGGTGGAACACCCATTGAGACTGCCATTCACCAGCAGGGTGCCGCGATTCAGTTGGGCGCACTGCCCCACCACCAGGCTCGAGTTATGGGACAGTCGGGCCACGGCTCCATTGTCAAACCGTAGGGAGGCGCGGGCCGCCTGGGTGCGCACCCGCTGTTGGCGCTGGGCCACGCTGTTCACCGCCGCCCGCTGTTCTTGGATAAACACCTGGTTGCCATCCAAAACCTCGGTGACGGTGGCGGATGATACCGTTTGCGCCCAAGCTGCCGATTGGGGTAGGGGCATTGTGGCCTGACCCAGCAGGGCACAACCCACCACGGCCAGACAACGCAGGGCCGTGGAACGCCCAGGGGAGGAAATCGGGGGGACGACTGGCCCTAGGCCAGCCCAGGAACGATGGGGAACGCGCATAGATGTGACCATGGAAGGACTATGGCTCTATATTCACCTTACCCTCCCTAATTTCCGGCTAGATGGCAAGCCCTCAGGGCAAGGGCCACCGCCTGGATGATTGTGCCCCGCGAACGGCGGGTTAGGGGTGCCCTAGCGCCCGAGGGGGGCGTTATCCTAATCAGTACTGTTTGCCGTGATGTTTGCTGTGACCGCTGGGGTACCCACCACGCTGATTAACGACTCCAACCGTTTGGAGGCCCGCTTGAAGGAGATCCCCAAGGAGCCGGGGGTCTACTTCATGAAGGACAGCCGCGATCAGATTCTGTACATCGGCAAGTCCAAATGTTTGCGCAACCGGGTGCGGTCCTACTTTCGCGATGTGAATGGCCATGCCCCCCGCATTACCACCATGGTGATGCAGATCGTCGAAATTGAAATCATTGTCACCGATACCGAATCTGAAGCCTTGGCCCTTGAGGCCAACCTGATTAAGCATCACCAGCCCCACTTCAATGTGCTGCTGAAGGACGACAAAAAGTATCCCTACCTCTGTGTCACTTGGTCGGAAGAGTATCCCCGCATTTTCATCACCCGCAAGCGTCTCAGGCACAGCAAGGATCGCTACTACGGCCCCTACGTGGATGTGGGCCTGCTGCGCAGCACCCTCAGCCTGGTGAAGCGGATTTTCCCGTTGCGCCAGCGCCCCCAGCCCGTCCACAAAAACCGCCCCTGCCTGAACTACGACATTGGCCGTTGCCCTGGGGTCTGTCAGCGGTTGATTTCCCCGGAGGACTACCGCAAAACCCTACAGCGCGTGGTGATGGTGTTCCAGGGGCGCACCACGGAACTGGTGGATATTTTGACCGGGCAGATGGAGCAAGCGGCTGAGGCGTTGCGGTTTGAGCAGGCCGCTCACCTGCGGGATCAAATTCGCGGCCTAGAACGGCTCTGTGCTGACCAAAAAGTCGCCCTGCCCGACGACACCGTGTCGCGGGATGCCATCGCCTTGGCGGCGGATGACAAACATGCCTGTGTGCAAATCTTTCAGGTGCGGGCGGGTCGCCTCGTGGGGCGGCTGGGCTTTGTGGCCGATGCCGAGGCGGGCAGTCCCGGTACGATTCTGCAACGGGTGCTTGAAAACCATTATCAAACCGTGGATCCGGTGGAAATTCCCTCGGTGATTTTGGCCCAGCATCCTCTCCCCGAGTCCGAAATTCTAGCGGAGTACCTCACCCAGCGACGGGGCCGCAAGGTCTCCATCGAAGTGCCCCAGCGCCAGGTGAAGGCTGACCTGATCGACATGGTGGAGCGCAACGCCCAGTACGAACTAGCCCGCACCCAGGCCGTGGCCGACCGCACCCTGCAATCTCTCCAGGATTTGGCGGTGGCGCTGGATCTCCCCGACCTGCCCAAACGCATCGAAGGCTACGACATCTCCCACATCCAGGGGTCTGATGCCGTGGCCTCCCAGGTCGTGTTTGTGGATGGGTTGCCCGCCAAACAGCACTACCGCCACTACAAAATCAAAAACCCCGACGTGCGCCCCGGCCACTCCGACGACTTCGCCAGCATGGCCGAGGTGATCCGTCGCCGCTTCCGTCGCTATGCCGCCGATCCAGAACTTCCCCGGCTGGGCAATCCCGACTGGCCGGATTTGGTCATGATCGACGGGGGCAAGGGGCAACTTTCCGCCGTGGTGGAGGTGCTCAAAGACCTCAACTTGCTGCAAGACCTGAATGTGGTGAGCCTTGCTAAAAAGCAGGAGGAGATTTTCTTGCCTGGAGAATCCCAACCCCTCACCACCCAGGCTGACCAACCGGGCGTCCAGTTGTTGCGCCGTTTGCGGGACGAAGCCCACCGTTTTGCCATCAGCTTCCATCGCCACAAGCGTACGGAACGGATGCGCCGATCCCGCCTGTCCGATATTCCCGGTCTGGGCCACCATCGCCAAAAGGAACTGCTCGCCGCCTTCCGATCCATCGACTACATCCGCGAAGCCACCCCCGAACAGTTGACCACCGTTCCCGGCATTGGCCCCCAACTGGCCCAAACCATTTACGATTATTTTCACCCCCAATCGGAGGCCAGCGAAGCGGTGGACGCCTCAGCGTAACTAGCCCGTGGGAGCCTCCGCCCCCGGCTTCTGACCCGCTGGCTACTTCTGGCTTCCGTGCCTAGAATAGCTTCATCGCAGGTTGTCGCCATGCCCTGCCCCAGTGTTGTTCTGTCACCGTTTGTTATGCCCCTTCATCCCTATCAGCCTCCGGTAGATTCCCTGTTGAGCTATGGCCCCTGTGAGGGCCGTCACGTGCGCGACTGGCCTAATTATGGTCAGGAGCTTGGCCTGACCGCTGATCACATTCCAGCCTTGATCCAAATGGCCCAGGATGGCGATCTGTGGGCTTTTTTTGAGGACGATGACCGCGATGCTGAAGCCTTCGTCGCGGCGGGGCTCGATCCAGCACAGCTAGCCTGGGCACCCTTGCACGCCATTCGCACCCTGGGCCAACTGCGGGCGGTGGAGGCGATCCAGGCCCTAGTGCAGGTGCTAGAACAGCGCGACTATGACTGGTGTTGGGAGGAAATTCCCCATGCCATTGGTCTCATGGGGGCTGAGGCCCTCGATCCCATTGAGGCCTTGCTGGCCACGAAGATCAACTACAACCACAAAATCTCCTTGGTCGAGGCCATAGGCCACATTGCCAAGGCCGATCCTGACCTGCGAGATCGGTGTGTGGAGATCCTGACCCGCCAGCTCAGCCGCTACAAAAATCATCACCGTTCCGTCAATGGAGCCCTGGTCACGGAGTTGTATCACCTAAAGGCCATCGAATCGGCGGCGGTGATGGAGGAAGCCTACCAGGCCAAAAAGGTGGATGAGATGTTTGCCGGATCCTGGCCCAGGGTGCAGGTTGATCTGGGGCTGAAACAGGAGTCGGACTTTACCCCCGACGATCTATCCATTCACTACACCCTGGCCCAGCAGACCATGATGGACAACCTTCGGGCATCCCTGGATAAGTTAAAGCAGATCCCGGCCCCAGCCCCTTTCCTGGAGTTTAAAGACCTGGCTCCCCAGGGCCAAGCAGAGACCCTAGGGAACAAAGCGGGCTTTGGTAGCACGGCCAAGGGTAGCCCTAAAAAGGGCAAGAAAAAGAAAAAATAGTGCCTTTTGGGTAGAAGGCACCGCCCTGGTTGGCGGACAAACGATGCTGCACCGGGCGCGGTTTCCGCGCCCCTACCGCATTCGGGCCATGTCGGGGTCAGGAGACCTGCCCCTTGGACAGATACGGGTTCTAGCCAGTTTTGTCAGTCAACCAGGGCACCGCCATCCCGTCTGTCCCTGAAGAGAAGGCGGTGGGCACCCTAGAATGGAACCGA
>JAYKHF010000189.1:0-12518 GCA_035285305.1 Leptolyngbya sp.
CGATCCTCCGACAGCCCTGAGGTCGCCACGCAGATCTCAGACCCCGACGAGGTGACAGGGCTAAGACGCTAGGATGGAGGCGGTTTCCCCAGGTCGCCATCCGTGACGCCCAGTTTCCCCGATCCACCCCTGTTCAGGGATTCCACCAACCACCGCCAGCGCTGGCTGGTGCAGGTGTGTCAGCATCGTTCCTGCCTGCGTCAACAGGGGGCGGCGGTGCTGGCCGCATTTCAGGCGTACCGCCCTACGTGCTGGTCGCCGCCAGCGGGTGTATGGGGCAGCAGCAATTCTCAGTATGCCTAGGCTGGCGAATAAAATACCGCTCAGGCTGAGCCTGTCGAAGCCTTTTCACCGCCGTTTCACCCTTCGACTGTTCGACAGGCTCACAGCTCAGGGTGAACGGCCAGTTTGCCAAAATGAGGATTGCCGCCAGGGGGTAACCCACGACCCAGACCAACCCGTAGGGGCCGGGTCTCCCGACCCCCTTCCCGGCCCCCTTCCCGGCCCCTAACTCTGGATCATCCCCTGGTGCACGGTCAACACCTGGGAGGTGGCCCGCCATTGGCTATCAAAGGAACCGAGGTGGGTGGTGGTAATGAGGGTTTGAAATCGATCCTGAATTACTTCCAGCAGTTGGTTTTGGCGGCGCAGATCCAATTCTGCCAGCACATCGTCGAGCAGCAGCAGTGGAGGTTCGCCAATCACCGCCTCAATCAGGTGCAGTTCCGCCAGCTTTAGGGCCAGTACCAGGGTGCGTTGCTGGCCTTGGGATCCATACTGGCGGCTGGGGGTGTCGTTAATCAGCAGGTCGATATCGTCTCGGTGGGGGCCAACCAGGGTGGTGCGCTGGTATTGCTCGGCCACGGCCCGCTGCTGGATTTTGTCGAGAAATTGGGCCTGGATGGTGGGGGCGGCGTCTGGTTCGGTGTCGGTTGGCGTGGGCACATTGGGCTGGTAGTGCAGGCGCAGGGTTTCCCGTTGGCCGCTGATGGCCCGATGCCAGTCTTGGGCGATGGGGGCGAGGCGCTGGATCGCCCTGGCCCGTCGCCGCATGACATGGGTGCCCAGGGTGGCCAGTTGGGCATCCCACAGGGCTAGTTCCGTCCGGTCGGCGGTGGCAGAGGATATCTCTCCTGCATCGCTGTACAGGCGCTTGATCAGGGCATTGCGCTGCTTGAGCACCTGGTTGTACTGGCTGAGAATGTGGGCGTAGATCGGTTCAAGCTGCACCAGCAGGGTATCCAACCAGGCCCGCCGATCCCCAGGGCCACCGCGCACCAGGTGTAGGTCGAGGCTGGAAAACTGGACGGCGTTCAGGGTACCAAGGCCGTCTAGTTGTCGGCGCAGCTTTTCGCCGTTGAGGATGAAGGTGCGCCGCCCCGCCGACCGCAGCACCAGGGCCAATTCCGCCGACCCTAGATCCCGCTGTACCGAGGCGCTGATCTGGGCTAGGGGCTGATCCTGCTGCACCAGGTCGCGATCGCGGCTAGTGCGGTGGGACTTGAGGGTGGCCAAGAGTTCCACCGCCTCCAATAGGTTCGATTTTCCCTGGGCATTCTCCCCCACCACAATGGTTTTGGGAGCCGTGAAGGAAATCCACTGGTCACGGTAGTTCCGAAAATGCTTGAGGGCCAGGTGAGTTAGGTACAACGGCGGATCGGGGATGGTGTAGAGGAATCGGGGGGCAAGGCGAGGACGGCGACCAGTTCGTCTAAAAATTGAGCTTGGGCCTTGATGATGCGCTGTTTGGCCTCCTCCAAGGGAAACCAGGCCGCTTGATCCACCTCTGGAAATTCCCGCATCCGGCCAGAATTGGGGGGCCACTCTAGGGTAAAGGTGTTGCTGTGGAGGGTGGCGGGGTCAAAGTTGCCCTCAAAGGCCCAGGCAAACACCAGCTTTCCCCCCGATTGGCGCACGGTGCGTAGGGCCTGAAACTGGCCTTCGGGGCGCTGTCCGGTTTCCTCCTGAAACTCCCGCTGGGCGGCGGCAAAGGCATCTTCGCCAGGATCAATCTCTCCCTTGGGAATTGACCACGCCTGCCACTGGCGGTTGACCCAGTATGGCCCCCCGGAATGCACCAGCAACACCTCAATGCCACGTTCCGAGAGGCGGTACATCAGCAGCCCTGCACTCTTTTTGGCCATGATCTGGCAACGCGTTAGCAACCCTTGCATTTTATCGGCTTCTTGGGCGTTGGCTTGCGGGAGATTCCGTAGATTCCCCCAGCTTTGCCAGATCCCCCTGACAGGAGGCCCGCCCCCGAGATTCTGCCCCAGGCCCAATCGGCCCTGATCTTGTTGCTAGGATAGGTGTCCATCGGCCATCCCCACCATCATGGGCGCGGGATAGCGGGGTGAAATCTGGGTAAGGCGAGGGTTGCCATGGTGAGGATAATCGGACTGGGTGGGCTGCTGGTGATCTTGGGCTGGCCCGTTGCCGTTGCGGCGGACGAGGTGGCCCCTCCCCGCCGAGAGGTGCCGGAGGCAGATCGGGGGGAGGCCGGGGCACCGCCCCCATCCACCTTTCAGCAGTGGTGCGAAGATCGGGAAAGCCTGCCAGCGGCGCAACGGCACACCGTCGAGGTGTTGCTGGCCGAGTTGGGGGTGGAAAACTGCGCCCTCGCTGCACGGCGGGCTTCGGTGGTGCGGTTGCTCAACCTGTCCTACCAGGAATTAACGGATATCGAGCCCCTGGCCAGTTGGCCCCAGGTGACCGGCTTGTGGCTACACAACAATGCCATCCAAGACCTGCGGCCCCTCGCCCAAATGCCCAACCTCACCCGGCTCCACCTCAGCAATAACCAAATCTCCGACCTCACCCCCCTCGCCGAACTGGATCAACTCCAGATCCTGGGCCTAGCCAATAATCCCCTCGCTAGCCTAGAGGGGCTGGAAGCGCTGACCACCCTAGAGGAACTACATCTCAGCCAAACCCAAACCCAAGATCTCTCACCCCTGGCCCCCTTGGCCCAGCTCAACACCCTCTACCTCAACCAAAACCACATCACCGACCTCACACCCCTGGCCTCCCTCTCCGCCCTAGCGGTGCTGGATCTCAGTTCCAACCAGGTGGAAACCCTGACCCCCCTGCTGGGCCTCGACAACCTACGCCACCTCAACCTCAACCGCAACCGGGTGCACAATGCCTCCATCCTGAGGGCCATGCCCAACCTCAGCCAGGTGTATCTGTACAACAATCCCGTCAGCCGGTGCCCCAGCCCTGCCACAACCCTCTGTTTGATGTAGGTTCACGGTGATGTCGGGTCAAGCCTCAGAATTAGGGCTTCGACAAGCTCAGCCCGAACGTGTCGTTTACGGTCGTCCTGAGCTGTGAGCCGGTCGAACAGTTGAAGGGCTTTGAGAATATCTGCAACCTAAAATTAACCCTGACAAACCACTAAGGGGCCAAGGGCGATTTGGCCGGGATGCCGGGGAGGCGAGGGAATTTGTCGGGGGTGCGGATCACCTTCTCAAGCCAGACGTTGTGGCGTGTGCCCTGGGTGATGGGGGTGGTCATGGCCTGCACCCGCTGCAAGCGGCCCCCGAGGCGGGGCAGAATGGCGCGGAGGTCGTCCTCCTCCTGGGCCGACCACTGGCCTCGGTAGAGAATGGCCTGTCCACCCAGGCGCAGCAGGGGCAGGGCATATTCGGCGCAGGTGTTGGTTGGCCCCACGGCTCGCAGGAGAGCCAGGTCAAAGGATTCTCGGTAAATCGGCTGGTGGGCCACCTGTTCCGCCCGTTCCGCCAAAAAGTACAGGTTCTCTAAGCCCAGTTCCTCACTCACCTGCTGGAGGGCGGCGATTTTTTTGCGGGTGGCATCCAGCAGCGTCACCCGCCAGTGGGGAAAGACCAGGGCCAGGGGCAATCCCGGAAAGCCGCCCCCGGTGCCAATGTCAATCACCGAGAGGGGCGCGGCGGCCTCCTCCCCCAGCCCAGGGATAACCCCTTGCAGCGAATCCCACAGGTGCTTTTCCCAAAAGTCTTCGGGGCTGGTAATGCGGGTGAGGTTGAGGGTTTGGTTGATGGCTACGATGGCCCCATAGAGTTGCTCGAAGCGGGTCTGAAGGTTGCCGGGGGGTTGCCATTGCAGGGTGGCTTGCCAGTGGTCGGTGGGGTTGGGCAGGGGGGATCGGTCAGTCATTCCCAGTCGGTCTCCGAATCCAGGGGTGGGGGGGTGGTTTGTCGTTGTAGGGTGAGCTGTCCCTGGTTTAGGTGCCAGCAGCAGTCGGCCAAGGGGGCCAGTTCGTCGGCGTCGTGGGACACCACCAGCAGCGTCCAGTTTTGCTTAAGCTGTTGCAGCAGGCTGATGATCTGCTGCCGCATCGACCAGTCTAGCCCCGCCGTGGGTTCATCCAGCAACAGCAGGTAGGGTTTGCGAATGAGCTGCACCGCCAGGGCCAAACGCCGCTGCTGCCCGCCGCTGAGGGAGTGGGGCAGGGCCGTGAGTTCGAGGTGGTCTAACCCCACGGCCTGGAGGGCTTGGTCAATCTGGGCTCGGTCGAGCTCGGGATGGCCGAGGCGTAATTCTTCCAGCACGGTATGGCCACAGAAGTGCCGCTCTGGGAACTGAAACACCAGCCCCGCCAACTGGCGCAGGGCTTCGGGCTCCAGGGTTTGATCGCGCCACTGGATGCGTCCGGTGTTGGGCGTGGCAAACCCAGCCATCAGTTCCAGCAGGGTACTTTTGCCCGACCCGCTGGGGCCGTAGATCACCCCTAACTGCTGGGGAGCCAATTCTAAGGAGACCTGGCTGAGGATGGCGGTTGGGGTGGCGGGGGGATGGTAGGTGAGGCGTTCAAGTCGTAGCATGGGTTCATTTTAATGGGCTTTCGCCACGACTTTCTGCGGGCCAGTCCGACGGCTTCAGCCCTTGCCGTGGTGAGGCCAGGGATGCCTAAACGGCGCAGTGGGACAGTGTAGCATCTGTAACAGCGGGGCCAACCACGGCCAGAAGGGGCCGATCACAATAGAGGTAAAGCTGTCTGGTTTGCCCAGTCTCCTCAGTTCTGTCTCCTCAGTTCTGTCTCCTCAGTCCAGTCATTGCGAGTTGTCCTATGGTGGTTCCATCTTTGCAACGGTCTCCGTCCCTTCATCGTCCTCGCTGGCGGGCTTGGCTAGCGGGTGCCCTCACCACGGCCATGGTGGGGTTGAGCGCCCTCCCCGCCCTGGCTGGGGATCCCTTCCGCCCCAACAACCCCCATGCCATTGGCGACGCCACCGAGGCCACTTTCCGGGCGCTGTTCTACGAAGGGAACTATCCCTCCGCCCAACGGCTGGCGCAGCAGGCCATGGCAGCGGAGCCCCAGGAGCCCATGAACTACGCCATTGCCGCCGCCCTCAGCTACCTGAATCAAGACCTGGGTGCCCTGCTGCAACGGGCTCAGCAAACCCAGGCTGCTGCCGCCGCCCTCAAGGAAACAGACCCCCTGCGTGGCCATCTCTACACCGCCGTGGGCCTGTTTATGGAGGGAGCCCATGTCATTCAAACCCAGGGACTGACCCGGGGCACCCCCACGGTGCTACGGATGTTACAGCAGGTGTTCAGGGAATTGAGCGCAGCGGAGGCGATCAGCCCCAACGACCCTGAGCTTAGCCTTCTGAAGGGCTTTATGGATTTGCTGCTGGCGGTCAACCTACCCTTTGCCAACCCCGACCAAGCCATTAGCCGCCTGCAACAGGGCCACCCTGATTACCTCTCCCAGCGAGGTATGGCCATTGGCCTACGCGATCTCCAGCGCTACGATGAGGCCCTCGGAGCCGTGAACCGCGCCCTAGCCGCCGCCCCCCACAACCCCGACTTGCTCTACCTCAAAGCCCAAATTCTGTTCCTCAAGCAAGATCATCGAGCCAGTCTGCCCTACTATGCGGCGGCCCTGGAACAGGCCAATCAATTGCCTGCATCCACCGTTCGGCAAATCCGCTTTGAGGAATGCCAAGCCCAGGGCCATGATACAAATACCTGTCAAACTCGGGCGGGCCTGAACTAAGCCCAGGCGTCATCCATCGCCAGCGATTCATCGCACAAGACACCGTGGAGTCGGTGGCTGGCCGGATCGCGCCGCCCCCCCGTGGGCAATGGGGCGGGTGGGTTTGGCCTCTGCCGGTGCCCCCGGGAGGAAAACTCATGGAGAGCCGGGGGCGGCCTAGGCTAAAATTGACAGCTATGAATAGCGAACTTGACTACTCCCTCCCCGCCGCCGTCCGTCGCATTGCCACGGCCTTTCGGTGGACGGGCTGGGTAAGCTTCTGGATTCAGGTGGTGCTGGCCGTGGTGTCTAGCCTGGTGCTGCTGTTTGCCCTGGTGAGCATCGGGGCTCGCACGGCGGCGGGAGGGGCCAATGCCGGCACTGGGGCCGGGGTGGTGCTGGCCCTGCTCGGTCTTGTGGCGGTCTACATTAGCATTTACTGGGCTTTTCGCTATGTCCTCGTCGGTCGCCACCTGCGGAGCCGTGACGCCAGTAAGCGTCCTAGCCCCAAGGATGCCCTCCAAATCCTGCGGATTGGGATTCTCATCAGCATGGTGGGGATGCTGCTCACCCTCTTTGGCGGACAGGCCTTGATTGGATCGCTACTGGGGAAGGCGCTGCTGCAACCCCAGGGCAGCACGGTGTTTATGCCGGGGAACATCAATCAGTACGTGGAAGCCTTCGATATTTTCATCGTTCAAGCCAATACCAATACCCTCCTGGCCCACTTCGTCTCCCTTTCCGCCACCCTTTGGCTGCTGCGAGTGGTTAATCGCGCCTAGGAACTCGGTAAGATAGGGGCGCAGGTTTTGAGGACAGGGCCGCTGTCATGATCGATGTGTTGGTGCTTGGGGCTGGCCCCGCTGGGTTGTCGCTGGCGGCAGAATTAGGGCAGCGAGGACTCTCTGTACAAGGCTTATCCCTCACCGATCCAGCGGCTCCCCTGCCGAATACCTATGGTATTTGGGTAGACGAGCTAGAGGCCCTGGGTCACACCGAATGGCTGTCCCATCGCTGGACGAACTGCGTGGTGCAGGTGCGAGATCGAACGCTCCCCCTACAGCGGGAGTATGGCCTGATTGACCGTCAACGGGTGCAAACCCACTGGCTGGCCTTGGCCGATCGCCATGGCGTTACCTGGCGGCAAGGGGCCGTCGCCCAGTGCCACACCACCGACCAGGGCGCAGAGGTGCTAACCCAGGCAGGGGAGACCCTGTCGGCCCGACTGGTGGTGGATGCAACGGGGCATCAGCCGATCCTCGTGCAGCGCCAAACAAAACCCGATGTGGCCTACCAGGCGGCCTATGGGGTTGTCGGGCGGTTTTCCCAGCCGCCCATTGAGACCAACCAAATGGTCTTCATGGATTTTCGGGATGACCATCTCTCCCCCCAAGAGCAAGAGCAAGGCCCCCCCACCTTTCTCTACGCCATGGATTTGGGGGACGGCTGCTATTTCGTGGAAGAAACCTCCCTGGCCCAGCACCCCGCCATCCCCATGGATACCCTCAAGCAACGACTCCATCAGCGCTTGCGTCATCGGGGCGTGGAGGTCTCGGAAATTCACCACGAAGAACATTGCCTGTTCCCGATGAACCTGCCCCTCCCCGACCTGAATCAACCCGTTGTGGGCTTTGGGGGGGCAGCGAGCATGGTACACCCGGCCTCGGGCTATCTGTTTGGGGCCTTGCTCCGGCGGGGGCCTGTCTTTGCCACGGCCCTCGCCGATGCCCTCGGCCAACCCCATCTCACCACGCCCCAGATCGCCCAACAGGCCTGGAGCGCCCTCTGGCCCCAGGATCGGCTGCGAAAGCACTATCTCTACCTCTTCGGGCTCGAAAACCTGATGGACTTTAGCCCCACCCAAATTAATCACTTCTTTGAAGCCTTCTTCCAACTAGACACCCAAGACTGGGCTGGTTTCTTGGCCGATGGGCTGGCCCTACCCCGGGTGGTGCAGTCCATGATTGGGCTGTTTGGGCAAGCATCGAACGATGTGCGCTGGGGGCTGATGACCTCCGTAACCCGCCATGGTTCGCTCCTCGGACGCACCCTAACGCTATAGACCCCCTGGGCTTCGACGGTTCGACAGGTTCACCGCTCAGCCCGAACGGCATGGGTTCCGCGTAGGGGTCAGGTCTCCTGACCCTTCGACAGATAGGGGTTCTATCCAGTTTTGTCAGTCAACCAGCATTCGCCCTGACACGCATCACGCGGAGCATGGCTGGGTCTAGAAGGATGGCCTCCATTCGGGCCAAAATTAATAGAGGATAGTAATGTTGGCCCACCCCTGGATTGCAGCGGCGGTGATCCAACCCAGGGGCCTGAGCCTGAGTGCTACCCGGCCCGATTCCTGTCTATATACCCCAAGATTGCATGGCTGATTCTGACCCTAGGGCCACGGGCCTTTCCCTGAAGCGTTTGGCCCTGATCGTTGTGACGGCTCTGGTATCCCTGGTGCTGGTACAGTCGTTGTGGAATAGCCTGACGGAGCCCCAGGTGGCCAGTCAGCTTCAGCTTTACCAAACAGATTTGCTCCTTGAAAGTAGTGCTTGGGACGGGGCCGGATTGCCCCCCGACCAATGGCCCTTGTTGCGCCAGGGATTGCTGGGGGACGATCCCCTGGCCGCCGCCCAGAAACAGTACGAATCCGTTCGCCAAGAAGCCGCCGCCCTGGCCCAGGAAGCTCCGCCCCTTCCGGCCAACCTGGGAGAATCGACCAACGATGGCAAACCCCTCCCCCGTCGTCAGCAGACGGCCCTCGCCCAGCAGCAAAGCCTTGTGGCAGAACTGGATCTGCGCCTAGGGCTGATGGCAGCGGCCCAGGCGAATCTCCCGGCGGCCCTAGACCGCTGGAACCAAGTTCGCACCAGTGAAACGGCCCCTGCGCCCCTGGTGCGCACCGCCAACACCCTCACCCGCCTGTGGCAGGAGGAAACCGCCCTACCCGAAGATGAACCTTGGCTGAGGCAAGCCCTCAAAGGCTGGTTTGCCACCCGCGCCCTCGAACAACTCTATCGAGTCGAACAGCGGGAGGGCGACCGTCAACAACTCCTCGACCAGGAACAACTCACCGCCCAAGATCAACTGGTAAAACTGGCGATCGTGGGCACATTGCCCGTACTGGGGGCCGTCCTCGGCGTGGGGATTATCCTCGGCCTAGGCATCCAATGGCTGCTGAAGGGGGATCGTTCGCTGTTGCGCCGCCCCACCGGCCTAGAATGGGTGATTCCCTGGGATGGGGAAACCATCTGGCAAGTGCTGATGGTGGGCTTCTTCTTTGTGGGCCAAATTCTGCTGCCCCTGCTGCTGGGCGGTTTGGGCCTTAGCAGTGCCGCCCTCAGCAGTCGGGGACGGGCGATTTTTTCCCTCACCTATTACCTGCTGATGTCCGCCGGAGGCCTAGGGGTGCTGTGGCTGTCGGTGCGGCCCTATCGTCCGTTGTCCGAGGGGCTATTTCGGATTCGTCTGTCGCGATCTGGCCTGCTTTGGGGGGTGGGCGGCTATCTTGTGGCCCTACCGCTGATGCTGTTGGTGGCTGTGGTCAACCAACAGATTTGGCAAGGTCAAGGGGGCAGTAATCCCCTGCTGCAAACGGTATTAGAAGAGCAAGATCCGGTCGCCCTGATCGTCTTCTTTGCCACCGCCGCCATCGCCGCACCCCTGTTTGAAGAAACCCTATTTCGAGGCTTCCTGCTGCCATCATTAACCAAATATATGACGGCGGGCTGGGCCGTTGGTCTCAGTGGCCTCATCTTTGCCGCCGCCCACCTCAGCCTGTCGGAGGTGCTGCCCCTCACCCTGCTCGGTTGCATTTTGGGAGGGATCTATAGTCGTTCCCGCAATCTCCTCTCCCCGATGCTGCTCCACAGTCTTTGGAATAGCGCCACCATGCTAGGACTCTTCATCTTGGGGGGCTAGCCCCCGCTCAGATTTATCGTGGGATACAAAACTGCAAGCCGTCCTTTGCTATACTAATTCTGGTCTAATAGGCCAAAGGCGGCGACATAGCCAAGTGGTAAGGCAGAGGTCTGCAAAACCTCCATCCCCCGGTTCGAATCCGGGTGTCGCCTTTATAAATCTAAGCATGGTTGTACAGCGACACATTTTTGTCATCAGTGACAGATTGGTGTCGTCGAGGCCACAGTAGCGTCATCGGGACAAAATCTTGTTTCTATGGGAGGGCACCCTTGCCCCGTATTTTTGACAATATTGAGCTTGCCCTGCTCCCGGCACTAAAGGACACCCTGCACGATTCAGTTCGGGCTGATTTTTGCGTCGGCTACTTTAACCTGCGGGGCTGGCGGCAAATTGATGCAGAAATTGAGCCATACCCCGGTGGTGAGGGGAACTGCTGTCGGCTGCTGGTGGGAATGCACCGTCCGCCCAAGGATGAGGTACATAATGCCCTGGCCTTAGGATCGGGGAATCCTGAGATCGACCGCAGTCAGGCCAAACGGTTTGTGCGGCGGATGGCCGAAGACTTCCATCGTCAGCTTCTACTGGGAGTCCCGACCGAGGCGGATCAGGTGGGGCTTCAGCGGTTGCGACGGCAACTGATGGAGAAAAAAGTCATCGTTAAGCTGTACACCCGCAGAACGCTCCACGCCAAGCTGTATCTGGTGCATCGCACGGATCGCATCACGCCCCTAGTGGGCTACTTGGGCAGTAGCAACCTCACCTTTGCGGGGTTGGGCTATCAGGAAGAGCTAAACATAGACGTGGTGGATAGCGACGCGACCCAAAAGCTGAGCCGCTGGTTTGAGGATCGCTGGAATGATCGCTTCTGCGTCAACATTACTGACGAACTGATCGAGGTCATTGATCAGAGCTGGGCGAGGGAGGAGTTGGTCAAGCCCTACTATGTTTACCTGAAAATGGCCTACCACCTCTCCCAGGAGGCGCGGGATGGGTTGAGTCTGTATCAGGCACCGAGCCACTTTGGGCTACTCAAGTTTCAGGAAGCGGCGGTACGCATTGCCGCCCACCTGGTCAATAAGCGGGGTGGCGTGATGATTGGCGATGTGGTGGGTCTTGGCAAAACCCTGGTGGGGACGGCCATTGCCCAGGTCTGTGAAGAAGACTTTGGCCTTAGCACCCTGATTATTTGCCCCAAAAACCTAGTCAAAATGTGGCAAGACTACGTCGACACCTACGGATTGCGGGGCAAGGTAATGTCTATCAGTCGGGTAGTGAAAGATCTGCCCAACGTGCCCGCCCGCTTTCGGTTGGTGATGATTGATGAAAGTCACAACCTGCGAAACCGAGAGGGCAAACGCTACGCCGCCATCCGCGAGTACATTGAGACCAGCGGCAGCAAATGTATCCTACTGACGGCAACGCCCTACAACAAAACCTACCTTGACCTATCGGCCCAGCTTCGGCTCTTTTTGGCCGATGATGAAACCCTAGGGATCAAGCCCGAAGAGCTGATTCGCCAACTGGGGAGCGAAATGGAGTTTCGGCGCAAGCATCCCCAAACCAACCTGCGATCCCTGGCGGCCTTTGAAAAGAGCGATTATTCCGAAGACTGGCAGCAGTTGATGAGTCGCTACATGATTCGCCGCACCCGTAGCTTTATCAAACATACCTATGCCAAGCAGGATGAAGGATCCGACCGCTTCTATTTAGAATTTCCCGATGGCAGCCGATCCTACTTTCCCCTGCGTCGCCCCAAGAGTCTCAAATTTGCCATTGGCGACCCTGCCGATGATCCCTATGCCCGCCTGTATTCTGACTCGGTGGTGCAGGTGATTAACGACCTCCGCCTGCCCCGCTATGGCCTAGGCAACTACGAGGCCCTGCGCCCCAAACAAGCCGCCACCGAGGCCGAGAAAAAGCAGCTAGAGGCCCTTTCACGGGCGGGAAGACGGCTGATGGGCTTTTGCCGTACCAACCTGTTCAAACGGCTGGAGAGCAGTGGAGCCGCCTTCATTCAGTCCCTAGAGCGGCATATCCTCAGAAACTATGTCTATCTTCATGCCATTGAGAACAACCTGGAGATTCCCATTGGTACCCAGGATGCGGAACTGCTAGACACCACCAACAGCGACGAAGATGCGGACTCGCTGTTGTCCCTGACGATTGACCTAGAGGCCCAGGAGGACGAAACCCTAGAGGATGCGGCAGGGGTTGAGGCCAGCCCTATTGAACAACAGGAAGCCGCCTATAAAGCTAGAGCGGCTGACATTTATCACACCTACACCACCCAGTATCGTCGTCGCTTCAAATGGTTGCGGGCGGCGCTTTTCCGCAAAGCGCTGAAGGATGACCTACGCAAGGATGCTCACGCGCTGTTGGGGGTGTTGCAGCAGGGCGGCGATTGGCAACCCGAAAACGACCAAAAACTCAACGCCCTACTGACCCTGATTCAACAGGACTATCCCCGGCAAAAAGTGCTGATTTTCACCCAGTTTGCCGACACCGCCCGCTATTTAGAAACCGCCCTCAGCCCCCATGTACCGGATTTGGCAGCGGTGACAGGCAACTCTAACAGCCCCACCGACCTGGCTTGGCGATTTAGCCCCAACAGCAACAAAAAACGAGACAAAATCTC
>JAYKHF010000190.1:0-19798 GCA_035285305.1 Leptolyngbya sp.
GGCATATTCTGATGACATGGCTTCCAAGGGGCTACAGTGTTCATTACTCTGAGCCTAATACCGAGGAAGCCTTTTCTGGGATCTGGGTATCTGTGTGCTAATTGATACTTTCCAAATATCCTCTTAACGATATTCTGGATGTAGCCAAAATTGAAGCAGGTCAAATTACCCTCGAAATGCAGACTACGGATGTGTCCCGCCTCTGTGCGGCCAGTCTTGCCTTTATCCATTCCCAGGCGATCAAAAAGCACATCCAGATTCACACCGAGATTGCCCCCCATTTGCCCCCAGTGTGGCTGGATGAACGTCGGATGCGCCAGGTGTTGATCAACCTCCTGAATAATGCCGTGAAGTTTACCCCAGAGGGCGGCGAAATCACCCTCACCGCGTCGGTCTCGCCGACCAGCCAGCGGCTTTACTTGGCCGTGAGCGACACGGGCATTGGCATTGCCGAAGCCGATCAGTCCCGCCTTTTCCAGCCCTTTGTCCAGATTGACAGCGCCCTCAATCGTCAGTATGCCGGTACTGGGCTAGGGCTGGCCTTGGTGAAGCAAATTGTGGATCTCCATGGCGGCACCGTTTCCCTCACCAGCACCGTGGGTCATGGTAGCTGCTTTACCCTCGACCTACCCCTTTCCCCTCCACCGCAGCCCCCTGAGGCCACCCCTGACATGACTCAGCCTACCCATCCGACGGATCCCCCGCCATCTCCCCCAACCCCGTCACCGCTCATTCTGCTGGCCGAAGATAACGAGGCCAACATCCTCACCCTCAGCAGTTATTTACAGGCCAAGGGCTATCGCCTGCATGTGGTCAATAATGGCCAAGATGCCGTGGCGGCGGCCCTAGCCGAGGATCCTGACCTTGTGCTGATGGATATTCAAATGCCCGTGATGGACGGGCTAACGGCAATTAAACAGATCCGCCAAACCCGATCCCCGGAGGATTTACCGATCATTGCGCTGACCGCCCTGGCCATGGAGGGAGACCGGGAACGCTGTTTCCAAGCCGGGGCGAATGACTACCTCAGTAAGCCCGTGCGGCTCAAGGAATTGTTGGGGCTGATTCAGTCCCTCTTGCCCGTAGCCATGCCTTAGTGGCCCGTGCCAGACGGGCTACTAAGGTCTCCTAGCGTTGTCCTTGTGGTTCCCCTTGACGACGCTGCACTGCCCATCCATGCCACCCCATCCCCACCATGAGCCTATCTACCTCCCCGGAGGATCCCCCGGAATTCTACGCCACTATCCTGGCTCACATGGCCGATACGGTGTGGATGACCGATGACGGCGGTTGCTTTACCTGGGTTTGCCCCAATGCCCTCGAACTGTTGGGCTACACCCAAGCGGAGTTGATGGCCAAGGGCCACCTGCGCCATCTGTTTAGCCACTGGAGCGAGGATCAACTTCCTGCCCTGAGACGGGAACAGCGCAACCTCGAAACCTACCTATACGACAAGGCCGGAGATCGCCACGATCTGCTCATCAACGTTCAGGCGGTGACGATTGGCCCAAGTCGGTGGCTGTATACCTGCCGCGATATTAGCGCCCGCAAGCGCCTAGAACTGGCGCTGAACCAGGTGAACCAACACCTAGAAACCCAGGTGCAGCAGCATAGCCAGGAGTTGGCGGTGTTTCAGCGGGCGGTGGATGCCGCAGCGATTATGGTGATTACCGATGCCGCCGGGGTGATTACCACGGTAAACGACCGCTTTTGCGAGATTTCCGGCTATAGCCGGGAAGAACTGGTCGGCCAAACCCACCGCCTGATTAAGGCTGACTACCACCCGCCTGAATTTTTCAAAACGATGTGGGACACCATTACCCAGGGGCGCATCTGGCGGGCCGAAGTGTGCAACCGCCACAAAGACGGCCACCTGTACTGGATGGATACGGCGATTTCGCCGTTTCTAGATGCCGTCGGCAAGCCTGTGCAGTACCTCGCCATCCGGTTTGACATTACCCAGCGCAAGCAGATCGAACTGGCGCTGCGCAATAACCTGCAAATGCTGACGGCCATCAGCCGCGCCCAAACCCAGTTCATCTCCCTGGCCGACCGCCTCACCATTTTTGAAGGATTGTTGAACACCCTGCTGGACATCACCGATAGCGAGTATGGCTTCATTGGCGAGGTGCTGTTTCGGGCAGACGGCAGCGCCTACATGGAGGACAGCCTGATGAAAATCCGTGGCGTGCCCTACCTGAAAACCCACAGCATCACCAACATTGCCTGGGATGACATCACCCAACGGTTCTATGAAGAGAACTATGAGCAGGGCATGGAATTTACCAACATGAACACCCTGTTTGGGGCGGTGATCATGACCGGGCAACCCGTCATTGCCAACAGCCCCGCCACCGATCCGCGCCGGGGGGGGGTTCCCAGCGGCCATCCGCCCCTCTTAGCCTTCCTGGGCTTGCCCTTCTACGAAGGGGATCGCCTGATGGGCATGGTCGGCATGGCCAATCGTCCGGGGGGGTATTCCCAGGAGATGGTGGAGGCGCTTCAGCCCTTTTTAGTGACCTGTAGCATTCTGGTGGAGGGCTATCGCCTAGATCGCCAGCGCCGCGAAACCGAAGCCCGCCTGCAACAAACCAACGAAGAACTGGCCCGGGCCACCCGCCTGAAGGACGAGTTCTTGGCCAGTATGAGCCATGAACTGCGCACCCCCCTCAATGCCATTTTGGGCATGGCCGAAGGGATGCGAAACCAAACCTTTGGAGCGGTGACCGAAGCCCAGACCAGGGCCTTGGCCACCATCGAACGGCGGGGACATCACCTGCTCGATCTGATTAACGACATCCTCGACCTCGCCAAGATCGAGTCGGGCCAGATTTCTCTGGATATGCGCGTCGCCGCCCTTGGGCCTATCTGCCTCACCAGCCGTACCTTTGTCCGTCAACAGGCCCAACAAAAGCCCATTACTCTAGATCTGGATGTGCCAGCGGAGCTACCCCTGGTGAGGATGGACGAGCGTCGCCTCTGCCAAGCGCTGATTAACCTGCTGTCCAATGCGATTAAATTCACGCCTCCCGGGGGCTCCGTTACCCTGTCGGTGGGCTATCACCCGGTCATCCCGCCCGCCCTTCAATCGGCCACCCGCCACACGATCCTGGCTCCCCCCAGCATCGAATCCAGCGCCCCTACCGCCGCGTCGGATCCTACTCCGCCCCATCACCGTTATCTGTACCTGTCCGTGGCCGATACGGGCATTGGCATCGATGTGGCCAACATGCCAATGCTTTCCCAAGCCTTTATCCAAATTGACAGCGCCCTGGATCGCCAATACCAAGGCACTGGCCTGGGGCTAGCCCTCGTGAAACGCATCATGGCTCTCCATGGCGGTAGCCTTCAGGTGGTGAGCCAACCGGAGGTGGGGAGTTGTTTCATCCTCGGACTTCCCCTGGAGGCGGATTTCTCCGCCTCCGATCCCGACCTCCCCTCCACGCATCCCATACCAACCGCCGATCATCGCCTCATGTCCCGGCCTGCGGTGTTACTCGTTGCTGAACAGCGTGCCCAAATTAGCACCATCGAAACCTATCTCAAGGCCAAGCGGTTTCCCCTGCGCGTGGCGAATAATACCCCCGATGCCCTGGCCCTGGCCGAGGCTGACCCGCCCCTAATCTGGGTCATTGATGCCCAACTTCCCGACCTGGCCAGCCTCGCGCTGATCCAACACCTGCGCCAGGATCCTCGCCTAGGCCAATGCGCCATCCTGGTGCTGGCCCCTGGCCCCGCTGACGCCATTCAAGAGACCTATCGCACCGCCGGGGCAGACCTTTGCCTGGGGCAACCCCTGAGTATGCAAAAGTTGGCCGCCACCATCGAGCAACTCGGGGAGACGGATCCAGAGGAGCCTAGTCCAGACTCCTAAATCCCGCTCCCTTGGAGAGAGGGACTTTGAAACGCTCGATCCCCCTCTCCCCGTGGAAGAGGGGGTTGGGGGGTGTAGCTTGCTTCCCGCAGGGTGGGCTGACCGAGCATCGGGCCTATTGGGCCTTGCCTTAGCCCTAGGCCGCCGGATGATGCCGCTGGAAGCCCAGGGAAAAACAGGTTTGCCAAAGCTGATCACCTAGGGGCTGACTGGTGGCGGTAATGCTACCCTCCACCTGATCCATTAAACCGCGCACGAGGGCAAGCCCGGTGCCCGTTCCTGGAATGGCATCCTTAGTGGCATGGCGGCCCCGACGGAATTTCTCGAAAATGTGGGGCAGTTCATCGGCCTGGATACCCACCCCCACGTTCGTAATCTGCACGACCGCCTGGGTATCGGTGGGGCTAGGCTGGGCCAGGGTGACGGTGATGGTACTGCCGGGGGCCGAATATTTACGGGCATTGGTCAGCAGTTCTTGCAGGGTTCGGGTCAGATGACTAGCCGAGGTCAACACGCGTACTGGATCCGGCGGTACCGTCACCATGAGGGAAAGCTTCGCCTCCGCCAAATCGGCCTGGGCCTCTTGGGCTAGGGCGGTGAGGGCTTGCCCCAGATCGATGGGGAGCAACTGGGTGCGTTTGGGCTCTGCATCCACCGTTTGCAGCATGAGCAGGTCGTTCACCAAATTTGTTTCGCGGCTGCACTGCTGCTCCAAAATATCCAGATAGATGGCCTGACGCTCTGGGGTCAGATCAGGCCGACGCAGCATCCGAATGGCCAACATCATGCTGGTGAGGGGGGTGCGCAGTTCGTGGTTCAGGGTGCTGAGAAAGTCTTCCTTGAGGTAGTTGAGGTAGCGCAGTTGTTCGGTGCATTGCTGGGCTTGCTGTTGCAGATGATGCTGATGTAGGGCAAGGGCTACCAAACTGGCCACGTTGACCGCCAGCGGCTCATCTAGGGTTAATCCGGCAATCGGGCGACGGTTGAATAGCACCACAACGCCCTCAAACCCTGGGGCGGCGGTGATGGGAATGGATCGATAGGTCTTCATTCCCGCTAGCCAGTTTTCGCCCTGGGGATGGTCTTGGAGGAGGGTGAGGAGGCTATCCAGCCAGGGTAACGCGGCTGGCGTGAGCTGAGGGTTGGAAAAGTGTTGAATCAAGCCGGTGGCTACCCGCTGTTGCAGGGAAGCCTGGGGGGATCGCCCCGGACTCGGCAGAGGCCAGAGTTGGGCGTGGGAGTCTTCCTGCCAGCCGATGTAGGCGGTGCTCGCGGTGGAGCGATGATGCCACAGCACAAGGCAGACCTCGGCGCGCAACTGAAAACCCAGCATCTCTGTCATTTGGTGCAGGGTATGGGGGGTATTTAAGCTGGCGGTAAGGGTATGGAGCAGTTGACAGGCTACGGTTTGATGCTCGGGGGTGCTGGCGGCGGCGGGGCTGTGTTCCTTTCCGGGGGCTCGCGCAGAAAATAAAACGGGAGGATGATCAGATGCCATAGCGTTAGGAGGAACTGCTCTGAATCCTTTGTTCTGAAGCCTTAGCCAGGGGGAGGGGATCCTATGAATTGAGGGTTTTCTTCCTTCCCCCTGACTACCTAAAGCCTACCGCTTGCTTGGCCTGAAAGTATCCGTAATATTGCCAATTTTTGCGGTGGCTGGCCTTGTGTCTCTCCGCATTTTCCCGACGATTGGGTGGCGATCGCCGTCGGCCAATCGCGCTCCATGAAATACACTGGAAATACCCTGAAAGGTGGCGTTGCGGAGGACGACAGGCTCCATGGAAATAGCCCTACACCTGCTGTCGATCATCGTGGGGGCGGGCAGTGCCTCGCTCTACTTGGCCGCTTTTTTCTTTCCAGAGGTGCATCGCCGCCATGATTTTTTCTGGAGCGGGGTGGGCTGCTTCTACGCCCTCATCCTGTGGCTGGATGCAGGGCAAATCAGCCCCACCGAACTGGTGGGGCATGTGGCCAGCATTAGCCTGATGGGCTGGCTGGGCTGGCAGACCCTGACCCTCCGCCGCAAGCGCACTCCCATGCCCTTGCAAACCCCCTACACGGCAGATTCCTGGCCCGCGTTTCGGCGTGAAATGACCGCCCTAGGCCTGGATGCCCTGCGCCAAACCCCCCTACGCCGCTGGCTGCCCCCGCCCCCCGCCGAGGCCACCGCCCCCAAGCCCGGGATCCGTATGTCGGGATTGAAGGCTGTAGGCTATGAGTTTGTCGATTCTGTGGAACCGCCTGAACCGGCGATAGGCCCCAAGCGTTCTGTAGCCGCTGAGGTCGTTGGTGCAAGCCTGACCCCACCGAAGCCATCCCCCACGGTGTTAAATCAACCCCCGTCTCCCAAGGCTGAACCACCGCGTCCGCCTCAGGCAAGGCCCACGGCTGACCCGAAGGCCATGCCCTGGGGCCAGCGGGCTCTCGGACTGATGGCCTGGGTGCAAGATGTGGCAAGGGCTAGAACAACCCCCAAACCGAAGAAAACCGTCATTGAGATCCCGCCCCGACCTTCCTCCCTGGCAAAGCGTTCGCCTCCGTCCCCGGCCTCGCCCGCCCGCCCGGTTCCATCTCCCCCGCTAGAATCTCCCCCAGTGGCATCCCCCCCGGTGGCCGATGCGATGACACCGTCTGTGGATCCAGTTCCTAGGCAATTCCCCGATTTACCTCACCCTGCCGACCCCGGAGAAACCAGCAACTGGGAGGATGACGAGGAGGATTGGATCTCGTGAGTCTGCTTCCATAGCTTGGATTTCGTCCCCTTGCGAGTGAGAATAGGAGGGCGGGCACCCCACCGCCCCCTGTGATGGATTAAGTGTGATTGATTAAGGATGGGCTAGAGCAATTTGAACACTTCAGCATTGAATTCCCCTTCCCCAGGTTCTGTGCGGGTCTTTATGACCGGGGCAAGCGGCTGCATTGGGCACTACATCCTCGAACAACTGATGCAGGTCGAGCACTACAATATTTACCTGCTGCTCCGCAATCCCGATAAGCTCCGCTTGCCCGTGGCCGATCACCCTAGGGTGCATATCCTGCCGGTGGGGCTGGCGGATATTGATCGCTATGCTGACCTGATCCCCACGATGCACCTCGCCATTCTCACCGCCGCCGCCTGGGGCGGAGATGAGGACACCGTGTTTGGCACAAATGTGCGCCACAATCTGCGGCTGATGGGAATGCTGGATCCAGATCGCTGCCAACAGGTGATTTACTTCTCCACGGCCAGCATTTTAGATCGCAATGGCCAGCCCCTCCAGGAAGCGGGCACCCTCGGCACCGACTACATTCGCAGCAAGTACGAATGCCACCAGCGCCTACCGGAATTGGCGCTCTATCCCAAAATCACCACGGTATTTCCCACCCTCGTCTTCGGTGGCGACCAGGACAAGCCCTATTCCTTCATCTCCGCCGGATTGCGGGAGGTCACGCGCTGGGTGGGGCTAGCCCGTTTCCTTCAGGCCGATGCGGGGTTCCACTTTGCCCATGCCCAGGATATTGCCACCGTAGTTCTGCATCTGGCGGAGCATCCCTCCGCCCAGGGCTATCGGGAGTTTGTGATTGGCAACCCGTCCCTTTCCGTCAACCAGGCCGTGGAGCAAATCAGCGACTACTTCGGTCAGCGCATCTGGTTTCGGATCCCGCTGTCCATCGGCTTGGCCAACCTCCTGATTAAGGTGTTTCGGGTAGAAATGGCCCCTTGGGATTACTTTTGCCTGCAATATCGCCACTTCGTCTATCAGAACGCCGTCAACCCCGCTAGCTTTGGCCTCAAGACCTACTGCCCCACCCTGGCCGACCTACTCCGAGTTCACGGTATTCCTAGCCGCGCCTCCTGACCGCTGGCAACGCCCTGGCTCTCCACAATGTGGTAGGCAGGGCGGGTGGGCGGCGGAAACTTGGCGACCTACGGATCCTACTCAACCCGCAGGGTGTAGGGCAAACGCATATAAAGACCCCGGGGGTCGTTGAGGGTTTTTGCCCAGGAAAGGCTATCTCCGAGGATACGCTCCCCCTGGGCCATGAGGGGATCGGCAAGGCGATCTTGCCTGGGGGCATCCTCCACCTGGGCCTCGAGGAATGTGGCCCAAAACTGTTGCCAGTCGCTCGGTTTGGGGTAGCTTTCTAAGCGCCAATCCTCGCCGAGTTGTGCCAGTTCAGCGGCCTTTTCAATGGCCTGCTGAAGTCCCCCCAGTTCATCCACCAACCCTAGGGTTTGGCTCGTTTGGCCCGACCATACTCGCCCCTGGGCGATCTCGGCGACCTCGGCGCGGGGCAACTGACGGCCTGCCTCCACCCGATCCAGAAAAGCCTCGTAGAGGGTATCGACGGTGGCTTGCAGAATGGCGAGCTCTTGCTCGGTTTTGGGGCGCGAGATGGAGAACATGTCGGCCAGTTCAGCGGTTTTCACCCCCTCCCAATTCAATCCCACGGTGTTGCTGAGATTTTCAAGGTTCAGAAACAGACTGAACACACCAATGGATCCGGTAATGGTGCCCGGTTGGGCCACGATGGCGTCGGCACTGGCGGCAATCCAGTAGCCCCCGGAGGCGGCCACATCCCCCATGGACACCACCACCGGAATGCCTTCGGCCTGGATGAGCTGCACCTCCCGCAGGATCACCTCCGAGGCCAGGGCGCTTCCCCCGGGACTGTTTACCCGCAGCACCACCGCTTTCACCTCGTCATTCTGGCGCAGTTGGCGCAGTTGGCGAGCCAGGGAATCCCCGGCAATGACCCCGGATCCAACACCACCCATGCCGTCATCGCCATAGACAATCGGGCCTTCGGCATAGACCACCGCCACTTCGGCGCTGGCAGCACGGGTGGCCCAGTCATCCTCCACGGTGGCGGCGTAGGTGGGTAGGTCAACCTGCCGAAACGCCGCGTCATCGTCCCCATCCTCGTCGGATTCCCCGGTCAACTCCCGCAGCTTGGCCACCACCTCATCTTCGTAGACGAGGTCATCCACGAGCCCCGCCACCTTGGCCGCCTCACCAAACAGCAACCCCTGGGTATTGGCAATCCCTTGAAGCTGTTGGGGCGTCAAGGATCGGGGCTGAGCCATATCCACTAACAGCCCTTGCCAGAAATCTTGTAGGAGGCGCTGGGTTTGTTCCCGTTCCTCAGGGCTCATGGTGCGGTTGGTAAAGGGCTCTACCGCTGATTTGTACGCCCCGGTGCGCGTGACCTGAGCGCCAATGCCCAGTTTCTCCAAGGCCTCTGCCTGGTATAGGGTTTCGCTATAGAGCCCGTTGATTTCCATATCGCCAAAGGGATGGAGGTAGAGGCTATCCGCCAGGGTGGCCAGGGCATATTCTCGCTCCGTCCAGTCCACATCGTAGGCCAGGATGGTCTTCCCAGATGCCTTGAACCGGGCGAGGGCCTGGGCTATCTCCTGCTGATTGGCCAGCCCCATGCCCATGGGGAAGGAGCTGCCCTGGAGGTATAGGGCCACAATGCGGTCATCCTCAGCGGCGGCATCCAGGGCCAGCACGGCCTGCCGCAGAGCCACCTGGGGCGGCACCGGGCCATTGACCACAAAGTCCTCGGGCTCCTGAAAAATCGGCGTATCGGGTATCAGGGTGGACAGATCGTAGACCAGTACCGAATCCTTTTCTACGGTGGGACTGCCGCCGCTCCTGGCCAAACTAGCGACCAGCGCCCCCGCCAGCCCCACGGCCCCCAGGGTCAGCAGGAGGCCCATCACCAAAACAAACAGAAGCGACCCAGTAAAACTGGCCAGGGTATATTTCAAAAACTGCCGCATGGAGTGGGGCTCACGCAAGGATAAGGGTTACCTATGTACTGTAGCGGCGATTCTGGAAAGACGGCGTGGTCTTAGTTTTCCTGTTGCATTTCGGCGTAGGCGGCATAGACCCCCTGGACGTTGTACCAGTTGAGAAATACTCGCGCCACTTCCAGCGCCACTTGGGGCTTGCCCCGGGCAATCAGCCAGCGCAGCAGCGGAGCCAGGGTGTTTTCGTTGAGCCGTCCGCCGAGGGAAAGAACGCCCCACAGAATCCGGTGTAGCCAGGTCATTTGGATCATCATCCGCACTTCGGCGGTGGGGTGTTTTTGGTAGAACAAGACCCCCATGCGGCCCCGCTGAATTTCCTTGTCGATCAGCGAGGGCACATCGTCCAAGGTGAAGGGGGGATGCCAGTGATACCCTACGGCTTCCGGCACTTTAATGAGGGATAGGCCCAGGTTTTTCAGCCGTACCCCCAGTTCCAAATCTTCCCAGCCGTAGAGGGTGAACTGGGTATCAAACAGACCCGCTTCCACCAGCCAGTGCTTGGCAATGGCGACGTTGCCCGTGGCAAAAAAGGCTTGGGAATAGTCGGTAATTTTGTAGGGCTCGCTGGTGGGATCGTCGAAATTGGCGGTGTTCACCACCCGCCCGTAGGTAAAGAAGCGGTCGTGACCGGCCTTGGCTTGGGCTGCTTGCAGGGCGGCAGCGTGGGACTGCAAAAACCCCTCTAGCACCACCAGGTCACTGTCGATAAAAATAATCCTGTCGCCCTGGGCTTTCTCCACACCGAGGTTGCGGGCGGCAGCGGGGCCTTTGTGATCTTGCTCAAACAGCACGCCGTGGGGCAGTTCTGCTTGATGTTGCCGCAGCCAAGCCACGGTGCCATCGGTGGAACCGTCGTCTACCACCACGACCTCGTAGCCGGTAATGAGGTCGCTATCGTAGCTTTGCTGTTCTAGTGCCCGCAGACATTTTTCTAAAATCGGCAGGCGGTTGTAGGTGGGAATGACAACGCTAAAAAACACAAATCGCCTCCATGCGGCTTCCCTATCCTAGCCTGTGGGCCACCCATCCTTAGGGCGAGGATGCCGAACTTAAGCATGGCATCCCAAGGACAAAAACGCTGGAGATAGGGATCTCCAGCGCTGGGTCGATGCGTTGACAAGGTGACTGGCCAGAGATTCTGGGCTGGACGCGGAAACCGCGCCCCTACAGTCTTTGGCGATATGTCAGGCAATCAGGGCTAATCCTCTTCCCAGGTTTGCACGGCCAGCAGGTCGGCGATGGGGTCTTGGGTGGAAAAGTCGAACTCTTCCAGTTCCTTCTTCCAGTGTGCCCAGTCATCGCCAAACAGGAGGGCGATCTTCCAGATGGGATCGCTGGGTTTGACCATTTTGGATTTCTTCACCAAAGACTCGACCTGTCGCTGAAATTTCACCATGGGGTGGACGACAGCTACGTCGGCAGTTAGTTCAACCATATTTTCTGTTAAAAAAGCTCTTCGATATTGCGGTGAAAACGTTAGCTGGCACAGACTTGAAACTTGCGCTACAGCTAAGCTTGCACTCCAGGAAGCAAGAATAACACAAAGCTACGGAAAACAGTCAAACCATAATTGGGTTGATGGCGACTTTCCCGCTGTGCAATCTGAATTCCAGGATTGAGGACGCGAACGCCCAGCTCAGTTTACACCGTACTCCTTACCACCAACCTTTCCTAGGGGGGTAACGCAGTACAGACCTACCCTAGCGCATTTCGGACGGAATGGCGCAGGGATAGGGGTGAGGTGGGGGAGGGAAACCCGTACCCTGAGGCCAAGAACATTGGGGGCGAGGTGCATAATCGCTCAACATTAGTCGCTACACTAGGTCTAGTCTTTTTGTCTTTCAACCCGTTGACCCATGGCCTCCTCTGCCCCCTCTGTTTCCGCCGATAGTCAGCCCATGGTGCTGCCCCGCACCAGTGAATCAGAGGCGCTAAAGCGGATCCGTCACACCTTTTCCCATGTGATGGCGATGGCGGTGCAGCGGCTGTTTCCCAAGGCCCAAGTCACCATTGGCCCCTGGATTGACTACGGCTTTTACTACGACTTCGACAGCCCGGAACCCTTCACCGAGGCGGATTTGAAGGCGATCAAGAAGGAGATGATCAAGATCATCAACAAAAAGTTGCCCGTGGTTCAAGAAACCGTGACCCGGGAAGAGGCCCAGCGGCGTATCGAAGCCCTAGAAGAACCCTACAAGCTGGAAATTCTGCAAGACCTCAAGGATCCCATTACCCTGTACCACCTCGGCGATGAATGGTGGGATCTCTGTGCGGGGCCGCATGTGGCCACCACCGCCGACCTGAACCCTAAAGCCTTTGAGCTAGAAAGCGTGGCCGGGGCCTACTGGCGTGGCGACGAAAAGCGGGCGCAGCTTCAGCGCATCTACGGCACCGCCTGGGAAACCCCAGAGCAACTCCAGGAATACCAGCGGCGGCGGGAGGAGGCCAAGCGGCGCGATCACCGCAAGCTGGGTAAGGAACTGGGTCTGTTTATTTTTGCCGACGAGGTGGGGCCAGGGCTACCCCTCTGGACGCCCAAGGGGACGGTGCTGCGATCCACCCTAGAGACCTTTTTGCGCGACGAGCAAACCAAGCGGGGCTATTTGCCCGTGGTGACGCCCCACATTGCGCGGGTGGATTTGTTCAAAATTTCGGGCCACTGGCAGAACTATCGAGAGGATATGTTCCCGCTGATGGCGGACGACGACGAGGCGCGGCAGTCGGAGCAGGGCTTTGTGATGAAGCCGATGAACTGCCCCTTCCACATTCAAATCTACAAGAGTGACCTGCGCTCCTACCGCGACCTGCCCATGCGGCTGGCGGAGTTTGGCACCGTCTATCGCTACGAGCAATCGGGCGAACTGGGTGGCCTGACGCGGGTGCGGGGCTTCACGGTGGACGACTCTCACCTGTTTGTCACCCCCTCCCAGCTTGACGACGAGTTTATGAAGGTGGTGGATCTGATTCTGTCGGTGTTCCGCAGCCTCAAGCTGAAAAACTTTAAGGCGCGGCTCAGCTTCCGGGATCCCGAATCCGACAAATATATTGGATCCGACGAGGTGTGGGAAACCTCCCAAAACGCCATCCGACGGGCGGTGACGGCGTTGGGTATGGACTACTTCGAGGCTCCGGGGGAAGCGGCGTTCTATGGCCCCAAGCTAGATTTCATTTTCCAAGACGCCCTGGAGCGGGAATGGCAACTGGGCACCGTGCAGGTAGACTACAACCTGCCCGAGCGGTTTGAGCTGGAATATGTGGCCGAGGACGGATCCCGCCAGCGTCCGGTGATGATCCACCGCGCCCCCTTTGGATCCCTAGAACGGCTGATCGGCATTTTGATTGAGGAATATGCCGGAGACTTCCCCCTGTGGCTGGCCCCCGAGCAACTGCGGCTGCTGCCCGTCACCGAGGAGCAGGTGGCCTTTGCCCAGGCTGTAGCCGATCAACTGTTGGCCCAAGGAGTACGAGTCGTGGTGGATGCCAGCGGCGATCGCCTCGGCAAAATGGTACGCAACGCCGAAAAGGCCAAGGTTCCCATCATGGCCGTGATTGGGGCCAAGGAAGTGGACACCAACGCCCTCAGTATCCGTACCCGTGCCCAGGGCGAACTCGGAGCCACGCCGGTCAGCGAGGTGATCGCGCATGTCACCCAGGCCATCCGCGAACGGGAAGACTTTTAGGGGGGTTGGAGATCCCAGAGGTCTTCAAGACCCCTGGGATCTGGGCGACATCTAGACCTATAACGGGCACTGAAAAGCACAATGCTATCCTAGACGGGACTGGCGGCAAGGGATTGGTGGCTATCGGCAGTGCCCAGATCCGGTTCACCGCTAAAGGGAGCTATGGATAACGCCTTCGAGCTAACGCTGCAAATGGTGCTGACGGTTTTAGCCGGGGTGACCGCTCAGGTGGTGGGCGAGTTTGTACGGGTACCTAGCATCATTTTTCTGCTGGTCTTTGGGATTGGCCTGGGGCCAGATGGGTTCGGGCTGCTGCACCCGCAGTCCCTCGGGGTCGGGCTGGAGGTGATGGTCTCCCTCAGTGTGGCGCTGATTTTGTTTGAGGGTGGCCTCAGCCTGGAACTGAGCGAACTGGGTCAAGTTTCGAGCAGTCTACGGAACCTGGTCACCATCGGCGTGTTTGTCACCCTGATTGGCGGCGGCGTAGCGGCTCACTGGCTGGGAGAATTTCCCTGGTCGCTGGCTTTTCTCTATGCCTCGTTGGTCGTCGTGACTGGCCCCACGGTGATCACGCCCCTGCTGCGCCAGGTGCAGGTGGATCGCAAGGTCTCCACCCTGCTGGAGGGCGAGGGGGTGTTAATCGACCCGGTGGGGGCGGTGCTGGCCGTGGTGGTGCTGGGCATTATCCTCAATGGCGATGCCGATGTGGGGTCGGTGGTGGGTGGTCTTACCCTGCGCCTGGGCATTGGTACCGTGATTGGGGCCATCGGTGGGGGGCTGATGGGCTGGTTCCTGAAGCGGGCGAGCTTTGTCAGTGATGACCTGCGAAACCTCGTCGTGTTAGCCGGACTGTGGGGTATTTTTGGCCTCGCCCAAACCGTCCGTAGCGAGTCGGGGCTGATGGCGACGGTGGTGGCGGGGCTGCTGGTGCGATCCCTCTCGGTGCCCGATGAACGGCTGCTGCGGCGGTTCAAGGGACAACTCACGGTGCTGGCAGTGTCGGTGCTGTTTATTCTGTTGGCGGCGGATTTATCCATCGCCAGTGTGGTGGCCCTAGGCTGGGGGGCGGTGGGCACGGTGCTGGTGCTGATGCTGTTGGTGCGGCCCGTCAGCATTTGGATCTGCACCCGATCCAGCGATATGAACTGGCGGCAAAAGGTATTCCTAAGCTGGATTGCCCCCCGGGGCATTGTGTCGGCTTCGGTGGCCTCTCTCTTCGCGATTTTGCTGACGGAACAGGACATCAGCGGCGGCGATGCGATCAAGGCCCTGGTGTTCCTCACCATCATCATGACGGTGTTGGTGCAGGGGCTGACCGCTCGCTGGGTGGCCCAGTGGCTGGGCATTGCCAAGACCAAGGCGGTGGGCGCGGTCATCGTGGGCTGTAATCCCCTAAGTGTGCTGATCGCTCGGTTGATTAAAGACTATGGCGATCCCGTGGTGCTGATTGACTCCAACGAAGCCGCCCAGGCCGACGCGGCCAAGGAGGGGATTGAACTCCTGATCAGCAGTGCGCTAGATCATGGTGTGCTCGAACAGGCGGGATTGGGCAAAGCTGGGACGTTTTTGGCCATGACGAAAAACGGCGAAGTGAATGCCGTGGTGGCCCAACGCGCCCTAGAGGAGTTTCAGCCGCCGCGTGTTATCGCCATTCTGCCCACGGACAAAGACCTGGGTGAGGTACCGAACCAGGGCAAGCTGAAGGAAGCCCAAACCCCCAGCCTTTCTTTGAAAAAGTGGAACCGCTACCTGACCGATGGCGAAGTGCGCCTGGGGGAAACCCGCCTCCGATCCGACGCCACCGAACTACAACAGGCCCACCTCTCCGCCCTGATGCGCGGCGGCGAGATGATCCCCTTGCTGCTGGAGCGGGATGGAGCCCTCCAGATTGCCCTGGGCCAAGCGGATTGGAAGGTGGGCGATCGCCTGATCTACCTCCTCCACGATGCCACCCCTAAACTCCTCCGACGCCTGGGGGGCAGTCCTCAACCGGCCAAACTCACCCCCGAACCCCTGCCCACCGTGGAAGATGTGCCCTTGGCTCCCCCCGAACCCGCGCCGCCCCAAGCCGCCGATCCACCCCCTCCGATCCTGACCGACGCGGACTCGTGATCCCCAAGGCGCGGATAACCGTCCGTCACCGACGCCAAACCGCGTTGGGGTCGCTATCATGGGGCACGGGTTTCTTACCGCCTGCGAGGTGACGTTATGGCTGCATTTTCCCAAGGTTTCCACCCAAGGCTGCCATGGGGGGCTCAGTGGATACTAGGCTGGGGCCTCGGTTTGGCGGCGGTCGGCTGGGCGCTACCGGCTGGGGCCATGCCGGGGCAGTCCATTCCCATCGCCGAGTCGTGGATTCGCAACAACCCCACCCTCAGCCCTGCCCCCAACGAGCGCCTCAGTATCAACCGCACCCCCAGCCCTGGGCAGCGGTTTTCCTTCCAGGCCAGCCTGTTCCCGGTGGCGGGAGGAATGCCCGACAATGCCCGCCGCATCATTCGCACCGAGCGCTTTACCCTGGTAGACTACGCCAACGACATCACGGTTGATCGCCTCGAAGAATCCCTGCGGCTGATCTACGGCCCCCAAATTTTCAACGACTACCGCCAGGGGGAAATCCTGTTTGAGTACCCCACTGACCAAGCCACCGAGAACTCGAATCTCACCCTAGTCGGCGCGGTGCGTTCTGGGGAACGGTTTGCCTACTGGTACGAACTCGCCTACGGCGACGGTGGTATCCCCTACCTGGGCCGCATGGCGGTGTTTTTGAAAGAAGACTTGCCCTTGCTGCAAGAACGCCTGGTTCCCACCCGCTAGGGCGACAGCCGCACCACCTGCCAGCCCGATTCTCTATCTGAGGCAGGGCTATAGAGAAAACGGTCGTGCAGGCGGCTGGGACGACCCTGCCAAAACTCAAAGCTGGAGGGCTGCACGCGGTAGCCGCCCCAAAAATCGGGCAGGGGAATGTCTTGGTGTAGAAAACGCTGCTTCATTTTCTCGAACTGCATCTCCAACAGTTGCCGGGAGGAAATAATCTGGCTCTGCTGAGACACCCACGCCCCCAACTGGCTTCCCCTGGGCCGAGAGGTGAAATACTTGAAGGATTCGGCGGCGGAAATTTTGCTAGCGGTGCCCGTAATCGCCAACTGCCGCTCTAGGGCATACCAGGGAAACAGCAGCGACACCTGGGGATTTTGCTCGATGTGTTGGGCCTTGCGGCTGCTGTAATTCGTGAAAAATACAAAGCCGTCCCGGTCAAAATATTTCAAGAGCACCGTGCGCTGGTAGGCATGGCCTTCCGGCGACACCGTAGACAGCACTAAAGCATTCGGCTCCAGCAGTTCCGCCTCACAGGCTTGCTGAAACCACAGGGTGAACTGATCGTAGGGGTCAGGAGCCAGATCCGGGAGATCCAGCCCCCGCTGGGTGTAGTCGCGGCGGAGATCGCTAATGTCCATGGAAGTCGGGAATCGGGAGTCGGGAATCGGGAATCGGGAATCGCGTAGGGTGCATTCGCGAAGCAATGCACCAAGACCCAAGGATGCAGGACGCATTCGCGAAGCAATGCACCCCTTCACAAAGCAATGCACCCCTTCACCTAGGGCTTGACGATGTCGATCAGGGCGTCCTTCACCTCGGTGTATTGGTAGGCAAACCCGGTGTTGACCGTGCGGTTGGGGAGAACCTGCTGCCCTTCTAGCACCACCTGCGCTCCATCCCCGAGGATGGTTTCGAGGACGAAATCAGGCACGGGCAACCAGGAGGGCCGCTTCAGTACCTGGCCGAGGATCTTACAAAAATCTGCCATGCGTACCGGGTTGGGGGCGGTGGCATTGTAGGTGCCCTCCAGGGTGGGATCCATCAGGGCTTTGAGGATCAAATTCACCACATCTTCGAGGTGAATCCAGGAAAACCACTGTCGCCCACTGCCGATGGGGCCACCCGCAAACATCCGAAAGGGGGTGAGCATTTTGGCAACGGCTCCGCCCATCCCTAGCACAATGCCGAACCGCAAAATGACTAGCCGGGGGCCGTGGGCTTTAACCTGTTGGGCGGCGGCTTCCCAGCCTTGGCACACCTGGGAGAGAAAATCATCGGCGGCGGGGCTGGTTTCGTCGAAGGTGGCGGTTTCGCTGGTGCCGTAGTAGCCAATGGCGGAGGCATTCACCCACACCGTCGGTTTTGGATCCGCCTGGGCTAGGGCTTCCACCAGTTTCTCGGTGCCCACCACGCGGCTGTCTACAATGGCCTGCTTATGTTCGTCGCTCCAGCGTTCAGAAATCGGCGCTCCGGCCAGGTTCACCACCCCGTCGCAGCCCGACAGCACCCCCTGCCACGCCCCAGACACCAGCGGGGTATATTCCACGATGGACACCTGGGGAAATTGATCCGCTGGAAAGGTTTTTCGCCCCAGATCCGCGCTGCGGGTGAGCACCACAATGTCATGGCCTTCCCCTTGCAGTCGCTCCACTAAACGACTGCCGACAAACCCTGTGGCTCCGGTAATTGCAATTTTCATTCGATACCTATTGACTGCGGCGTCTCGATGGCGGCGTCCCTGCGGGTCGGCCAAGACGCAGCACCAAACCGGATTCTAGGATAAACCATCCCAGCGGCAGGCACAGAATGGATGGGGGTGGCCCCAGGCTGAAGGGGGGAGGGGAAGATTGGCCAGAAACTTTGACAAGACACCGTTACGGGGAAGGGCGCTCGCCGTAGGCCATGCCATTGGCTTCGGCATAGCGATGCATAAACCGCATAAACCGATCCCAATGATCCTCTCGGTCGATGGTGAGGGTGCATTCCACCCGCTCGAGGTCGTCGCCATCATCGCCGCCGAAAATAAACCGAATGCCGGAGGGTTCGATGGTGATAACGCCCTCCTCGTCGGTGAGCTTGAGGGCTTTAGAAAACTGGCTACGAAAGCTCTGAAAGGCCTCGATGGCCTTGAGCTGCTTAAACATCAAAAGCACCGTGCGTTCGCCCGTGTCGGCATTGCGCCGCAGGCTGACGTTATCGATGGATTCTAGGATGCCTTCATAAAACTGTACGGTGGGAAACTGTGCTGTCATCGGTCGCACCAGATAGCCGTAAACCCATTATATCGACCGCCCTGGCCTCAACTAGCCCAATTTCCCCAGGATGGCCGCCAATGGAGGCCCCTCGCCGTCCGGATCGTCGCCGGAATCGACCTCTCCCTGGGCCAAGCAGGGGTTATCGCTTCACCATAGAGATTCTTTTATGAAAAGAGCGGCCTGACTAGGGAAAAATCAGTCCAAACTCAAAAACCTTGATACATAAGGGATTGTGGCGGCAAACCGCGATCTAGGCCCTGCGTTACATATTGTAACTGCGTAAAGTTATGTGTATAACGTGAATGCTAGCCATAGACCAAGCGCGAGGTATGAGCGGTTTTTTCCCGTCCTCCTCCGGTGTTCCTCCGGCTAGGATAGGCTCCTGCGGCGAGCCAGACGACGTTCATAGGGCTATCGACTTGGCTGAGTACATTTCCCACGGCTCCATCATGCAGCGGCTCCGAGGCTGGAGCCAAGTGGTGCGCCAGATCATTGATCCTCGGTTGGCCCTCGTGGTTGGGCTATTGGCCTTCGTCCTCGTCGTCAGCCTAGACTCGGCGGGCAATTCGGCCCAAGCCGCCGATCTGGCCAACCCGGCAAACCGCCCGTCGATCACGGTCACGCTGGCTGTGCCCCAGGGGGCCGGTGAAGCTGAACCCACCTCGACCTGGGACAATTCAGGCACCGCCCGCCGCCTACACCACGGGCTGATGACCAGCCCCCTGATGACCAGCAACCGCCTCACCGACGCCCATTTTTTCACCGATCTGCCCACAAACCAGTAGAGGGATCGGCCCGCCCCTTCTCCCAATCCGTGACGGGATAATTCTCACCTATCTCACCTCGCCGCTGGGTGACGTTGCCGCCAAGGGGGTCACTTATCTCACTACGCTATTCTCCAGGATTGAGGGATAGCGTGATTAGGCGCTGGTTGACTGACAAAACTTGCCAGAACCCATATCCATCGAAGGGTCAGGAGACCTGACCCCTACATGGCCCAAATGCGTTGGGGGCGCGGTTTCCGTGCCCGGTGCAGAATCTTTTGTCAGCTAACCAGGATTAGGCGTCGTCTTCACTACCTTGGCAATTCATCAGCAGCTTCGGTCAGGAGCTTGATAAGTTCGGGCTTCTTAAATTTGACAAAGCCCGTCAGACCTCGTTTTTTGGCCATGGCCTTGAGCTCACCCACGGTCATCATCTCCAGCAAACGACGATCTTGAGTGACCGCTGGCATGGGCTGGGGGGTCAGGTAGAAAACCTGCTCTAGGGCTTTTAATTTGGCTCCTCCCGTGATGCCGCAACCCAGTTTGGTAACGGGTTTTAGGTCTTGCCAATATTCCCGGGGAGCTTCATCCAGTCGGGCGACCAC
>JAYKHF010000191.1:0-3109 GCA_035285305.1 Leptolyngbya sp.
CAGCGAACCATAGGCTCAGTATGGCTGAGCTTTTCGGAAAAGGAAATGGTTTTAACGCGAACGACAAAACGACCCACCTAATCCTTTGATACCCGCTATCCTCAGCGAAATCACGGGAACTCGATATTTCTTGAGAAGACTTTGCCCAACATTACCCAGGGATACCAACCGTTACGTTGAGTACCCCCTGGGTTTGTCCTTCGCGCTGGGTAGCGGCAAGGCAAAGGGCTGCGATCCTACAATGGGCCTGTCCATCCCAGGGAGATTCGGTATGGAGGTTCCGTTGTATTGCCACCTATTGATTGGGCCACCGGGCAGCGGCAAGAGCACTCTGGCGAAACGGATACAGGCTGAGATCCCCCACAGTTGTATTGTGTCTACGGATCAGATTCGCCAGGATCTCTATGGGTGCGCGGCAGAACAGGGGGTGTGGTCGGAGATTGAGGCGGAGGTGATCCGCCGCATTGGGCAGGGGGTGGAGCGGGGCCAGAGCGTGATTTACGATGCCACCAATGCGCGACGGGTTTGGCGGATGACTTTGTTGCGGCGGCTATCCCCCCTGGGGGTGGACTGGGTGGGCTGGTATCTCAAAACACCCTTAGCCACCTGTCGCCAGTGGAACCGGGAACGAGATCGCCAGGTGCCTCCTGAGGTGATCGAGTCGGCCCATTTGGCGTTGCGACAATTTCCGCCCCTGGCCGCAGAAGGGTTTCGGGCGGTGTACTCCCTAGGGGCCGAGGCCAGTGCCGACGACATTCAAGCCAAGCTCAAGGGCTTAGATCGGGGACGTATCAACCGTCGCAACCGCCATAGCCGAATGCAAAGCCACCGTTATTCCACCCTGCTCGATTTTGATCGCCTGCTGCATCTGGTCAGCCTGCTGGTGCAGTATCCGGGGCTGGGTCATCTTCAGGAGCGAGAACCGGAGCGTTTACAACGACTGGTATCGGCGACCTCTCCTTCAACTTTTCCCGATGAGGTAGCGGAAATCTGCGCGGTGGTGGCCCGTCAACGGGGGGCGTTGTATGCCAACCCGGAGGCCCTGACCCAGGATTTGGCATGGCTGGAAGAGAATGGCTTTCTCAGTTCTCGGCCCACCGTCGCGGCCTTAACTCGGCCAGGGGCGGCTCAGCCCGTGGAGAGCCCCCATCCCTACAGCGATTGGGAGTCCTTTCAGCGGGTGATGACGTTTATTCGGTTTGTGTCCCACCATCCCCTCTGCTGGCAACCAGAGCTACAGAGCAGCCTAGGCAGTGTGGCGGCAGCGATGCAGGCCCAGGGGCTGCTGGCCGGAGAGACTCAAGCCGCGTTACGGAAGGATATCGAACAGGTGCTCAAGCCCTTTGGGCTGTTGCCTGCGGCACGGTTGCGGCGGGGCTATTTTCTGGGTAGCGGCATTTTGTCAGAGTCCGATTTGCTGAAGGTGACTAGCGTCCTCCAGGCCCAGGCCAAAAATATCGAAGACCCCACGGCCCTAGGGCTGCTAGACACCCTACGCGACCGTCTCCAACGCAGCCAGCACGATCTGGCGAATCTCTACCCGGTGCGGGCCATTGGCAATCGCAGCATCGTGGATGTGGAGCGTTTGCCCCCTGAGTCCCTAGCCCGAACCCTGTCTCGGCTAGAGGATGAAATCGAGGCTGGGCAGTTGCTAGAACTGAATCGGTTTGCGGGGGTGGGAAGGTTTGAGCCTGCCGACGACGGGTTCTTTTGGGCGTGGCCCTTGCAGATTGTTTTTCACAACATTGCCTGGTATCTGGCCTACGAACGGGCCGATGGCCCAGAGGTGGGGCTGTTCCAGTTTGAACGCCTAGATCGCCTATTTCGAGGTCGTCCCCAACCCCAGCAGCGGGCTGCAAACGCCCAACGCCAAGCCCTCCATCGGTTGCAACGCCTGTATGAGGCCAGCGGCGGGCTGTTTTTGGGCCACAGCGCCAAGATGCAGCGCCAGTTTCTCAGTGCTCGCCCTGCCGACCAAGCCCAAGCCACCCTAACCCTAGAACTGTGGTTCACCGATGCCCTGTTTGCCTTTATTAGCGAGGGCACCCAGCGGTTTCCCCTAGCGGCGATGAAGATGTCGCCCAAGCCAGCCAAATCCAAATCGTCCCGCTCTACGAACACCTCCGACGTCCTGTTTAGCCTTCCTCCCAGCCCTGATCCCACCTACCCCAATCGCCTTCAAGTTGCGCTTCCCCGCTGGGTCGATCAGGATCGCGACCTACGTCGATGGATCCTGGGCTTTGGTTCCGAGGTCAAGCTAGTGGCTCCAGAGGCAATGGTGGCCGAGATCGCGCAATTGAGTCAGGAACTCATGCATCTATACCATCCTGATGGCGATAGTCCTGGGGCTCCGCCTTAGCCGACAGCGCCCGAAACCTGTGCCCTTACAAAAACCATTCGCCATAACCGCAGGACGAAAGCTTTGGATTCGTGATCAACCCGATTGGCCCGGTATCCAAGACAATGGCCCGCTCTACCATTTCCGGGGTGCCTTGGGCGATTTCCCTACTCCTCCGCCAAACCAACCTGGCGAGTAGCCTCAGCATACAAACAACTGACTAGGGCGATGCCACCCTCCCGATCAATGGATTCATTCGTCCCTAGCAGCGACTCATATCTGATCTGGGCCGAAAAGGCGCTGTACTGTTGCAACGACTCAAACGGTTCCATGGCGTAACCCTTCTCCTCTAGAGATCGCAGCAGAACTCCCAGGTTGTGCCCAAAAGGATAAATCTCGCCAATCGCGGCAATCCAAGCTTTGAGGCATTTCTCCGTAGCCTGTTGCACATGGAACCCAAAGATCTCATCGGCAAAAACTTCGGTATTCCGCATCCCCTCAAGGGCTCGTAGATCCCTCCGTGCCGCTTGCAGCAAGATTTTGGCTTGATCCACGTCGTTCATAGATGACCTTCCCCTCCTGCAATACCCTAGTTGTAATGTGGTTGCGGCTACCTTTCCAGTCCTCAACCTCCTGCTGGCTATAGAGCAAAATATCCGTCGGCATCCCAAACTTGGCTACCGATTTTGAAATGCGGACGATTTCCTTAAGACGGCTACGGTGTGGCCCAAAGCCCTCCGCCGTTACCACCAACAAATCAACATCCGAGTA
>JAYKHF010000192.1:0-5924 GCA_035285305.1 Leptolyngbya sp.
GAAGGGCTTGGAATCGTGGGATTGGGGCTCCTATTGGCCATGGCAGCGCCAGCCTCGGGGGTCTGAGCAAAGGCCTGGGGGTGCGGCGGGGGTAATGGCACCACCAAGGGTTGATCGCCCGAATTTGGGGCCGGAGCCTGTTCAGGGCTGGCCTCAACGCTCTGGTGAGGATCAAAATAGAACCGATCCACCACCATGGCGGCCTGTGGAGCCACCGCTGGGTCGGCGGTTGTTGCTGGGATGGGGAGATAAAACCGATCCATCATCACGGGCTGAAGGAGAGGTTGCACCGCCGATGGAGGCGTGACCGATTCAGGGCCGATCAGGGGAGCCCTGACCTCTCCTAGTCGTTGATAGATCATCTTCAGGGCTGATTGGGTTCGTCCTATCGTCTTAGCATCACCTAGGGGAACTGGGGTAAAGGCCATGGCCTTTTGCAGACTCGTGACCCAAGTGATCAAACCAAAGCCGAGGGTAAGGCCAATACATCCCCCGGTTAACCACTGTTGGGCAGGGCTAAGCCGTTTCCAACCATTGACCAGCGCCCGGTGATTATCCACAGGCCGATAATCATCCATCTCGGTGGACAGGATGACAGTCTCTGAACCCGAGGAGTTTAGTGGCGCGAGGGGATAGACCTGAGCAAGGACGATGGAACTGCCATAATTCGACCGTGGCCCGACGCCTTCAAGCTCAGCGGTGGAAGCAGTCTGAGGGTTTTGCATAGCCGGATATTATAGAGATTTCTAAAGGATCTATTTCTAAAGGATCTATGAGAGCTTTTCCAGATACCAGAAACCCTGGTTGAGATTCTAGCCTGGGTCAGCTTTTATAGGTATGGCTGGCCCGATTGATTATCGTTCATGATTTGATTGTGGCAATTATCATCCATAGTCCGCATTCTGGGAAGTGGTAAACGTAAGCTAGGGATGTTCAAATTGTTACCCGCTATGCCTGATCCCGCTTTGGCCCCTCCCTCCAAGCTATTACTCAAACTCAGTCGGCGGCTGTTTGACACGGAGATCCAACGGTCGGCTTTTGTCGCCGCCCTCACCAGCCCCCAAGTCTTCCCCCAGGCCATTGTGTGGACCCAACCTCGGCCTGAATCAGCCCCCTTTGCCCTCGCCCCTGCCCTGCCCTGGCAGCCCGCCGCTGTGGATCGGCTGCAACCTGACCAACGACCAGGCCAACATCCCCTTCACCAAGCCGGAGCCTACTACTGTTTGGACATGGCCTCAGTATTTTCGGCGGCGGTGCTAGCCGCTATTCCATCCCCGGTGGATCTCGCGCTGGATCTATGTGCCGCCCCGGGGGGCAAAAGCTTGCTCGCTTGGCAACAACTTCGGCCCAACGCCCTATGGTGTAACGAGGTGATTCGCAAGCGGGTGAGAATTTTGATTGCCAACCTCAAGCGCTGCGGCGTTTGGGATGCCCTCGTCTTTAACCTCGATCCCAAGGTGTGGGCCGATCACCTCTCTCAGGCCGCTTCGGTGGTGATTGTGGATGCCCCCTGTAGCGGTCAATCCCTACTGGCGAAGGGCGATCCGGTTCTAGGCTGCTTCCATCCGGTGACGATTCGGAAAAATGCCAGTCGCCAAAAGCGCATCCTTGGCCACGCGGCCCAAACCGTAGCCGGTGGAGGCTATTTAGCCTATATGACCTGCACCTTTTCCCCCGAGGAAAACGAACAGGTCGGCGCTTGGTTGCTAAAACAATTTCCCCACTTTGAAGCCGTAGCCGTCCCGACCCTCGCAGACTATGCGTCACCCCTCGCCGAATTTCCTTGCTATCGGCTATGGCCGCAATCAGGGCTGGGGGCTGGGGGGTTTACGGCCCTCTTTCACAATCGCGACACCCAGCGTTATCCAGCGACCTTACCGAAATCTCTCGCGACCCAGGCGCTCCGTTTATATCCTCAGAGCACTGAAGCAACCCTGGTTGACGGACAAAACGGGCGAGAACCCGTATCTGTGGATTAATTCATTGGATTAATTCATTAGGCGGGATACCATGAAGCGAAACCCAACGCCAAAATTTAGAATCCCTAAAATAGAATCCCTAAAACAACACCCATTCCCTGTTCCAAGGAACCTCCTAACATGGGTCTAGCCTTCATGGAGGGAAACCACCCGCAGATTCTATAACATCGTATAGATCCTTAGCTGCGTGCGTTTCTCAAAGCTCCCTGCTTACTACTTTAGGAAGTATTGAATGTGGGATTGGGTGCTGTTGGTTAAGCGAGACAGATGGGATATGAACAGCGTTTTCACTCCTTCTTGTGTGTGGACATCTAGCTGTTGAATCTGCCAGGGGAACCTCATCAGTTCCATCTTCAATATACCGTTAGTGGTTTCTGATAACTGGGAATGAAAAGATAGTTAATATATGGCAAATTCCCCTCGATGGAAGGACAGAGTGGCGATCCCCGCTTCCCCATTGATAGGGGAGGCACAGCGCTGGTTGACTGACAAAACCGGCTAGAGCCCAAGCAGTCGAAGGATCAGGAGCCCTGCCCCCTACAGGTCTCCCATGCCGTAGGGGCAGGGCGCTGACAAGTACCCATGATTGATACGATAAGCAAATCCTGTCGCTGGGGTGTCTGCGAATGTGGGATAACAGTAGGGATGGCCGTTCCTCAGTCCTGTTGCCTTGGGGTGATCAGGGAAATCTAAGGGGCATGGCCAAGGAAAGCGCCCGAGGGGGCATGGTGTTGTTGGGGATTATGGGGATAAGCCAATGGAAAAGCTACTGCGGGGTTTGCGGGAGTTTCAGGAACACTATATTCCCAGCCACCAAGAGCTGATTCAGGAATTGGCCAAGGGGCAGCACCCGAGGGTTCTCTTTATCGGTTGTTCCGATTCCCGGGTCGATCCAACCATCATCACCCAGTCAGAAATTGGGGATTTGTTCATTATCCGCAATGCTGGGAACATTATCCCGCCCTATGAAGCCACCAACGGCGGCGAAGGAGCCACCATTGAGTACGCCATGGAGGCGCTCAATATTAAGCAGGTGATCATCTGTGGCCATACCCAATGTGGAGCCATGAAGGGGCTCCTGCAACTGGGGGAACTGGAGGAGAAAATGCCCCTGGTGTATGACTGGCTGAACTACACCGCCGCCACCCGCAAACTGGTGTTCGATCACTATGGCGATCGCAGCAAGAAAGAAAAGCTGGATTTGCTGGTGGCCCAGAACGTCCTCACCCAAATTGACAACCTCCGGACCTACCCCTCGATTCACTCGAAACTGCACACCGGTGAGTTGTCTATCCACGGCTGGATCTACCACATCGAGAATGGCCAACTGTTAGCCTACGACGAAGAGGCCAACGACTTTTTGCCCCCCCACAGCAAAATTAATGCCCACGCCCACAGCGCTCGGGTGGTCAAAGCCGGGGGGCTCTCGAAAGATCCGGCGGAGGTAAAAGCCCCCTTTACCGAGCCTGTGCAGCCCTACTGGCCCGGGGCCAACCGCCTCAGCCCCGAACAAGCGGCGCGGCTATACCGAGGGGTTTCGGTCTAGATCATGGCGGGTTCCACCGCAGCCCATCCCCTGACCGGATCCAGTGCCTACGTGGTGCTAGCCAGTCAGTCCTTTGAGGCCCTGGTTGCCTTCTATGGGGCTTTCCTCGGCCAGGATCCGTACCCCCACCAACCCCAGCGCTATGCCGAATTTACCTGGGGCGGCTTACGACTAGGCATCTTCCAGCCCCAGGCCGATCATGCCGCTGAATTTCAGGCCCACCGAGGCGGGGCCATGAGTCTGTGCCTGGAGGTGGTTGACCTAGATCAAGCCATTGCCCACCTGAACCACCTGGGGCATCCGCCCCCTGGCCCCCTGCTCACAGCCTCCCACGGGCGCGAAATCTATGCCTACGATCCCGAGGGCAACCGCCTGATTTTGCATCAGTCAGCCGCTCCACCCTAAAACCCGTAGGGTGGAGGTCTCCCCACCCGCGAGAGACCGGGGAAATATGGGGCGGATGGATAGCGATAGTCCTGGTGATGAAGCTATGGCCAACGGATCCGGTCGTTGACATCGCCAGCGCCGTCTATCAACCAGCCGTCACGCTGGGGCTGGGCTAGGGGCCTAGATCCTCCGCATCCCACTTGAGGACGGCGGCATCGATGCCCTGTTCGCGCTTGCGCTTAGCATCTTCCTCAAACCACTGGATGATGTGGGTGGCGGAGAGGGAGGCCAGGGGAATGCCCAAATCGGCGGAGATGATGCCGAGCAGTTTGGCCGTGGAAATGGTGAGCCGAGCCAGAAATTTCTCTGGGGAAGACAGGAGGGCCGCATCGACCTGGGTCGATTCGGCCTCGGTGAGGAACTGGGTAGATTGGTCAAGCATGGTTATAGGGGCTAACAACAGGCAAGGCATGGGACGAACCCGGAAAACCTTTAACTCAGCGACAGCGGATGCGACCTCTCAGGGCTGAGGGGGCCTATCCGATGCCTCCATCCGCTAGGGTTGTGGCGCTGAGTCGCTCGGGGCCGTGGCCTGGGGGCGGGGCCGAAAGAGGTGCGTGTGATCGGGGCTGTAGAGGCGCGATCGCCCCTGTCCACCCCGCAGGGCAGGGCTGATCAGGTAGAGGGTGGTACGAATTAAATCCTGTTCGTGGGTGGTGGTGGCCATGGCCGACAGGGGCACCAGCCAGATTTGTTCATCGGGCCAGCCTAGGCGAAAGCAAATGGCCACGGGCGTATCCGGGTCATAGTGCTGCATCAGTTGATCCTGGGCGGCTTCCACATGGCGAGCACTGAGGTAGAGGCAGAGGCTCGTTTTGTGGGCCGCCATGCTGGCCAGATCTTCGCTGGCGGGCACCTGGGTGCGGCCACTGATGCGGGTCAAGATAATGGACTGCACCAGCCCCGGAATGGTGAGTTCCGCGTTGAGTTTGGCGGCAGCGGCCTGGTAGGCACTAATTCCCGGCACCACTTCAAAGGGAATCTCCGCCTCAGCTAGGGCCTGGATTTGCTCGTGAATGGCGCTATAGAGGCTGGGATCGCCGGATTGAATGCGCACCACAGACTGCCCTGCCCGTACCCGCTCAATCATCAGGGGCAAAATGCTTTCTAGGGTGAGATTGGCGGTGCCCAATCGTTCTGCGTCGGGCCGAGCCCAGTCCAAGATTTGTGCTGGCACCAGGGAGTTGGCGTAGAGAATCACATCGGCCTGACGGATGATGCGCTGGGCTTTGATGGTGAGCAGTTCTGGGTCGCCGGGGCCTGCCCCCACCAAATACACCGCCGGGACAAGGGCCTGCCCCGGCACCGACAGCGGTAGGGATTGAACTTTACCCGGAAGGAACGAACTCAGCATCAGCAAGGGGCCACTTTTAATACAGTGTTTGGATCATAGCGAGTTTGTTTCAAGGCTTGATAAAGTTCCCAGAATCTTCCGGAATGGGCCAGTCAGGCTAGGAAACTGAAACCGTAGATGCACCCTGATTCTGACCCCCCGGCCCATGGGCTAGGGGGTTTTTTGTATGGCTGTAGCCCTTCGCCTTGTCCTGACGACGCTGGCTGTCGCGATACCTTTCTTCGCCCCAAACAACCCCAAACCCTGGTGCCCATCCTGCGGTGCCCATCATCGGGCAAAAAAAAGAGGCCGGGGTGGCCTCTGACGGAGTGGGGTTGGGGTAAATGGTGGTGAACCAGCCCCAACTCCCGGGGTTGCGTTTGTTTCCCTTACAGAGCGTTACCGCGAGGCAGGACCTCTTCGGGGAATACAAACTTCTCGTGGGGTTGGTCGGTGGGAGCCATCCAAGCCCGGATACCTTCGTTCAGCAGAATGTTCTTGGTGTAGAAGGTTTCAAATTCAGGGTCTTCCGCCGCCCGGATTTCCTGGGAGACGAAATCGTAGGCCCGCAGGTTCAACCCCAGACCCACCACGCCCACGGCACTCATCCACAGGCCCG
>JAYKHF010000193.1:0-11885 GCA_035285305.1 Leptolyngbya sp.
CTCAACCTTGATCTTAATCAGCCAGCCATCGCCGTAGGGATCGTCGCCAATCTGTTCTGGGGCGTCGATGAGCGCGTCGTTGCGTTCTAGCACTTCCCCGGTGATGGGAGACTTCAACTCTTCCACCGCCTTGACCGATTCCACATTGCCAAAGCGCTCGCCCTTTTCCACGCTATCGCCCACCTCAGGGAGTTCTAGGAACACAATGTCGCCCAGTTGATCGATAGCAAAGGCGGTAATGCCGACGGTGACAACACTTTCCTCGTCGTCTACCCGCGCATACTCATGCGTGTCGAGGTATTTAAGGTCTTCAGGATATTCAAACGCCATAGCCTTACCTTTGTCTCCCCTGGAGCAGCGTCAATGGCCTGTATCGACAGGCTTCTCTGTGCAAGTTTGCCACGAGTTCGACCCCTTGAACCAGCGAATTTTCCTCCGTACCCCGATCTGGGGGAATTCTCCGGCTGGGAAAAGGCGAGAACGCCACCGAGGGTTGCCCTAAGACAAAGCGCCCGCGAGATGGCCCCCAGCCCAGGCCATAAAACTGACCCTTCCCCCAAGCAATGCCAGCGCTTATGTCTACAATGGGGCATGTCCTTTTGGGTCAAGGCATTGCCCCTGCCATGGCAAACACAAATCCTTCTCCCCCGTCCTCGCCGCCGCCCTCGCCGCCGCGTACCCTGCTGAAGACCATCACCCAGGCGGTTCAGGCGGTTCAGGCCAAGGTTGACTTTGGCAAGCTATCGGTTAACCCTGGGGCTCGGACGGCTGCCCTAGAGGTGGTGGTGGACGGTCGGCCTACCACCTATCCCCTGCTGGGGGAGCACTACGTGATGGGGCGGAGTTCGGCCCAGTGCGACATTGTGGCGGCCAGCCCGATCGTGAGCCAGGTTCACGCCACCCTTACCCGGGATGTGAACCGTCCAGGTCAGCCCTTTGTGCTGAAGGATCGCCAGTCCACCAACGGCATCTATCGCGGTAAAAAGCGCCTCAGCCGAGTGGTGTTGAACCATGGCGATGTGCTGACCCTAGGGCCAACGGAACTGGCGGATGCCGTCACCCTGCGCTATCTTGACCCGCCGCCCTGGTATGTGAAAGCCGCCCGGTACACGCTGTACGGCTTTACGGGGGTTTCCCTGGCGGTGGGAACCTGGATTGTGGGGGTGGAATGGCCCAAGATTCCGATGAATCCGCTGCCGGATTCGGTGCAGGGGCCAGTGATGATCTATGCCGAGGAAAACGGAGCATCGGTGCCCCTGCGAGAGCAACGAAACCACGCCCACCTTGAACTCCAGAGTATGGGAGACTTCTCCCCCTATCTGCCCGATGCTCTGATTGCCTCGGAGGATACCCGCTATTACTGGCACCTGGGGGTGGATCCCCTAGGCATCTTGCGGGCCGTGGTGATTAATGTCCAGGATGGCGGCATTCGCCAGGGGGCCAGCACCATCACCCAGCAGCTCGCCCGCAGCATTTACCGGGAGTATGTGGGGACGGGGGACTCCGCTGGCCGCAAAATCCGCGAGGCGATTGTGGCCCTGAAGTTGGAGACCTTTTACAGCAAAAACAAACTTCTGCTCACCTACATGAACCGGGTCTACCTCGGGGAAAACCTCTACGGCTTTGAGGATGCGGCCCAGTTTTACTTTGCCAAACCCGCCCAGGAGTTGACCCTCTCCGAGGCCGCTACCCTGGTGGGCATTTTGCCGGGGCCAAACGCCTTTAATCCGGTGACCAACTACGATGCGGCGGTGTTCTACCGCGATCGCGTCCTAGAGCGAATGGTGGCCCTGGGTATGGTCAGCCAGGAGGAAGGTCGTCGCGCCCGCCGTTCTCGCATTGAAATCAGCCCTGAAGCCACGCGCCAACTGCAAAGCACCCGCGCCCCCTACTTCTATGGCTACATTTTCCAGGAATTGGAGGCCGTTTTGGGGGAGTCTCTGGCGCGGGAAGGGAATTTTATTGTCCAGACGGGGCTTGACCTCAGCCTGCAACGGATCGCGGAAAACGCCCTCACCAGCGATATTTCCACCCGTGGATCGGCCCTTGGCTATTCCCAGGGGGCGGTGGTGACGGTGGACACGCCCACGGGGGCCATTCGCGCCATGGTGGGCGGGGTCGATTTTGGCCAAAGCCAGTTTAACCGGGCCTCCCAAGCCCTACGCCAGCCCGGTTCCACCTTCAAGCTGTTTGCCTACGGAGCCGCCCTAGAGCAAGGCATTCCCCCCAGCCAAACCTTTTCCTGTGAGTCGATGAACTGGAACGGCCAACGATTTGCGGGCTGTCGGGTCGGGTCGGCTCCCATGGATATGTATCGCGGCATGGCCCTCTCGGAAAATGTGGTGGCCCTGCGAATCGCCAAGGAAGCCGGACTCAACAACGTCATTGACAATGCCCAGCGCCTAGGGATTACCTCCACACTACGGCCCACCCCAGGGCTCACCCTAGGGGAAAGCGAGGTGACGCCCCTCGAAATCACCGGATCCTTTGCCGCCATCGCCAACAATGGCCTCTGGAATCGTCCCCACGGCATCCTACGTGTGCTAGACAGCAGCGACTGCGTCAACCCAGCCGATCTGTCCACCTGCCGCGTCATCTACGAGTTTGGCCAAGCGGGGGATGCCAACCGTCCCGCCGTTGACCCCGGCGTGGCGAATACCCTAGTAACCTTGCTCCAGGGCGTTGTCCAGGGGGGGACGGGCCGCAACGCTGCCCTAGGTCGAGGAGAACATGGCAAAACCGGAACCACCGACGATAACCGTGACCTCTGGTTTGTGGGCACCCTGCCCAGCTATGGCCTGACCACTGGGGTTTGGCTCGGCAATGACGATAACTCTCCCACCCGAGGCAGCAGTGGCCAAGCTGCCGCCGTCTGGGGCAACTACATGCGCCAAGTCGTGCAGTAATCCGAGCGGATTGAAGGCGTTCCCTAGTCGTCGGGAAACTGCCAGCAGGCAATGTGTTCTACCCGACGACTACCACAGACACAGGCGACCTCATCCGAGGAATCCATCCAGGTAGCCCCGCAATCGCGGCAGTGGCAGAGCACGTTGTTGAGGTTAGCCTGGGCTAACCCAAACCGCCAGCGATCCAGTTCTTCGGGCGTAAAGTGGGAAGGGGTGTCAGTCATTGGTTCCAGAAATTCTGCTAGCTAGGCCCCATTGCCCCCGACGTTTGACCGATCTCGTGACCGAGCCCATGCTAGGGGGATCTAATCGGGCCTCGACCCCGGGCAAGCCCACTGGATTTAACGGCATCTATCGACGAATTCATCGGCAGAGCCCTACGGGTCGGAAGTCACCTGGGGAACAATGCCTAACCCATCGCGGCTACTGGTCAACACCTCCACCGCTCGTTTGAGCTTTGCTTCCAGATAGCGCTTCTGATCGACCAACTGACGCAGCTTTTGATGGCGGGCAATGGCCAAGCTCAGGGTTGAGACCTGCTCAGGGGGGCAGGGCATACATTGCAACTGACCATCCGTATTCAGGCTACAGAGCCGATAACTGGGGGAATCTGCCGAGGACGGGTCTGGTGAAGCGGAGGCCGCCTGATCCGGATCCCCCAGGGTCTCATAGAGACTATCGACATAGCCGGCCAACGCCTGGGGATCAGCATGGCGCAACAGGGCCGCTGCATCCTTGGCCTGAGCGGTAGAGCTATCCATGGTTTCCAGCCAGCCATCGACGATGGGGCCTTCCATGTACAAATCCTGAATCTGCTGAACCGTTTGCCGCAGTTCACCATGCCAGCTTTCCACGGCGAGATGAATATCCTGAAGCACCTTGAGGGCGAGGGCCGGGTTAGCATCATGGCGATGGCGGCTAAAGATGGGGCGTTTAGGGGCGGCGGGGCCAACGGTCAGGGTGATATCGCCCGGGGGCAACGACACCCCTAGCGCCCGTCGCCTGGGCTCGCCGGATCGCTGGCCCGGTTGGCGCGAGGACGTACGCGGGCTCAGATCAAAGGAAACCGACCTACGCCCCTCCGGCGGCGTTGCCCCCCCAGCCCCCTCAGAGGGGGAAGACCGAAAAGGTTCAAGATTGGGTAAATTGGCCATGGCAATCGGAAATAATGCGGCTGGAAAACAAGGCTGAACACAGCGACACCGGAGGAGAGGCAACCCTAAGGCCACAACACCCATCCAAGACCAAACCTATGGACAATTTATACCTGAATTCTGGGGTTCCGTTCCACCCAATTCCACAGATCAGGGGTCTGAACAAGGCTACAGAGCAACGATTGAAGCGCGATGTTCCATCTTTGTTCCATCGTTGGGCAAAAATCTACCGCTGTATCAACCCTTGTACAAATCCTCAGGCCAATGTCCAGGAGTCCAGCTTCCCGATCCGGGTGCCCCCTTGCAATGGGCCACTGAATCGCCGCTTCCCCACCGCCTGAGGCGGGTCTTGACCTACATCAAATGATCAATAATCACCGCAGAAATGGCTGAAAACAGGGTAATCCCTAACCCCACAAAGGGATTTTGCCCCTGACTAACCGCCAAGGTGGTAATGACACCCGCCCCCAGGGCGGCAATGGCGAGGGCACTAATCCAGTCTTTTTGTACGTTGTGCATAGGTAATAACCGAGGACTATCGGGGGATATTAAGCGGGATGCGTTGGATTTTCAGCCTCGGAAATCCATGGCTATCAAGGGCTAACCAAGCTTTAACCCGTGGTGGCTTGGCCCAACGCTCCCCATTTTTAGACCCCGAATCTATCACTCTGACCAAGGGAAAATGGGCTTCTTTTCAAAAATGAAATCAAGCTTTAGGGTTAGTCAAAATCGTTAACACTGGGGCTGGGTGCCCAGGGGCGTCCGTGGGCGAGGGGGCGAACCTCTCCAGAATGCGCCTCTCACCCGTGGTGTGGGAAGCGGCGACTTCTTGGTAAAACTTCTTGGTAAAATAGAATCTCACTTTAGATAGGGTTCCCCATGCTCAAGCGTTCCCACTTCGACAGCACGCAAATTATGCGCCGCAGCGAGGAACTCATTCGGGCCGCGTCCAATCGCTACCGGATTACCGTGCAGGTGGCGAATCGCGCCCAACGTCGGCGATTCGAGGACTTCGAGAACTACGAAGATCCCAAAATGAAGCCCGTCCTCCGCGCCATCATCGAAATGTCTGACGAACTCACCCAGCCTGAAATTATTGGCGAGTAGGGGTACGGCTAAGTTGCCGCATTAGGATCCATGGCATCACGGGCCATACAAGAGGGGGTTGGCTGGCGCATTGGCTGGGACGGGGAAGCCCCTGACTATCCCGGCCTGCTCGGTGGGGCCGATTGGGCCTTAGAACTCACGGCTTCAGAGTTCCAGGAGGTCTGTCGCCTTGCCCAACAGTTGGCCCAGCAAATGCAGGCCATGGCCGACCTGCTGATGGATGAAGAAACCCTCACCTGCGACGCGGAGTCTGACCTGGCCTGGGTGGAGGCCTCCGGTTTCCCGAACGACTTTGCCCTGCGCTTTATCCTGCATTCAGGGCGGCGCTGTGAGGGAGCTTGGGCTGTGGCTGCTACCGGTCAGCTTCTGCGGGCCATGGATACGGTGTTAACCCAGCCCTTCTAGGGATAGCTAGTCACTAGGAAGAACATTGCCCTTGCGGCAGGGTTCCAGGGATGAGAACACCCCCACAGTGGGGTTTATGGATTGGGGTTTATGGATTGGGGTTTATGGGTAAGGAGAACGAACCAGTGGCCTACGAACAAGAAAAGCAAGTGGCGGTGGCCGCCGTGCGCCAAGCGGCGCAACTCTGTGAAACGGTGCGTCAAACGCTAGTGCCAGAAGCCATTGAAAAGAACGATAAGAGCCCCGTCACGGTGGCGGATTTTGGAGCCCAGGCGATCATCTGTCGGGCCTTAGCGGAGGCCTTTCCCGAGGATCCTGTGGTGGGGGAAGAGGATGCCGCCGACCTGCGCCAACCGGAGATGGCTGGCCCCTTGGCCACAGTGACGGCCCAGGTCGCTCAGCACATTGCGACCGCCACCGCTGAAGATGTGCTGACCTGGATTGATCACGGGAATGGTGCGGTGGCCTCCCGCTACTGGACTTTGGATCCCATTGACGGCACCAAGGGCTTTTTGCGCGGTGACCAATACGCCATTGCCCTGGCCTTAGTGGAGGATGGCGACCTCAAGGTTGGGGTGCTCGGCTGTCCTTACCTCAGTTTTGACGGCGGCGACCGAGGCTTGCTATTTGTGGCCGTGCGTGGCCAAGGGGCGGTGATGATGCCCCTGGCTGGGGGCGATCCCCAGCCCTTACAGGTCGTCACCGATCCTCGGTCCGATCGGTTCCGGTTTGTGGAAAGCGTCGAAGCTGGCCATGGCAACCAGGGTCAACAAAGCGCTATGGCCCTGGCGGTGGGCATTCAGTCTCCCTCCATGCGGATGGATAGCCAAGCCAAGTATGCCGCCGTAGCGGCGGGGCAAGCCGCCCTCTACCTGCGTTTGCCATCGCCGAAAACCCCTGACTATCGGGAAAAAATTTGGGATCATGCCGCCGGAACCCTGGTCGTTCAGGAGGCTGGGGGGTGCGTGACGGATATGCACGGCAAACCCCTAGACTTCGGTAAAGCAGCCCGATTTGAGCATAGCCAAGGGGTGGTTGTTAGCAATGGCACCCTTCACCCTGGGGTCATCGCAGCCCTCAGCCAACCTCAAGCCTGACCTGTGCGGAGCCCTGTGCCCACGGGCTATGAGGCGACGGCGACGTCCTCGTCGATTAGGTAGGTGGCGAAAAAGTAGCGATAGATGTCTCCCAAGGGATACACCAAACCCTCTACCACCTGTACAAGGCCCAGACTGAGCAACTGATCGAGGCTCACCCCATCGACCTGGACGCCATCGCCCAGCACCACCCGTCGGAGGGCTTCCTTGGCCTGGGGATAGTGCTGTAGGCAATTGAGGCGATTCTGAAGATGGGGCCAAAAGACACTATCGGGGGTCACGGCGGTGGACACCATGTCATCTAGGCTGTGCTGCCCCTGCTTCAGGGCATAGCAACTGAGGTGGGCCAGGTAGGGATGGCCTGCAATCAGATCGTAGAGGCTGTCTACGGCGGACTGCTGGCTACTGTCGTGGAAGAGGGCTAATTGGTAACGACGGCCCAGGGTCGCAAATTGATGGGGGCTGAGGGGGGGCAACCCCACCGACCGCCCCAGGTTGAGGGGAGCAACCCGCGATAATAGCGGATGGGACGGCGCATGGGCCAAGACCGTTGGACTGTCGGTGGCATAGACCAGTACCAGGCGCAACCGCTGCCAGAGCGGAGTTCCCTGGGCTCGCTCGTGCCATAGATGCAGCATCGACAATAAATCCTGGGCCACCGCCACCTGGCCCAGACCCACCTCCAGGGCGTGAATCGCCAGCACGAAGGGGGTTTCCGCCTGCTCAAGCACCACCTGTTGGAGGTATCGTCCACAGTTGACCTTGACCCCCAGGCGCGGATTCCAAGCCTCCTCTGGGGACGCCAACCCTAGCCCATCGGCCATACGATGGCAGAGCCAGGGCAAGAGCAAATCCGCCTGCCGCAAGGTCTGGCTATCGGCTTCCTGAAGGTCTAGCAGACAAACCCGATAGACCTGGGACTGGGCATAGGTCATCAACCGACGCAGCATCGATGTTTTGCCGTAGCGATGGGGCGCATGGATGCACAGCAAGCATCCGGGCTGGTCAATGGCGGAAAAGGCAATGGTCTCGGCGGGCGGACGATGGATGTATAGGGATGAATTCGGGGACAGCGGCCCAGAGGGAAACCCATAGGATCGATCCAGGGGGCACCCCTCCGGGTTGGCTTCTAGCTGATACAGCCAATTCTGAAGCACAATGCGTAGATTTTTTTTGGTAACGGCTACCTCTAAATGGCTAGACAGATCGTGCCAAAGCTTCGCCCCAATTTGCTTTAAGTATTCTTCGCCATAGCCGCTCTGTTCAGCGATCACTCGATACTGAACGCCCTCCCAGGCTCCCTCTAAAATCGTCGATTCTAAATGGGTTAGCGGTCGGTTAAGAGCCTGCTGAACTTGAAAAATGGGAGCGCTGTCAGACATGTGGAACCGTAGACTGAGACAAATCCTCAGGGTTAAGGGGGGTCAACTACGGGCTAGTTGACCCCCTTAATCCGGCCTACAATTCTAAGGGACAAAAATAAGGGATTCATAAGCCTATAGCTTCCACCCCTAGGCTTTTCCCTAGGCGGGAGCGGAGATCCGGCGGCGCTTCAAGGTCTCCTTCCCTAGGTAGACGAGGCTTTCAGTCTGGGGCAGCAGGAAGCCCCCAGAGCAGGCTGACAACCCACGGAAGCTAAAAAGCGGGGCATCCTGCTGCGGAGGCAAGTTGGGCAGAGGGCTTAGCTCTCCGCTGAAGGCTCCGCCGTAGCGGTGGCATTGGCGTCTTCCGTGGCAGCCCCTTCCACGTCTTCCGTGGCAGCCCCTTCCGCCGTAGGCTCCACCTCGGTTTCCGGGGTCGGCTCTTCGACCACTTCCGCCTTGGGCTTGGGCCGAGGGCCACGCATGAGGGCGGGAGGAACGGCGGGCTTGCGTTCCTCTTCCCGACCCCGACCGCCGCGCCGACCTTTGCCACCTCGGCGTTCGCCGCGCTCACCGCGTTCACGGCGTTCACCCCCTTCGCCACTACGTTCGCTACTGCCGGTTGTGATGATTTTCTTCTTAGGTTTATCGGGGGAGGAGTTGGGGGTATCGGCCATGGTATCTCTCTTGATTGCAACCCGCCGATCTTATCGTGAATTGGGCGATCTCCGGCGGTTGCGCCCAGGGCAGAAAGGATTCAGGAAAGGGGCTTGGGATCAACCTTGAAGGCCCGATCAAGCACGTCTTTAATCCAGGCTTCTTCAATCCAGGTTTTGCAGACGACCGCTAGGGGCAGGGCCAAAATCAACCCCAGGGGGCCGAGAAAGGTGGTAAAGAAAATCTGGGCAATGAGGGTGGCGGCGGGCAGGAGGGACACCTGCTTTTGCATCGTCATGGGTGTGAACCAGTAGCTTTCTACGTTTTGGATCACGACGTAGAGCACAAGCACCGCCAGGGCTTTGGCGGGGGATTGCAGTAGCGCCACAAAAATGGGAAAGATGGCGCTGAGGGTAGGCCCGAGGTTGGGGATGAAGTTGAACATCCCCGCCAAAACAGCATGGGCAAAGGCGTAGGGCACCCCCAAGAAAATCAGCCCCACAAAGCTGAGGGTGCCCACAAACATAGAGCTCAGGGCCACACCGCCCAGCCAGGAAATTAGGGCTGCTTCGCACCGGGTGAGGATGTCATCGGCCCGCTGACGATAGCCGGAGGGAAACAGCCGCAACAGCAAGCGGCGGTAGGCGGGGGGATTCGACAGAATCATCAGGGTGAGCACCGCCAGCAGCAGCAGTTGTAGCAGAATGGCCACAGAACTGGAGAAGAAGGACAGGAAGTTACCGAAGACCGTGGTGCTGATGGCGGTGACTTGGCGAAGCAGATCGCTGAAGTCGGGCAATAGTTGGATATCTTGGCTGGGGAACCAGTCAGGCGGGTTGGCCTTGAAATCGTCGAACCAGCCCACAAGAATGGCAAAGCCCTTAGGGGTGAGTTCGAGCAATTCCTGAAACTGACTGGCAAAGAGGGGAAACACCAGGCCCAAAAAGATGAACCCCCCTAGGGCGACAAAGGCCCAGGTCACGAGGAGTGCCCGATCTCGAGGCCAGCCGTAGGTGCGGACAAACAACCGGGTCAGGCTGTTGAGGGCGGTAACCATCACCACGGCGGCAAAAATCAGCAGCACAATCTGTCGGAATCGCCAAAGCACGTACAGCGTCATGCCGAACAGGGCTAAATTAATCCAATCGGTTAGCTTCACCAGATCTCCCTACCCACCCACCACATGACGAAGATTGCGATACGGTTAGCCATAAACCGTATCGCGGGTCACAGCCTGCCATCGTAGGCTGATATGCTGAAAGTCTACTATACGTATTCTGATTCCATGGCGTCTTCCTCTCTCCCTTCCCTGCGGGAACAGCAGCACCCCATGATTCGGGACTTGGCCAACCGCATCGAGGCGGTGTGGCAGGAGTACCTGACCCTCTCTCCCTACGCGCTGCCGGAGGATTTGGGCTACGTGGAGGGGAAGCTTGAGGGGGAACGGCTAACCATTGAAAACCACGGCTACCAAGCGCCCCAGTTCCGCAAGCTGCACCTAGAGTTGGCGCGGGTGGGGAATACCCTCGATATTCTCCACTGTGTGATGTTTCCCCAGCCCCAGTATGGCCTGCCCATGTTTGGCTGTGATTTAGTCGGTGGTCGAGGCCAAATTAGTGCCGCCATTGTCGATCTCTCCCCCGTAGCCGAGACCCTACCCCCCGCCTACGATGCCGCCCTCAGCGCCCTGGCCCCTCCGCCCTTCGCCCAAGAGCGGGGCCTACCCGAATGGGGGAGTATTTTTTCCCCCCATTGCCGGTTCGTTCGCCCCACCAGCCCCGAGGAAGAGGTCGCCTTTGTGCAACTCATTGTGGACTACCTCACCCTGCACTGCCAGCAGGCGGTGGCGATGGATCCGACCCCAGCCTTGGCCACCGCCATCTTGGCCGGACAGCAGCGTTACTGCCATCAACAGCAGCAAAACGACAAAACCCGCCGCGTTCTCGAAAAAGCCTTTGGCGATGCCTGGGCTGAGCGCTATATGACCACGGTTTTGTTTGATGTCCCGACCTTGGCCTAGCCCTGGGGGTGGCTAGAATAAAGGCCTGCGGTTCTATGCCCTCAACCTCGGAGCCCCAGCCTCGGATGCGATCTAGGCCATCGTCTGTCCCCTGGTATCCAGCACCCCAGCCGCCTGTTTTTGGCCCCCGTTGCCCCCGGTTTTCACCCCACCTCTGCCATCTTCATACCCCAATCATTGCCATGGCCGTTCGTACCCATCCTTCCCCTTTTCTCCATCAGTCTCGCCCTGACCGCTTAGAGGGGCTACCCGCCGCCCCCCAAACGGGGCGACTGATCGTGTTCACGGGGCCGAGTGGCGTTGGTAAGGGCACCTTGCTTAAGGCCCTGCGGGAGCGCTACCCCAGCCTAGGGCTCTCGATTTCCGCCACCACCCGATCTCCCCGCCCCGGCGAAGTGGACGGCAAGGACTACTACTTTGTCAGCCGCGACCAGTTTCAAACTATGGTGGAAAACGGTGAACTGCTGGAATGGGCCGAGTTTGCGGGCAACTGCTACGGCACCCCTAAGTCGGCGGTAGAACGTCATTTGGAACGGGGTGAGTGGATCGTCCTCGAAATTGAACTGGAGGGGGCTCGCCAGGTGCGAAACACCTTCCCCCAGGCGCTTCAGTTGTTTGTGCTGCCCCCCTCCCTAGACGAGTTAGAGCAACGCATTCGCCTGCGGGGCAAGGATTCTGAAGACGCCATTGTGCGTCGTATGGCTCGCGCCCAGGTGGAAATTGACGCGGCCCCAGAGTTTGATGTTCAGATCGTCAACGATGACCTGGAAACGGCCCTACAACAGCTCGAAACCGCCATTTTCGATCAATAGCCCAACCCTCCACGACTCTACTTCACCTGGGTGACGCGCCAGCTTAGCTTGAGGTTGAGCCAGAAGTTCCAAACCGTGACGAGGCCGATGGCTATGAGGTTGGCGAGGTAGGCCCAGCGCTGGCCAAAGATCAGGTTGTAGATCAGGTTCAGCACCAGGACGTTGAGCACGAGCCCGCCCAGGCAAATCAGGTTGAACTTGAGAAACCGTTTCAAACGGGCCGACCAGCCCCGTTGCCGGAGGCGGGCGTCGGCAAAGGTCCAGGCATCGTTCCAGATAAAGTTGTTGAGAATGGCGATTTCCGCCGCCACAATTTTGCTGCGGGTGAGGGGCAGCCCGAGGGTGCTGTGGAGCAGGTACAGGATC
>JAYKHF010000194.1:0-3259 GCA_035285305.1 Leptolyngbya sp.
AGAGAGGCCACAGTCACGAGGCCCTTGAGCACGATCTGGCCGGCGATGATAGGCGGCAGCGCGGCCAGGGCCAGGCCCTGGGAGCCGAAGAGCGGCGGCAGGATGACGAAGGCCAGCGTGGCGAAGAGCACGCTGTCGACCGGCAGGGAGACCACGTTGCTGGCCAGGACGCGCGTCCACTGGGGCCGGTGGGCGTAGCGGCTGCGCCACCAGTGGTAGACCTCGGTGTCGATCAGCTCGGCCACCAGTTCGGCTGCGATGCTGGCCAGCACGATGGCCGGCACGAAGGAGAAGATGGCCGACCAGGCCTCGGTGAAGGGGTAGAAGTCAGGCGCGGGCAGGTTGGCCATGGCCCACAGGTAGAGCGCCATGCCCAGGTTGAAGGCCGCGGCCAGCCAGATGGCCGCCTGGGCCCACTCCTTGCCCAGCCGCTTGTGGATCACATCGCGCAGGGTGAAGGTGACCGCGAAGATCATGGTGCCGGCCGGCACGGCAAAGGGGCCGACCTGGATCAGCCGCGTCGCGGCCACGTCCGCCACCAGTTGGGCGAAGATGTAGCCGCCGGTCAGGAGGATGATGGTCCAGATGAGACGTTTGTCCATAGGATCGAAGCGCTTCCTTAAGGCAGTGCACGAGATGGAACAGCAGCGGACATTCTACACAGGTTGGCCAGCTTTCGAAAAAGCCGGCAATGGGGTGCGTAAGTATCGGTTGAAGCGCTATCCTGCGGCGGCCTGGCCGATTGACTCAACCAGGCTCCTGTGCTATCATGCAGCCCCGTGTATCACGGGCTTTTTCTTTTTCTGGTCCGGTCGCTGCGGCCGGTGGCGCCCCGACCGATCCCTGCGTCGCCTGCGGCGCCAGGCTGTCACCGCTTCTCACCTCAGGACACGGCGAGCGATCTCCGTGTCTCTTGTTTTTGGCGAGCGCCAGAAGTCGGACTTCTCCGAAGAAGTCTGACTTCTTCACACTTTGCCCGGAGGCTACCATGACCAAATACATCTTCATCACCGGCGGCGTCGTCAGCTCCCTGGGCAAAGGCGTCACGGCTGCAGCCATCGGCCGGCTGATCAAGGGCCGCGGCATTTCGGTGTCGATCCAGAAGCTGGACCCCTACCTCAACGTGGACCCCGGCACCATGTCCCCCTACCAGCACGGCGAGGTCTTTGTCACCGAGGACGGGGCCGAAACGGACCTAGATTTGGGCCACTACGAGCGCTTCACCGATACGGCCATGTCGCGGCTGAACAGCGTTACCACGGGTTCCATCTACCAAGCGGTCATCAACCGAGAGCGCCGGGGCGACTACCAGGGCGGCACCGTCCAAGTCATTCCCCACATCACCAAGGAAATTAAAGACCGCGTCCATCGGGTGGCCCGCAACACCAACCCCGACGTGGTAATCACCGAAATCGGCGGCACCGTCGGCGACATTGAATCGCTCCCCTTCCTCGAAGCCATTCGCCAGTTTCGTAAAGACGTGGGGCGGCAGGATGTGCTGTACATGCATGTGACGCTGATTCCCTGGATTCCCTCAGCAGGCGAACTGAAGACCAAACCCACCCAGCACTCGGTCAAGGAACTGCGATCCATCGGCATCCAGCCGGATATTTTGGTCTGCCGTTGTCAGGTGCCCCTACCGGAGCCAATGAAGGAAAAAATCTCCGAGTTCTGTGATGTCTCGGTGGAGTCCGTTGTCACCTGTCAGGATGCTAGCAGCATCTACGAAGTGCCCCTCAACCTGGAGCGGGAGGGACTGGCGGAACAGGCCCTCAAGATCCTGGCCATGGAGCCGCGCCAGCCCCACCTGGCCACCTGGGAGGCCATTGTCAACGGCCTGTCTAGCTCTAGTCAGCCCTTAAATATTGCGATTGTCGGTAAATACGTCAGCCTCAGTGATGCCTACCTGTCGGTGGTAGAAGCCCTGCGCCATGCCGCCATTGCCCACCAAGCTGCCCTCAACATCCACTGGGTCAATTCCGAAGACATTGAAACCCACGGATCCGACACCTACCTCAGTCAAATGGATGGGGTGGTGGTGCCCGGTGGTTTTGGCACCCGAGGGGTCAATGGCAAAATTCAGGCGATTCAGTACGTTCGGGAACGGGGTATTCCCTTCCTGGGGCTGTGTTTGGGGATGCAGTGCTCGGTGGTGGAATGGGCGCGTAATGTCGCCCATCTGGACAACGCCGATAGCTCCGAATTTCATCCCGATACGCCGAACCCGGTGATCAGCCTCTTGCCAGAACAGCAGGATGTTGTAGACCTGGGCGGCACCATGCGGTTGGGGCTGTATCCCTGTCGTCTGGCCCCCAATACCCTGGCCAGTCGGCTCTATGGTGAAGAGGTGGTCTACGAACGCCACCGCCACCGCTACGAATTTAATAACGCCTATCGTAATCTGTTCCTCGAATCGGGCTACCAGGTCAGTGGGACTTCACCCGATGGGCGCTTGGTGGAAATTGTGGAGTTGCCTAGCCATCCCTTCTTCATCGCCAGCCAGTTCCACCCTGAGTTTAAGTCTCGCCCCAGCACCCCCCACCCCCTTTTCCTGGGTTTGGTGAACGCGGCCCTCGGCCCGGTGGAACCTGCCCCAGTCTCAGCCATGGGCCTAGGCACCGCCATCGAAGCCTAAACAGCTAAGTCACTGGCCCGCAATCGTCCGGGTGATGACCACCGCAGACGCGGCAAAAATCGCCGTCCAGGCGGTGCCAATCAGCCCCAGGGTAAGCCCCCATAGCCGCCCGTCCCACTTCTCCCCCCGGGCATTGCTGGATTCAATTTCATCCCTCACCTGCTCTAAATCGCTGGTGAGGGTATCCAGCCGATCCAACACATCGCCCATCGTCTGAGCAATGTCCGACAGGGTAGGTTCTCTCTCTGGGGTGCTGGTCATGATAGACCGTCCCCACCCATCAATCGATTCACCACTGCCTCAATCGCCGGGGCAAATGCTTGCAGCACCGGCGACAGGATGATGACGGTACCCGCCGTGATGATGATCGTCCGCGCCGTCACCAGGTTCTCACGGGTGAACTGAAAGAACCGCTCATCCCAGCGCCCCACCTCATCCTTGAGTTCCTGCCGACTTTGCTCAAGCTCCGACCGCAGTTCTTGGATCTGCTCAACAATGTCCTGTAGGGTGGGTTCCCGATCCGCTGCATTGCTCATGGTTTACCTCGCTACTGGCCCAACTGTCGAATCACAATCCCCACCAGGGCGATAGAGGCGCTAATGGCCAGCCCCGCGCTAATGCCTC
>JAYKHF010000195.1:0-7167 GCA_035285305.1 Leptolyngbya sp.
CCGCCGCCCCAGCCGCCGCCCCAGCCGCCGCTTCAGGCACCGGAACGGTGAAGGTGGAGGATTTGCTGACCGCGATGAATCACCTCAGCGATGGGGCCACCCAATACCTCGGGAAGATGATTGTGGCCAATACCTGGAAGCAGTCCCGTCCGGATCATCCCTGGTTAGCCCAGTTTGATATCCAAAAAGACGGTCACTTTGCTCTGCCTGGAGCCGATGCCGCCGCCACCCCAGACCAGCAGCAGTGGGTGCGCGATTGGGTCAGGGCTTTCCTGGATCGAAGCAGCCGCACCATTCGCAATTTTAAGGAGATGGTGGAGGAGGAGGGGGTGCTGTCGCCCCAGGAGATAGCGCTGCTGGTGGGGGACACAGCATAGCGTCCTCGTCGCCCGATGGCCCTGGTGGCCCTCCCGAGAGCGCCGTACTGGCCATTCCTGCCCTCCATCCAAAATCGTAGAGTATCGTAAGATAGCCCCTGACATTCGTTCCCTTTGTTTCCTGATTCTGGAGTAAAGCAGTTCCCATGGCCAAAACCGTCCGCCTTGAGCCCATTGCCCAAGAAACCGTCATTGAGACTAACAGCAACCTACTTTCGGTGCTGCTGAATAAGGAACTCGATGTCTTAAAGGAGTGCGGTGGGCGAGGCATGTGCGCCACCTGTCATATCTATGTTCAATCGGGCATGGAGGCGCTGACCCCGATTAACCGCCGCGAACAGCGCACCCTAGAGGTGATTACCTCCTGTAAACCGAATTCTCGGCTGGCCTGTCAGGCTCGGGTGGTGGGCAATGGGGTGGTGGTGGAACTGCCCCCCGGTATGTACGTTAACTCGCTGCAAGATATTGAGGCGCTGATTGGGCGTCGGGCCGAGCAAGATCTGCTGCACCCGATTACCGGGGAAGTGCTGGTGGAAACAGGGAAGCTAATTACCCGATCCGTGCTGAAGCAGCTTGAGGATACAGCGAGCTTTAAAGTCGGCGAGTTCTTTACCCAGAGCTCAGATTCCTAGGTCGTCCTGGGCCTAGGTCGCATTCGATACTAGGATTCCAAAGGCATCTGCTATGGTAAGGCAAAGTCCCTGTTGAGTTTACGCCCTCTCCCCTATGGACGCCGCCCCTCCGCTAACCAGTCGCCATGAGCAGGTGCTCCAGGCTACGGTGCGCCACTACATTGCCACGGCGGAACCCGTGGGATCGCGGGCCATTGTCCAGGAATATAACCTCAAGGTGAGCCCTGCCACCGTGCGCAGCACCATGGGTCGCCTCGAAAAATACGGCTTGCTCTATCAACCCCACACGTCAGCGGGGCGGGTTCCTTCCGATTTTGGCTATCGACTCTACGTCGATCGGCTCATGCAGCCCTCAGGGGCCATGGGGCAGAAGGTCGATGCCCTCCTAGCGGAGGAATTGGGCTGGGCCGGATGGAGCCTGGAAGCGCTCCTGAAGGAGGCCACCCAAATTCTGGCCCAGGTCAGTGGCTATCTGGCGCTGATCACGGTTCCCCAGGCCAGCGCCACCCTGATTCGCCATATTCAACTGGTGCCGGTGGCCGCAGGGCAGGTGTTGCTCTTGGTGCTCCTAGAATCCCTCACCCCCCAATCTCTGGTGCTGAAATTGCCCACCGACACCACCTCTGCCCTTGGGGATGATGCCAGTCGGCGCGAGTTGGAGATTCTGTCTAACTTCCTCACCCAACACCTGCGGGATCGGCCCCTCTCGGACGTTGCCACCCTAGATTGGAGCCGCCTCGATCACGACTTTCAGCGCTATGGGGTCATGCTGGAGCAAGCCCTGATCGATCTCGCCCAGCGATCCCAGTCCCCCAGCCCCAGCCAAATTTTGATCAGTGGGCTGGCGGAGGTCTTGCGTCAGCCTGAGTTTGCCGAGGCCCAGCGGATCCAGTCCATTGTGCGGCTGCTCGAAGAAGAGCAAGCTCAATTGTGGCCGCTCTTTGGGGCTCAGCCCCCAGCCGCGTTCCCCTCCCCCTCCAATGTGCGCGTGTGGATCGGATCCGAAAACCCCATTGAGCCCATGCAGGGCTGTGCCCTCGTCGTGTCTAACTACACCAAGCAAGACCTATCCCTAGGAACAGTGGGGGTGCTGGGGCCAACCCGCATGGTCTACGAAAACGCCGTGGCGGTGGTGCAAGCCACCGCTGATTATCTCTCCCACGCCCTCGGGCAATAACCCCTACCCCCAATCACCCCCTGCGTCTTCGCGGATAGGGATAACGCCCATGATCATCACCGAGATTCTCGCTATTCTCTCCATTGCCGCTGCCACGGGGCTCCGGGTGGCTCTGCCGCTCCTGGTGATTGGCCTGATGTCTGGGGAAAGGCTCTGGACGAATGTTCCCCTGTTGTCTAAGCTGCCTCCGGCCCTTTGCGTGGGGCTGTTAGTGAGTTGGTCAGCCGCAGAACTACTGCTCTCGAAGGACAGCTACAAACAACGCCTCTTTCAAATTGCAGAACTCATTCTCAGCCCCGGGGTAGCCGTTCTAGCCGCCGTTGCCGTCGCCCGCACCCTTGGTCTGGCTCCCTGGGTCAGCCTCATTGCGGCGCTGGTGAGTGCCCTCCTAGCCTTCGTGATTCAACTGTTGCAGGTGGGCTGGTTCTATCGCCCTCGCCGCCCCCCCCCTTGGCTTTTTTTTGTCATTGATGGGCTGTGCATTATGCTGGCCTTCCTGGCCTTTGATGCCCCTCGCCAGGGCGGGGTGATTGCCCTCCTGATCCTGTGGTTGGTGATCCGGATCTCCTACGTGTGGCAGCACTGGTCGCGACAGGCCTAGGTACCCATGGCCTTGGGATGCCCCCTCGGGAGATGCCTGAAGGATAAACGGGGGAGATCCGCCTAGTCTGGCGGGGCTATGGGATCAACGATATCGCTGTAGCCCTGTCGATTAAGATACGTTCAGGTTGAGCCCGTCCTTGGCGATAGCGATAGAAATAGATACTCAGTAACTCTGGCCTTTTCTGTGAGGAAACCGTTAACTCTGCCCGGATTATGGCTTCATCCTCGGTAAGGTAAGGCAGGATAACCCCATGGTGAGTGTGATCTCTATCAGGCCGATCCCTACATGAGTGAGTCTTTTGCGGAGGGACTCTCCGGTCATATCTTTATTGCTGAATGCGGTTTAACGCCACCGCCAGAGCTGCTTCAGGCCTTGTCTGCCAAAGGCTTCGGGGTATCCTGTGGACCGGCCATCACCTCCTTGAATGCCATGGTGCCGTTGCCGGATGTGATTGTCCTCGCCACCGACGGCTTCACCACCGCCGAGCAGCAGCTTTGCCAAGTCTTGAAGCAACGGGCCGCCACCTCCTTGATTCCCATTGTGGTGCTAGGGACGGATCATGCTCTGGCCCCACGCCTGTTGGCCTTTAGAAGTGGCGTAGCCGACTACATGAACCCGACCCTATGGCTGGAGGAGATCGTGGCACGGGTTCAGGTTCAGGTGAATACCTACAGCCTCCATCGACGGCTGCAAGTGCAGACTCAGCGGGCGGTCTCCATTGGTGGGGCGAATCAGTTGCTCGCCGACCTCCAGCGGGCCTTGCGTCGTCAGGCTGAAATACTTCAGACCCAGAATGATAAGCTGCAACAGGAAATGAAGGAGCGGGAGCAGGCCCAGGAGGATCTACGCCTAGAGCAGCAAAAGTCGGAACAACTGCTGCTCAATATATTACCCAAGGCCATTGTTGAAAAACTGAAGCAACTTCAAGGATCCCTGGCCGACCGCTTTGACGATGTCACCATTATGTTTGCCGACATTGTCAACTTCACGCCCCTTGCCGCCCAGACGAGCCCCCTCGACCTCGTGAACTGGCTGAATCAAATCTTCTCTGAGTTTGATCGGTTGGCGGATCGGCTGCACCTAGAGAAAATCAAAACCATTGGCGATGCCTACATGGTCGTTGGCGGCTTGCCGCTGCCCAGCCATGACCATGCCGAAGCGGTGATGGAAATGGCCCTCGCCATGCAGGCGGCGGCGGCGCGCATTGCCCGCAGCGATGGCCATGATTTTCAGCTTCGCATTGGCATCAACACCGGGGCGGTGGTGGCTGGGGTAATTGGCATCAAAAAATTCAGCTATGACCTCTGGGGCGATGCGGTCAATATCGCCAGCCGCATGGAATCCCAAGGGGAACCGGGCAAAATCCAGGTAACAGAAGCCACCTATGAACGGGTGAAGCACCTCTACCGCTTTGAGTCTACGGGGCAAATTTTAGTCAAGGGGCGCGGGTACCTCAAAACCTATCACTATGTCGGACGGCGTTGATGGCCTCCGGGTCTGGCCCCCACCGCCGACTTCCCCGGGAAGAGGGGCCGGGATACTCGGCTGGGCTAGAGCCCCCCAGGGAACCCTAGCCGATCTAGGGCTGGCCCGTGGGGCTAGGGGAGACCCGCACCTCCCCCGAGGGGAGCAAGTCAACCTCCACCGTTAGGGGGGTAGACAGGCGTACATTGGGCAACGCATCCCCCAGGTGAAGTCGGGGGTGTTGGTTCAGGTAGGGGCGGGAGGGGGCGGTGAGGGGGTCTACCGCGAGGACGGTGCCCGTTGGCCCCAGGGTGAGGCGATAGCGCAGGGGCGAGGTCAGCCCTGGAATGGGTTGCCAAGTGGGCTCTAGGGTATGGCGCACGATGACTAGAGCCTCGGCCACCAGCGCATCGGCCACTGGGGCATCGGCCACTGGGGCATCGCTCCTCGCCAGCCCTTCCCCCCCCGCCTCGGGGGTGACCTCGGGGATGGCTGAAGGGGTGGAGGCCGGCGTTTCAGGCGCTAGGGGGGCGGCGGCTGGGGCTGAATCGGCCAAGGGGGCTAACCGAGTCGTCTGGCGCTCCGGGCGAGGGGGCGAGGGGGCAGGATTCCCCGCGTTCCCTGGGGTGGCCCCTCCATCTGGGGAGGGGCCTAGGGGGCTAGGGGGCGTTGGGGTGGTCTCCGGTGGGAAGACAGGGGGATTGACATCCCGAATGCCCCTTGATCCAGCGGTGGCGGGTGGCGGCATGGGATCCGAGCGAGCCTGGGGGGCCGTGGAAGCAGGGTCAGGGGAAAGCCCCCGCCCCAACGACCTCGATTCGCCGGAATCGGCCTCGGCGGTTAAGGGCGTTACTCCCGGCGGCGATCCTGGCCGTGGTTCCTCCGAACCGTCGGCTTCAACCGCGAGCCCCTCAGCGGCAACCTCAGCCGGATTGCCCTCGTCGGCCACCCACTCATCCGGCGGCGACCCACGTTCTGCCGTTGGCCCAGGGGCCAGCACCACCGCCGGGGGGGCCTGCCCCAACCACTGACTCCCCAACACCGCCGCCACCAGCACCGCCGCCACCGATCCTGCCCACAGGGGCAAACGGGGCCATGACCATTGCCGTTGCGCGGCCATCATCGTGGCGGGAAGCACCTCCACCGCTTGCTCAGCCTGAGCTAAGACAGCGGCCAAGTCCACAAGCTGAAGCATGGATAAGGTCACGGCGGTCGCCTTCGCCCTTCCCCGGTCAGTCCCAGAACGATGGGCCACCGTTAAGCGATGGCGCGTTAGCCCCACCGGAGCCAAGGTCATTGGCCCCTGGCTGAGCCCGGGGGGATGGGTTAGGTCTTGGTGTGCCAAGTACTCCTGCACATAGATCTGCACCAATTGAGTCAGATTGACCCAGTCATCCCCTTGGCCAGACAGCTCAAACCCTGTGGTGGGTTGAGGGGGCGCGTGAACGGCGGCAGGCGATCCCGTGGCTAGGGCATTGGCCTCATCCCCAGCCTCCGGCCCAAGCCGCAACTGAAACCGCAACCGCCGCAAGACCGCCCGTTCAGCCAAGGCACTCAAGGCTGACGTCTGCCCCGTTAGCCGCAGTGCCCAGGGGCCAACCGCATAATCATAGGAGGAGAGGGAGACGACGGGAGTCATGGGACGCAGGGGAGATCGGGGAAGCAGAAGGATTTGGGGATGGGGGTGGAGATGGGTTAGGGGTTAGATCGGTCGAGGAGGGCGAGCCAGAGTTTTCGGGATCCGCCGGAGCCGCTGTAGAACAAGAGATCAATCAGGAGTTTCAAGGCCAAAGGGTTCAGGTCATCCGGTGTCGAGGTTAGGTCGGCCTCCATGCGCTCCTGGTAGGCATTGGCGAAGTCATCCAGGTAGTTCCCTAGGAGGGCAACCCGGTGGGGTGGATGCCCCTGATCTAGGGCCTGTTCGAGCTGGGCAACGGCTTGGCGGATGGTGCCTTGATGGGTTTGGGCCAGGGCCGTGATCACCAAAACTAGGGCGCGGGCTTCATCGATATCCAGCTTTTTGCGCCCTTGCCCCTTGCGTAGGGGGCTAGACTGCCGCAACCGCCATAGGTTGACCCGATCACTCAACAGGTCTGAGAAACCCAAGCCCTCGGCCACCGTTAGCACCGCCTCAGAACCAACGCCCACCAGGGATTCCAGAGCCAAAAGCACCAGATCCAACTGAGCCTTAATACTCTGCAATTGCTGAGGCGTTGGCGATTGCCTCGCCAACGCTGAATTGAGAGGTTGCCCGGAACTTTGTCCGGGATTTTGCCCAATATTTGACCCAGGCTGGCGCTCCACCGTTCTCCCTTTCCTCTACCCTAGGGGGTTGCGCCAATTGTGGCACGGGGGTTGCCATTATTGAAACCATCTCCCCTGTTCAGCGACGGCAAGCCCCCACGGGCCTGGGGGACAAAGCCACCCATCGGGCGGTGGCCGCTCGCATTGCCCAGCGGATAACCGATGATTTGAGGCTGGGGATTTTTGACCGCATTTTGGAGCGCTACGCCGTGCCCAACGCTACCCAGCCACCGGCTAGAAGGGGCTGGAGAGGTGTTCCGGTTCATTGAGGCGATTGGGATTGGGGCTGCGTGGGTATGGCGATAGGATAAAAGGGTATACAAGGCAGGTAGACATGACCAGCACCCCAGAGCGAGAACCCACCCTATCGGACATCGCCCAGCAGATCAGGGAACTGAGAACAGAGTTGGATGACGTGAAGCGCTTTCAACAGCAGGGCCAGCAGTGGCAGGACAGAACTTGGGATGTGGTCAAGTGGGTTGGAGGCATTAGCGCGGGGCTGGCCATTAGCGCCTCTATCGCCCTGGTGGGGATTGTGATTCGACAGTTGGGCCAGTAGCGAGGTAAACCATGAGCAATGCAGCGGATCGGGAACCCACCCTACAGGAC
>JAYKHF010000196.1:0-5608 GCA_035285305.1 Leptolyngbya sp.
CAGGGTTTCTAGGCCTTCGGAATAGCTATAGGATCCGACCGGGAGGGCCGGACTGGCCAATTGCAGCAGACGCAGCAGGGCAGGGCTGGTTTCCATGGGCTAGCCACCGGGGTGATGGGTGTGGGACTCGTGGGTATGGGACTCGTGGATGTGAGACTTGTGGACGTGGGAGCCATCGGGGTCGGCCTGGGCGTGGCCACCGTGGTAAGCGCCAGCCTCGGGCTCGAAGGGGAGTTCCAGGGCCTGCACGGTGAGATCCCCCAGTTGATTCAGCATCGCCTCCAGCACCGCATCCGGCTCTAGGGTCAAGCTGTCGGGGGCAATTTCGAGGGGCACATGGCGGTTGCCCAGGTGGTAGGCGGCTCGGGCCAGGGCCAGGGCCGAGGTGGCCGTCACCCGCAGCACGGGTTCTGGTTTGGCGACGACGCGCACCCGCTGCCCCTCGCCATTGGCCAGGAGGCTATTGCCCCGTACCAGGCTCCCCCTCGGCAACTGGAGCTGCACAGGGGTGCCATCGGTGGCCACAAAACGATGGCGAGAACGGGTGCGTTCATGGGCGGTGAGGGCCAGTTCCGCCGCCACCGTCGCCGTGGGATCCGCAGGCAAAATGTGAGTGACCGTCAGCACAGGTATCGTCCGGGTTTGATGTCTAGTTTTGATATCTGGGTTTGATATCTGGGTTTGATGTCTGGGCTTGATGTCTTTGTTTTACCACGAGGGTTTACCCAGAGCGCGGTGGCCCGCCGCCAGTGGCCCCCATCTGGGGCCAAGATGGCGATAAGGTGGAGCATAGACCTGTTTTGGTGTAACCCCCTGCCCATGCTGCCCAAGGATGACCTGCTGAAGTCCGTTGAAAACCGCGATTGTCTGGCTCGCCTGTTGGATCAGGCGGAACAGGCGATCAAAACCTGGGAGATTGTGGTGACGGATTTTCTCTCGCCGCCGGAGCGGGTGGAGGCGGAGCGGATGTTTCAGCGCCTCACCGATGTGCATATTCTGGGCTGGGGGGGCTATCCCCAGGCCGAACGGCAGCGCCTCGCCATTGCCCGCAGCGATCTGCCCCTCGATGTCAGCCACATTCCCCTAGCCCTGGTGAACCTGGCGGGCAACTTTATGTTTGACCCCGCCACCCACCGAGACTTCCTCGGGGCACTGCTGAGCACGGGCCTCGTGCGCGACAAGGTGGGCGACATTCTGGTGCTGGGGGAACGGGGAGCCCAGGCCATCGTCATGCCAGAACTGGCGGAATTTCTCACCCTTCACCTCACCCAGGTGCGATCCGTTCCGGTGAAAACCCAGATCATCCCCTGGGAAGAACTGAAGGTACGCCCGCCCCAAACCAAGGAACTCACCACCGTAGAAGCCTCCCTACGGCTGGATGCGGTGGCCTCGGCGGGGTTTGGCATGTCTCGCAGCAAAATGGCCGATCTAATTACCGCTGGCGATGTGCGGGTGAACTGGAAAACCATCACCCAGCCGAGTCATACCCTGGCTTCCGGGGATTTGGTCGCCATTCGCGGCAAGGGACGGATCTCCATCGGCGAGGTGGCGGTGACAAAAAAGGAGCGGTATCGGGTGAGCTTGACTCGGTATGTTTAGGGAAAAACTGGAAAACGCCATGACCTCCCATCAGCCACCCATCCACGCCCTAACGGCAGACAGGTGAGAAATTCAGAACTTTTGTGAGAAGAGATTTTAAGACTTTGTTACGATGGTTACGAATGCCGTTGCGCACCTAGGAAACCATCCACCATGCCACACAGCCAAAAGCCCATTGTCATTTCCCCTTCCATCCTATCGGCAGATTTCAGCCGTCTGGGCGAAGAAATCAAGGCCGTTGACGAAGCCGGGGCCGACTGGATTCATGTGGACGTGATGGATGGTCGGTTTGTCCCCAACATCACCATTGGCCCCCTGATTGTGAACGCCATCCGGCCCTATACCCAAAAGCCCCTAGACGTTCACCTGATGATTGTAGAACCCGAAAAGTACGTGGCTGACTTTGCCAAGGCTGGGGCCGATATCATCACCGTCCACGCTGAGCACAACGCCTCTCCTCACCTGCACCGTACCCTGGGCCAAATTAAGGAACTCGGCAAGCAGGCCGGGGTCGTGCTGAACCCCTCTTCTCCCCTGTCGCTGATTGAGCATGTGCTCGACCTCTGCGACCTCGTGCTGATCATGAGTGTTAACCCCGGCTTTGGCGGCCAGAGCTTTATCCCCACCATGGTGCCCAAAATCCGTGCCCTGCGCGACCTCTGCGACGAGCGCGGCCTCGATCCTTGGATTGAGGTGGACGGTGGCCTCAAAGGGAACAACACCTGGCAAGTGCTAGAAGCCGGAGCCAACGCGATTGTGGCCGGATCCGCCGTCTTCAACGCGCCTGACTATGCCGCCGCCATCGAAGGCATCCGCAACAGCAAGCGCCCCACCCCGGAACTGGCCGCCGTGTAGGGCCAATTTCAGGCATCGCACCCGAAGCGCTCCCAACGCGCTCCGGGTGCTTCATTCTGTTATTCAGCAGCGCCAATGGGTTATAGCCCGTTACCTATCAAAATGAACGGTGCCCAGTAGTGGGGGTGGGCCAGGTCGTTGGGGTCGAGGCTAAGGTCTTCGGCCAGTTCAAATCCGCGAGTCTCTCCGCGCCCCAGTTGAATTAGGGAAAGTTGGGCTTGGCGTAGGGCCTCGGCTTTGCCCAGGCGACCTCGCAGCAGGGCATCGTAGAATTCTCCCATTAAGACCTGGGTACCACCATCATCCACAGCCCATAGGGAGGCGATGGTGGCCCTTGCCCCCGCCGCCTGCATCAGGTAGCCAAAGCCGAGGATTTCTTCACCGTTGCCAAAGGTGTTGTCTACCCCGGTTTCGCAGGCGGAAAGAACGACGAGGTCTACCTGCGTTAGGTTCAGCAGTCCTGCGTTAAAGTCGGCCAACGTCCAGCGGTCACGGTTGCTAAACAGGATGAAGGAGTCCTCCGGCTGGCCCACCAGAAATTTGGCGTGGGTAGCGAGGTGAACAATGGTGTGGCGGTTGGCTTCGCGCTCCACCTGGTCGGGGTTGAAGTTGGCCCCCAGCAGCGGGTTTACCCTGGGGTCTAGGGCGGCAATGCCGTTGACCTCCGCTTCGGCGTGGCGCAGGAATGGGAAGGTGTAGTCTCGCCCCCCAGCTTCTATGGTGACTGGCCCTTCGGTGAGGGCTCCGGCGAGGATGCGGGGCTGGGTGATGGGCGAGGTGTTGAGGTCTGTAAGGCTGGCGGCGGTGATGTGGTTGATTCGGTAGCGCTCGGCCAGCCATTGATCGCCATCGTGGAGGGCCGCGAGGGGGATGTAGCGCAGGATACGATCCGGCGCATAGATGAGGGTGTTTACCCCCGCCGCTTGCAGGTCGGCTTCGATGGGGGCAATCAGCCAGTTGTAGAGCTGTTGGGCAGGGGCGATGGCATCGCGGGTGGGCAGTTCTAGGGCATAGCGAAAGGCTTGTACCGCCGCCGCGAGTTCCTCTGGGGTAACGTTTACGGTGCGATTTATGGGGGGCGCATAGGGCGAAGTGACCACCAATTCCAGCCGATCCTCCAGGATGAGGGGATAGAGCAACACCGCCCCCTGGGGAATTTGGCTGAGATTGTCTTGCAGGGCGGCAAGCTGGCCAAGCTGAAGATTACGATCTCGCTCGGCGGGGCTGAGCTGGGCCAATGCTCCCTGCACCAGGTTGCTGGTGCGAAATTGGTTAAAGGCTTGCAGCAGTTCCCGCCGTTCCTCTTGTAGGGCCACCATTTCCGCTTCTTCTTCGGCGGTGAGGCTGGGTTTGGCCTCCAGTTCGCTGAGGCGTTTGCCGTTGGCAATGGCTCGGTCTACTAAGGCATTATAGGCGCTGGTAATTTGGGCCTCTGGTGGCACCAGTTCTACCCCGGCCTGGGTGTTGCTGTTGCTGCGCACCCCCTGCAAAAAGGTGTCTAGCTCCTGCACCTTCAGCAAATCCAGCACCCGCTGCGCTTCCAAAATGCGCTCTTGCTGAATTAGTAAATCCGCCAAAGAGCGATAGGTGTCCTCAATAGTCGCCAGGTAGGAATCCTTTAGGCTTTGCTCTAGGGACTGATTGCTTTGGCGAATGTCCTCATACACATTTACCGATGCCTTAAGAAACACAATCGCCAACGCTGTTTCTCCTTGAGCACTCCACAAATATCCCAGATTTTCTAGGACTTGAGCCTCGCCCGTCCGGTCACCCAGTTCGCGGCGCATGGTCAGGCTTTGCTGGTAGGTGGTCAGCGCTTCTCCATAGTTTCTCCGCAATCGATAAACTTCACCAATGTTGTTGAGGGTTTGGGCCTCGCCTGCTCGGTCGCCCAGTTCCTGGCTCATGGTCAAGCTTTGCTGATAGTTGGTGAGTGCTCTCCCATAGTTCTCCTGTAGTCGATAGACTTCACCAATATTGTTGAGGCTTTGGGCTTCTCCCACTCGGTCGCCTATTGCTTGGCGTATAGCTAAGCTTTGCTGATAGGCAGCCAGGGCCATCTCGTAGATCCCCTGCTTCTCGTAGATAACACCGATGTTGTTGAGGCTTTGAGCTTCTCCTGCTTGGTCGCCTGTTACTTGGCGCATAGCTAAGCTTTGCTGATAGGCGGTCAGGGCCGCTCCATAGTTTCCCTGCCTCTCGTATATGATGCCAATGTTGCCTAGGGTGATAGCTTCTCCAGCTTGATCGCCCAACTCTCGGCTCATGACAAGGCTTTGCTGGTAGGCGACTAGCGCTTCTCCATAGCTTCCTTGCCGTTCGTATATGATGCCGATATTGCCTAAGGTGATGGCCTCGGTTGCTCGGTCGCCCAGTTCTCGGCTGATAGTCAGGCTTTGCTGGTAGGTGGTCAGCGCTTCTCCATAGTTTCCTCGCAACTGATAGACAATGCCGATGTTATTGAGGACTTTGGCTTCACCTGTTCGATTCCCAAGGGCTTGGTAAATCTCTAGGGCTGTCTGCCAAGATTGCAAGGCTTCACCAAACTGGCTGGCTCGGTATTGTTGTCGCCCTAATTCGAGCAGTTGATCAGCTTCTGTGGCCTGGGCTTCATTGGGGGCCGCTTGGGCTAGGGAGGACGGGGGCATGGCTAGCCCACCCAGAAGTGGCAAACCCAGGGCAACCAGTAACCACAGCCATAGCAAAGAAACGCGCATCGGGGCAACAGCGACAGAAAAAACAAAAGCCTACCCCAGGTTTAGCCGATACTTGGGGTTTGGGCGAGTTTCCGTTAGATTCCTTTAGCTTTGGGCGCATCCCCCCAACAGACAGAATCAACCTGAACCAAGAAGTCCCCCTAGAGCGGGTTCCCAATCAAAATGAAGGGTGCCCAGTAGTAGGGATGGGCCAACCCCACGGAAGACTCCTCCGGTTCTGCCAATTCAAAACCGCGACTTACGCCCAGATTGGCCATACGCTCATCTAGGGTGGCTTCCCCCTTTAGCAAGCTGAGTTGAGCCTGACGCAGGGCTTCGGCTTTGGTCAATTCTCCCGTGGCCAACAGGGTATAGAAGCGCTGCATCAACAGACTGGTTCCGGCATCGTCTACCTTCCAGAGGGTGGCCATGACGGTTTCGGCCTTGTTGCGACCGAG
>JAYKHF010000197.1:0-2867 GCA_035285305.1 Leptolyngbya sp.
GTCAAAACCCTGAAGGATGCCCTCAAAGAAGCCGACGAATTAGTACTGGCCACGGACGAAGACCGCGAGGGGGAAAGCATTAGCTGGCACCTGTTGCAGGTGCTAAAGCCGAAGGTGCCCACCAAGCGCATGGTGTTCCACGAAATTACCCAGGAGGCGATCCAGTCTGCCCTGGAAAACTGCCGCACCATTGACGATCAGCTCGTCCACGCCCAGGAAACCCGCCGCATTTTAGATCGCCTGGTGGGCTACACCCTATCGCCCCTGCTATGGAAGAAAATCGCCGGGGGGCTGTCCGCTGGCCGAGTGCAGTCCGTGGCCGTGAAAGTCGTGGTGAACCGTGAACAGCAGCGCCGCGCCTTCCGCAAAGGTTCCTACTGGGATTTGAAGGCCAGCCTGCTAAAGGATAAAAGCGCCTTTGACGCCAAGCTCTATTCCCTAGCGGGAACCCGTTTGGCCAACGGCAGCGACTTCGACGAATCCACCGGGCAGATCCTTGCCGGTCGGGACGTTGTCCTCCTCGACGAAGTCCAGGCCCGTGACCTGCAAGCCCGTCTGCTGGAGAGGGTGTGGACGGTCAGCAACCTGGAAGAGCGCCCCAACACCCGCAAGCCCTCCCCCCCCTTCACCACCTCCACCCTGCAACAGGAGGCCAACCGTAAGCTGCGCCTCTCCGCCCGCGACACCATGCGCGTGGCCCAAAACCTCTATGAACAGGGCTACATCACCTACATGCGTACCGACTCGGTGCACCTGTCTCAGCAGGCCATCGAAGCGGCCCGTTCCTGCGTGGAAACCAAGTACGGCAAGGAATACCTCAGCCCCAAACCCCGCCAGTACGCCACCAAATCCAAGGGTGCCCAGGAGGCCCACGAAGCCATTCGTCCCGCTGGCAGCACCTTTAGAACCCCGGCAGAAACTGGGTTATCGGGACGGGAACTATCCCTCTACGACCTGATCTGGAAGCGCACCGTCGCCAGCCAGATGGCCGAAGCTCGCCAGACCAACCTCACGGCCTCCATTGAGGTGGAAGACGCCATCTTCCGGGCCACGGGCAAACGCATCGACTTCCCCGGCTTCTTCCGCGCCTACGTGGAAGGTTCCGACGATCCCGATGCCGCCATTGAAGGGCAAGAGGTGCTGTTGCCCAACCTGAAGACCGGGGACGCCCTCAACTGCTCCGACCTAGAGGCCATTGGCCACGAAACCCAGCCCCCCGCCCGCTACACCGAAGCCACCCTGGTGAAAGTGCTGGAAAGTGAAGGTATCGGTCGGCCCAGCACCTATGCCACCGTCATCGGCACCATCATCGACCGGGGCTATGTGCGCCTGGTGAACAACAGCCTGATCCCCACCTTCACCGCCTTTGCCGTCACCGCCCTGCTCGAACAAAACTTCCCCGACCTGGTGGATGTTCACTTCACCGCCCGCATGGAGCAAACCCTCGACGACATCTCCACGGGTGGGGTAGACTGGCTCCCCTATCTCAAGGAATTCTACGCTGGGGATCAGGGCCTAGAAACCCAAGTCCACACCCGCGAAGCCCAAATCGACGCCACCGCTGCCCGCACCGTCGTCCTCAACGACCTAGAGGCTAGGGTGCGCATCGGTCGCTACGGCCCCTATATCGAAATTGGCGATGGCGAAGAATCTGTGCGGGCCTCCATCCCCGCCGATGTCCCCCCCGCTGACCTGGATGAAGAGCAAATCGAGCGCATCATCAAACAAAAGGTAGAAGGCCCCGATAAAGTCGGCCTCCACCCCGACAGCGGCGAACCGATTTTCCTCCGCATTGGCCCCTACGGCCCCTACGTACAACTCGGTGACGCCACCGACGACAACCCCAACCCCAAACGCGCCTCCCTGCCCAAGGGCATGAAGGCCGAAGACATCACCCTAGAATCGGCGGTGGGCCTATTGCGCCTGCCCCGCCTGCTGGGGCAACACCCCGAAACGGGAAAACCCGTCAAAGCCAGCCAGGGCCGATTTGGCCCCTACGTCGTCCACGACCAAGGCAAAGACGGCAAAGACTATCGCTCCATCAAAGGCGATGACGATGTGCTGACCATCAGCCTAGAACGGGCGCTAGAACTGCTGGCCCAACCCAAAACCGGACGCGGACGCGGCAAAGCCACCCCCCTAAAAGAACTGGGCAACCACCCCGACGATGGCGAAATGATTGCCGTCTTCAATGGCCCCTACGGCCACTATGTGAAGCACGGCAAGGTCAATGCCTCCGTCCCCGAAGGCGTGGAATTGGACAGCATTACCCTAGAGCAAGCCCTGGAATGGATTGCGGCCAAGGCCAAAACCAAGGGCGGCAAAGCCAAGAAGGGTAGTACCGCTAAATCCGGTACCAGCAAGTCTGGCACCACCAAATCTGGCACCACCAAAAAGAACACCAAAACCGGAACCACCTCCCGCACCACCAAAACGGCAGCGGCGAGTAAGGCTTCGGGCACCAAGCGCACCACCAAGGCCGCGACCTCAACCACGAAAAAATCCACCACCCGCAAATCCACTTCGGCCAAGGCCAAAGACGACGCAGCGGAATCGAGTGATGACTAGGGGGAGACCACCTAGGCGATAGTTACACACACAGCAGCCCACGATAAACCGCCTCTGTCTTTTGCGCCAAAGTAGGCCAACTGTAGCGTTCTTGCACCTTTTGGTAGCCCGCCTGCCCCATTTGTTCGGCTCGCTGGGGATGGTTTAGAACCTCCAGAATGCAATCAGCCACCGCCGCCGCCGATTGCTCCACGAGGTAGCCATCCTGTCCATTGCTCACCACCTCGGCTACTGCTGGGATGTTGCAGCCAATCACGGGTTTGGCAAAGCTCCAGGCTTCCGTATACACGCCGCCAAAA
>JAYKHF010000198.1:0-32732 GCA_035285305.1 Leptolyngbya sp.
ATGGCTGACGGCTTGGCCAGCCTAAATCTGGAGACTTCGGTACCAAGCTTGGTGGTTTCCTAGGTTCAGTAGATCACAAACTCGCTCTATTGCCCTGATTTGGCCCTCACCCTAAATCCCTCTCCCACGTTGGGAGAGGGACTTTGAGCACTTTTCTAGCTCCCCTCTCCCGACCGGGAGAGGGGCTGGGGGTGAGGGCCAAGCCCATACGAAGAGACATCTTTGTGATCTACTGAGGTTGTCTCCTAAGTCGTCTCCTGAGTTGTCATCCATAGCGGTGATCAGGGGAATTCGAGCGCTTTTTGCCTATCCTCGGTTCAGTAAAACTACGGTATTCTAGGGTAGGAATACCCAAGAATACCGGCTGGTCAGCCGCTGATAGCATCGGGGGTGGTCGCAGCGATTGGGTTATGATCCCCTAAGACACCATGGCCTTAGACGTGGCCTTACCGGGTGCTGGCGATCCCACCCTCCAACGGATTCTATGCCTCGACAACTGTTCATTGGCGATATTCACGGCCACTACAATGGCCTACGAGCTCTGTGGAAGCTGATCGACCCCGCTGCCGACGATCAGGTCTATTTTGTGGGGGATTTGATTGATCGAGGGCCTCGTAGTGCCGACGTTGTGGAATTTGTGCGCCACCACGCCACCGGCTGTGTACGGGGCAACCACGAACAGTTACTCATCGACGCCATCGGTCAGGATGGCGGGGGCACGGTACGACTCAGCCATCTCGAGGGATGGCTCTATAGCGGTGGACAGGCCACCCTCAGCAGCTACGATCCATCTCCCTACTTGCTAGCAGAGCACCTTCACTGGATTGCTCAACTCCCCGCCTACCTTGACCTAGGCCATCTCTGGCTAGTCCATGCTGGGGTCAATCCCAATCTGCCCCTGAGCCAGCAAAACCCCCACGATATGTGTTGGATCCGCGATCTTTTCCACCGCAGCCACACCCCTTACTTTGCTAACAAACTGATCATCACGGGACACACGATCACCTTTACCTTTCCCGCCGTTGATCCGGGACAGGTGGTGGCCGGACAGGGCTGGATCGATATCGATACTGGGGTTTACCATCCCCGCAGCGGTTGGCTCACGGCCCTCGACTGGGACAATCAGCAGGTATATCAGGTCAACGTGTTTTCCGCCCAGTACCGGGTACGTCCCTATGCCGAGGCCGTGACCTTCCTTGATCCCACCCTGATAGGCCCACGATCTCCGGGGATAGCCCGTCGGGTCTCACGGCTGTCCCATTCATGACCCGGGCTGGATAGGGATAGGGCCACCTGAGCGAGAAAGCAAATCCCTCACCCCTACTGGATCTCGAGGGTGGGAGTCAGGCTACCACGGTCAAAGGGATCGGTTGGGCCAGCCCAGTCAAACTGGCTGAGGCGGAAACCCAAAAATCCGGTTTCGCGGGTGGGGCTATAGTGAGCGACCAATCCGTAGGAGCGCCGTCGATATTCCAAACTAAAGCTGGTGTCGATCTCCTGTCCCGTATTCAGGTTGAACGCCGTTTGCACCCCCAGGAGCACGGGGCCATAGATCTGCTGCACCAGACCACCGGAAATCACGCGGCTATCCACTTGGCGGTCAAAGAGAAAGGGCGAGTCATTCCCGCCAATGAAGCCCCTGAAAAGGCCGAGATTGAATTGGGTATAGTCCAAGTAGTTGCGAGACAGGTGCCCCACTTGCCCCGATAACTGCACCCGGACATCGAGGGATTCTTGAAAATTGTTGCTGCTGTAGTAGGTGCCCACGCCCCGCAGCCCAGCGGCGAGGGAAAGCGAGGGTACGAGGGGGCGAGGGGAAAAACGCAGCCCCTCGGTAGCGGTGCTGGGTTTCGCCTCCCCTTGCCACAGGAGAAAGCGGCGGCTGAGATCCACGGCCCCCTGGGTGCGAAACAAGCTCACCAGTCCTTCCGCGATTCCGGGTTCTAGGAGGTCGGGGCGATCCGTAGTGGCCGTAACGTACTGCCCCGAGACCTGATAGCTCAGATCCAGCCCCGACTCTCCTAGGGGAAAGACCGGAGACTCCAGCAACAGACCTGCACTCGTCTGTACATCTTGAAAGCCTAGGGTGCCGTTAAACAGTCGATCCCGGTAGGTATATTCCACCCCGAGCCGATGGTTCCCCACCAACCGCTGTACCCGCAGCTTAGCGCGGACACGGTCGGCAAAGTTACCCAGATCCAGCCCCGGCAGGCTGACAAAACCCAAGGTGGCGGTTCGTGGCCCCAGGTTTCCCCTGGCCCGGGCCACTAAGCCCACATTGGCGGGATCAAATAGATCGCCGCCCGATTCCCCTAGCCAACGAGAAAGGTAGAACTGAGGCGCTACGGCCACCTGAAAGTCGCCCACCGCAAAGACCGGAAATTCTCGATCAATAAAGAATCCGTCTCGATCACGGCTATCGTAGCCAAGGTTGATCATGAGGGGATTCAAGAAATTAGCAGGCAATTCGCCGTTCTGAAACTGGTAGCAGGGGCGCAGCAGGGGTAGGCTCAGTCGTTGGTCAAACACCAGCCTGGGGTTTTCAATGCAGAGCTCGCTCTCGGCTTCAGAGTTGGGAATAAAGCTCACCCGGTTGCCGCGTAGCTCCAGTTCCGGGGGCGAGAAGGGATCATTGGTCATCCGCAGGTTCTCGCCGTACCAGCCGCTGGCATCGAAGGAGAGTGAACCGGCTTCAAAGCGCAGTCGGCCCAAGTCTGAACGCTCAGACCCAAACATCGCCGCTGCCCCATTGAGGGAAAAAGAGACGCCCCCCGGGCTGGTGACTTGGGAAATCGATCCCTGCCCCTGGAGGCGAGCGTTGAAGGGATCGAGGGCGTCCGTGGCAAGATCGTTGGGAAACGTCGTTGAAAAATCCTCAGTCAGGGTGGCGATCTGCAAGGAACCACGCGCCTGGGTCAAACTCCCAGCCCCTTGCAGCAGGTTATAGGTGGCGGTCTCTCCCTCCAAAACCTGCTGATTACGGTTGAGCAGGACTCCCCCTTCCGCCCGCAGATAACGATGATTGAGGTTAATCCACAGGTGATCCGCCGTAATGTTGTCTCGACCAAACTGCACCCGCACATCCCCAGTCGCGGTGACCACCTGACGCTGGACATCCATGGCTTGGCGATCTGCCACAATCCGAATCCAGGTGCCGTCCTCGGGCAGGTCAGGATCCTCGATGGTGTCTCCCAAACCGTCGCGGGCGGGGCCGGGTTCATCCGTCCCTTCGGTCACGGTTGGGTTGGGGCTTGAAGGGCTGTCTTCGGCGGGCAACCCACCCACGGACTCAGCCCGGTCATTATCTGCCAGCGGGGCTGCCAGCGGGGTTGCCGTTCCCGCCTCCCCAGGCCGATCCTCGTCGGCCATCAAAAGGCTATCCGTCCAGCCAGCCCTATCGGATGGAGGCGGGGGCTGGGTTGAGCCCTCCTCAGATGGGCTTCCTTCCCGTGGAGCCTCGCCAGACTGGATAGCCTCGACGGTAAGACGGGTTGATGGCGGGGTCTCAGCGCCACTGGCCAAACCCCAGGGGGATGGGATGGCTTGATCCACCCACGCTGTTGAAACAACAGGCGGAGGAGCGATCGCCTGGGGCTCGCCCACGGAGGGCAGATCCAATGCAATTAGGGGTATGGGCATGGGCTAGGAAACCACGGCAAAAACAAAGCCCGACAAGCGGGCTTCAAACCATGAGATGACTCGCACAGGGTAGGAGTTCCTTAAAGTTCAGTGGCGCGGAAAAATCTACCAACTAACGGGATGCGGTTGTCAGCATCCCATTAGCCCAAGCATCGGTGACGAATCTGGACTTATTCGAGGTCTTGGCGACCGGGGTTACGGGAGGGGTCACCACTCAGGAAGCCAAACACGAAGAGCGACACGAAGAACGTGACCACCAGGTAAACCACAATTTTTAGAGTCAGCATGATTTTAAGTCTCCAAACAGCAAGCTAGAGCCATTGCCCCCAGGCAGCACCTGAAGCGGGCCTCTCAACCGTTCTGCACCAACCCTCGGTCGCACACAGAACTTAACTTGGGTCTATCATACCGCCAAACCTTCGCTTGCCCAAAGCAAGGTCTAAAACCAACCCACTGGCCCTAGGCTTGTCGCCGGAGCCATCGCCAAGCCTGTTGTAGCCAGGTTTCGGCATGGTGTAGCAAGACATCCAGCCAGCGCAACACCACAACCAAGGGATGATCAACGTAGGTAACGAGGGCAACCTGAGCTTCGATCGCGTCGTTACCGGGGAGTTCCTTCCCGGTAGCCCGACCGCCCACCGTTCTCGCCCCGCGAGCCCGGGCGCTACGGGCGGCCCCCTCCTCCCCAACGGCGCTGTGATCGAGCGAGATCGGCCCTGGGGCATCGGCCACGATCACCGTACCGTCTTCAGTGAGATAGGTGACGACCTCGCCCAGGGTCTGGGGTTGGGTGGCCATAGCGGTGGCCCCGACAACGGTTAACGCAGCGGAGTCTGGGGGGATAGGGAGAACGCCGCCACTCCCTAGGGCTGATCTGCCGTCGGGAACAGTCATGGAGGTGTAGGGAGTCGCCGCGAAGGCGGGGCCGTAGTCGAACGCCGCCCCTAGCCGTGGGGCGGGCTGGAAGGCCAGTCGGCCTGATCCGGCTAGGGCTGGATGCCACCCGCCCATCCGGCGCTGGTGTTCCGCAGACCACTCCGCCGGGAACCAGGGTTGGGCCTCGCCAAATAGGTTCGTCACCTGGGCAAGGGGGCTCACCTGCATCCAGGCTAGGGCTTGGTTGATCCAGCGCACCGGGAACCATTGATTCTCGGATGCCTGGGGTAGGGGTAACCCAGGGGACTGAAGCTGTCGGTCGTGCCACTGCCGCCGACACCAACCCGCATATTCTGCCATCAGCAGGGTCATGGCTCGCTGAAGTTGATGCCGCTGGCGGTCAGTCAGGTTGTTGAAAATGACATTATTCGTCGTGACGATCACCAGGTTTCGGGTCGCCAAATCCGAAGCCACCCCACAGACCTGGGTGGTCAACGGCACCATCTGCCATGCACCGCCAACCATCAGGCCTTCGGCCCGGGAGTGACGCAGCAGCGCTCTGGGGCGTTCCCCCGGGTGCACACCTTCCGGTTGACTCACCGCCGGGGGGTGGATCATCGCAAGCAAGGCCTGAATCGGCGCATCGGAGGTTAGCCCCCAGGGCTGGGCAGGTGCTCCGGTGATCAGGGCGATCATCGGTCGCCAAGGCTTTGTCGCTTGCAGGGTACGGGCCGCAGAACGCAACCCCTGGAACGCCACGTATAGAGGAAACGCAATCACCTGCACGCCCCACAGGAGGGCCGTTTCCGTCTGGCGCAGCCAACGCTCGGCACCGTGGGCTAGCTGGCGGTACCCAGCCAGTACACGGGATAGGGTTTGGCTTTGAAACGGGCGCGACGAAGAGGCCATAGAGTTGCCTGCGCTGCGTACACTGAAGACTGCCCTGATCATACCGGAGCCATGTCCTTCCCTCACGCTTCTTCGGCCACCCCGTCTCAGATTGACCACACCGTGAAGACCCTGCGGGGTCTCAGTCGGCACAATGTGCAGGGGAGGTGGCAGGCTCACCGAGGGGATAGCCCTCCCCCCTGGCCCCTCTCCCCAGGCGCAGAGGGAGGGGCGGCGGGGGCGTTGATGACGGTGAATCAGCGGGGACATGTAGCCTGGGAACGGGGGCGACGGGTGTTGTGGCTATATCAACGGTTTACCTGGCCCGAGAATTTGGGCGGCTATCCCTTGGCGGGGCTATCGGCCAAGCTGGCCCTACGGTGGTGGGCAGAGTTGGCAGAAATCTACATCAATGGCGATCTGGCCCATACGGGGGACATTTTCGACTGCTGGACGAGGGTGGATCTGGCGGCGGCGGTCAAGCCGGGGGAATCAGCGGAGGTGGTGCTCAAACTCATCAGCCCTGGCCATGATGAGGGAGCGTTGGTGAAGTCGGAGTTGGTCTTTGAGGCGCTGGATGAGGCCCAGCCTGAACCGGCCTTTGTGGCCGACGAAATTGCGGTGCTCGCCATTTATCTAAAACAGTTTGCGCCCGAAAAGCTGCCCCTGGTAGACGAAGCCCTCACCCACATTGCCTGGGATCAGGTGAGGAATGCATCTCAGTTTCACCAGTCCCTCAATCGCGTGCGAGAAATCTTGAGCCAGTTCACCCCGTGGCTGAAACAGCGCCGGGTGCATTGCGTGGGACATGCTCACCTAGACCTGGCTTGGCTGTGGCCCGTGGCGGAGACCTGGGAGGCCGCCCAGCGCACCTTCAAGTCTGTCTTGGCCCTACAAAACGAGTTTCCCGAACTCACCTTCACCCATTCCTCCCCTGCCCTCTTGGCCTGGATTGAGGACAACTGTCCCGACCTATTTGTCCAAATTCAGCGGCAGGTGCAGGCCGGACGCTGGGCCATTGATGCGGGGCTATGGGTAGAGCCCGATGCGAACCTGCCGGGGGGAGAAGCGCTAGTCCGGCAAATCCTCTATGGGCAGCGCTACTGTGCCGAAAAATTTGGGGCAGTGAGTGCCATCGCTTGGCTACCGGATACCTTTGGCTTTTCCTGGCAGTTGCCCCAATTGCTGATCCAGGGAGGTGTCCGCTACTTTGCCACCCAAAAACTGCGCTGGAACGACCGTAATCCCTTTCCCCATCACCTGTTTACCTGGCAGGGGCTAGATGGCACCGCCATCACCGCCGTTACCTTGCCCCCCATCGGTACCGACATTGAAGCCCCAGAAATCGCCGAATACGCGGCCCAATGGGAAGCCCACACGGGGTTTCAAGCGGCGCTCTGGCTCCCTGGCGTGGGCGATCATGGCGGTGGCCCAACCCGTGACATGCTCCTCAAAACCCGCCGCTGGGCCAACTCCCCCCTCTTCCCCCGCCTCACCTTCGGCCACGCGCAACCCCTCCTCGATTCCCTGATCCCCGCTTCCCATGCCCCCGCTTCCCATGCCCCCGGTTCCCCGGATTCCCCACTCCCCCTCTGGCGCGACGAACTCTACCTGGAACTACACCGAGGCTGTTACACCACCCACGGAGACCAAAAGCAATCCAACCGCCGCTGCGAAGATGTCCTATTCCAAGCCGAACTCTGGAGTACCATCGCGGCCCTTCTGACCCAGGCTCCCTACCCCAAGGCGGATCTGGAGGTGGCCTGGAAACAGGTACTTTTCAACCAGTTTCACGATATTCTGCCGGGATCTTCTATCCCCGACGTATTTGCCGATGCCAACGTCACTTGGCAGGCGGCCCTGGAGGCAGGCCAGCGGATCTTGGCAAACGCCCTGGAGGCCGTCGTCCAAGCTCTAACCTTACCGGCATCCCCTGATCCCCAAGCCATTCCCGTGGTGCTGTTCAACCCCCTGAACTGGGAGCGGGATGAGGTGGTCGAAATTCCCTTGCCGGAGGAATGGGCGCATCATCACCACTGGCAAGCGATGGATAGCCTGGGTCAGGAACTGCCAACGCAATGGAGTAGCCCCCATGGGGGACTGAGGGCCACGGGGGATGAGGGCCGTGCCCATCCTACGGTGTTGGTATCGGTATTTGGCATTCCCTCGGTGGGCTATCGCATGATTTGGTTAACGCCGATGGAATCCGACCTCCCGACTCCCGACTCCCGACTCCCGACTCTCCCAAATTGGGTGATGGAAAATTCCCATCTCCGCGTCACCCTCAATCCCGACACGGGGGAAATCGCCAGACTCCTCCACAAAGCCACCGATACGGAAACCCTCAGCGCTCCGGGCAATCAACTCCAGGCGTTTAAGGATGCCGGACAATATTGGGATGCCTGGAATATTGCGCCGGATTACCAGGATCATCCCCTAGAGGGCTGGCGGCTGGCGTCGATGGCGTGGCTAGAGGACGGCCCCTGTCGGCAGGGGATTCGGGTCACGAAAACCTTCAACCAGTCCACCTTTGTCCAGGACTACATCCTGGACGCCACCGCCCCCTACCTCACGATTCGCACCGAGGTGGATTGGCAAGAAACCCAGGTACTGGTCAAGGCGGCGTTTCCGCTCACGGTATCGGCCCCCGCCGCCACCTACGAAATCCCCTTTGGTGCGATTCAGCGGGCCACCGATCCCCAAACCCCTGAGGAAGCAGCCAAGTGGGAGGTGCCCGCCCTGCGCTGGGCCGATCTTAGCCAGGGACAAGAAACCGCATCCCAGAGCACGGCAGATCAGACGACAGAGAGCCCGGTGCAGCCGATTCAAAAGATGTCTCTCAGCCCTGACTCTGCCCTCACCCCCAGCCCCTCTCCCATCAGGAGAGGGGAGCCAGAAACAATTCAAAGTCCCTCTCCCACATTGGGAGAGGAATTTAGGGTGAGGGCTTCAGGGACTTCGCCCTCTCCTGAAGTTGTCCACCATCACGGTACCCACAGCCGAGGGGTAAGCCTCCTCACCGATTACAAGCACGGCTTTGATGTGGCCCCGAACCAACTGCGGCTAACGCTGCTCAAAGCCCCCCTCTGGCCCGATCCCACCGCCGACCGAGGGCAACAGACCTTTACCTACGCCGTTTATCCCCATGCGGATGGTTGGCAGAGGGCGAAGACGGTGCAGCAGGCCCGCAACCTCAATCTTCCGGTGCGGCCTTGGCTTCAGGATCAAGGCGTCCCCATCAACCCCTCACCTGAAGGTCAAAGGATTTCTGATACCGGAAGTTTTCTATCCTTTGGTGAAACCACCTGGGTGCTGTCTGCCCTCAAACTCGCGGAGGATCAGGAAAACCGCGTCATCCTACGGGGCTATGAAAGCTCTGGGGCAACGGGGCATCTCCCCCTGAGCAACGGTCTCAACCTCACCCCCTTAGCCGTGGTGGACGGGTTGGAGCAGGTGAGGGAGGGAGGGGCCATCCAACCCGGAGAGGAGGGGATCAACCTGTCGCCTTGGCAGGTGGTGGCGGTGATGCTGGAGGCAGGGCCATGATCGAAAAACCAGGCCGTTGCCGCTCCAGGCGGAATAACCTAGGCGAGATCGCCGCTATCGTCATCGAGGTCTTCCAGATCCGCGAGATCCGTAGCATCGGTGGTGGTGTAGTGCAGATCTTCGAGGGCTTGGCGCTGGCGACGACGCGAGACTCGGCGATACTTCTTGGCCTGAAGCATGGGTTCCTGATGAATTTCGCCCATTTCGCCCACCTTGCGCTTCAGTTGGGCTTTGTCGGGGTAGCGGGAGATCTGGGCCGCTTGCAGGGCCTCGGCCTCAGCCACCATGGTGCGATAGAATTCGTGGCGATCCCAGTCCGTGCCCACGGCACAACCGGGTTCATGGCAATGGAGACAGTCGTTAAACTGGCAAGTCCGTTGGGCGAGGCGCTGGCGAATTTCAGGGAAGTAGACTCCCAAGTCGGCGGGGCCAAGGGTGAGGTCGGGCTGGTTAAAGCCGGGGGTATCGGCGAGGAGACCACCCTGGGGCAGGGGAAAGAGTTCCACATGGCGCGTGGTGTGGCGACCTCGCCCCAATTTACCGGAAACGGCGCTGGTACGGAGGTCGGCAGCGGGGATGAGACGGTTAATCAGACTTGATTTGCCAACCCCAGACGGGCCAGAGACGACGGTGATGCGTCCCTGAAGCCGAGGGAGGAGATCCGTCCAGGTCGCTTCCTGGTGCAGGCTAATCAGCAGGGGATCGTAGCCCCATTGGTGTAGCCGCTGTTGCCACAGGTGGCGGGTTTGATCGGAAACCAAGTCCTGTTTGTTGAGGCAGAGTACCACCGCTAGCCCGGTCGATTCTGCCTTCACCAAAAATCGGCTGAGCTGGTGGGGGTCGAGATCCGGCTCGGCCAGGGCAAACACCAACAGCAGTTGTTCCGCGTTGGCCATGGGGGGGTGATCCAATACCGTCTGGCGAGGAGCCACAGCGGCAATGGCTCCTCGCTGCCCCTCCCAGTCAGGATCCACCACCTGCACCCGATCTCCCACCATCACCCGCTGGCCAATTTTCTTCAGCCGCGCCCGCCGAATGCACAGCAGCGTCGGGCAGGGCGGCGGGTTCCCAGGGGTCTCGACCTCTAGCGTCACCCAATAGTAGTTGGCCTGCACAGCGGTCACGACACCCCAGAGGGTCGCGATAGATTCCGTCGGTGGGGAGACATCCATAGCTGAGGGGCGACTCATCGAGGCCGCCGCACCCACAAGACACAGTGGTTGCCGCAGTCCTGTAGGGCTTCAATGTCATAGCCCTCCATGCGCAGGCTGTCGGGCACTTGTTCCACGGGCTCCCCCGCATCGAGCCAGACTTCTAGCAGGGTACCAGGCTGCATTTTTTCGAGCTGGATCTTGGTTCGCACAAAGTTAATCGGACAGGGCGTCCCCCGTAAATCTAGGGAATAATCCGGACTTTGGGGAGAAACCATACTGGAATTATCCACGCTGCTCATCCGCGAAATAATCCCCCCAAGAACCCTTCAATGCCGCCTCGATTCACCTTGTCACCGCGAATTTCCGCCAGTTTTTCAATCAACTCCCGTTCCTCGGGTTTCAGGCGGGTGGGAATATCCACCTGAACGGTGATCAAATGGTTGCCCCGGCTGACCGGATTCCCCAACTTCGGGACGCCATGGCTTTCCAGGGTCAGTCCGGTACCGGGCTGTGTCCCCGCCGGAATCTCCAGTTCTACTGGCCCGTCTACGGTCTCCACCTGGAGCTTGCAGCCTAAAATGGCCTGGAGGTAACTCACCCGTAGCTCAGAGAGGATATTGATGCCGTCCCGCTTGAACGCCGGATCCTCCGCCACAAACAGGTAGACATAGAGATCTCCGGACGGACCACCCCGCAGCCCTGCATCGCCCTCACCCGAGACCCTGAGCCGGGTGCCATTATCCACCCCAGCGGGTACGGTAATCTTGAGCTTCTTGGTTTCTTGGGTTTGGCCACTGCCGCCACAGACCTCGCAGCGGTCTTCAATCACTTCGCCCGTCCCGCCGCAGGTGGGGCAAGCGGAAACCTGGGTAAAACTGCCAAAGGGAGTCCGGGTGGCGCGCCGAACTTGGCCCGTGCCGCTACAGGTGCCGCAGGTGCTGGGACGGGTGCCCGGTTTAGCACCGCTACCGCTACAGGTACCACAGGTTTCTAGGTGGCTAATTTTGATTTCCTTTTCGCCGCCAAAGACCGCTTCCTTGAAGTCTAATTTCAGGTCTAGCCGGAGATCGTCCCCTCGGCTGGGGCTGCGACGACGTGGCCCGCCCTGGCCCATGCCGCCCGAAAAGCCACTAAAGAAGCTCTCGAAAATGTCGGCAAAGCCGCCCATATCGCCAAAGTCTTGGTAGCCAGCCCCCGCCGCACTGCCCACCCCGGCCTCACCAAAGCGGTCATAGCGAGCCCGCACTTCTGGCTCCGATAGGACTTCGTAGGCCCGGTTAATTTCCTTGAAGGTGTCTTCAGCGCCGGGATCTTTATTGACATCTGGGTGGTATTTGCGGGCTAAGCGGCGATAGGCACGCTTAATTTCCTCTTGATCGGCACTGCGCGAAACACCAAGCAGGTCGTAGTAATCACGGGCCATAGGGGGCTACCTAGACAACTCCAGCAACATATTCAAGTCTGCACTATCTTAAGCAGCTTTGACCGCCTTGACTAGGTGGGATTCCCGCCCTAGGGGTCTGGGTAGACTCGTCGCAGGCTAGTCAATGGCCTCATAGTCAGCGGTGACGGTGGCGTCTAGATCATCGTCGTAGTCGTCATCGTAGTCGGTCGTCGTGGCCGAGGAACCATAACTGCTGGCCTCATCATCCAATGGCCCATCGTCGTCCGATGGCCCATCGTCATCCGGCGGCCCATAGCCAGATAGCCCTGGGTCGGATAGATCCATCCCTTCGGAGGCCGGAGGGCTGATATCGGCGTAGAAGCTAGACCCGACGGCAAAGATAGCCGATTGCAGCTCATCGAGACAGGCTCGCAGATCCGTTGGCTGCACCGTTGGGTTTTGGATGGCGTGGCGCAGCCGTGCCGCCTTAGCCTCCAGGGTGGTGCGAGTGGTGTCATCCATGGAGGCACCGTACTCCCGCAGAGTTTCGTCGTAGCTGATGAAGAGAGCGTCGGCTTGGTTCGCCAGCTCAACCACCTGACGCCGCCGTTCATCCTCATCCGCGTAGAGTTCGGCATCCTGGCGCATGCGCTCCACCTCGCTGGCGCTCAGTCCTCCCGTGTTGGTGATGCGAATACTCTGGGCGCGACCCGTGCCCTTATCCAGGGCGGAGACTTGCAAAATCCCGTCGGCGTCAATTTCAAAGGAGACCTCAATCTGGGGCACCCCACGGGGAGCCGGAGGGATACCCGTCAGTTGGAACTTACCCAGGCTTTTATTGTCCTTCGCCATGGCCCGTTCCCCTTGAAGGACATGGATTTCCACGGAGGTCTGACCATCGGTGGCGGTGGAGAAGGTCTGGGATTTACTCGTAGGAATGGTGGTATTGCGCTCAATGACCTTGGTGAACACTTCCCCTAGGGTTTCGATGCCCAACGAGAGTGGGGTGACATCTAGGAGCAGCAAATCCTTAACCTCGCCCCCCAGTACCCCAGCCTGAATGGCTGCCCCTAGGGCCACGGCTTCATCGGGGTTCACAGAACGGTCGGGGGTCTTGCCACTGAAATACTGGCTAATGGCCTGCTGCACCGCTGGAATTCGGGTGGATCCACCCACCAATAAAATGCGATCAATGCCCTCAGGGGCCAACCCGGCATCCTTGAGGGCCTGACGGACGGGTTCGAGGGTGGAGGTCACTAGGGCCGTGGCCAATTGTTCAAATTGGGCGCGGGTGAGGGCCATTTCTAAGTGCTTCGGCCCGGTTTCATCCGCCGTGATGAAAGGGAGATTAATGGACGTCGAGGCCATGTTAGACAGCTCAATTTTGGCTTTCTCAGCGGCTTCTCGAATGCGCTGGAGGGCCATGCGGTCGGTGGAAAGATCAATGCTTTCCTGATTCCGGAAGGACTCCAACAGCCAATCCACAATGACGTTATCAAAGTCATCGCCGCCCAGTTGGTTATTGCCCGCCGTGGCCTTCACCTCAAAGACGCCATCCCCAAGCTGCAAGATGGAGACATCGAAGGTGCCACCCCCGAGGTCAAACACGAGCACGGTTTGATCTTGATCCTGTTTGTCCAGGCCGTAGGACAGCGCTGCTGCTGTAGGCTCATTGATGATACGGAGCACCTCTAGCCCAGCAATGGTGCCCGCATCCTTCGTGGCTTGGCGCTGGGCATCGGTGAAGTAGGCCGGAACGGTAATCACCGCCTGCGCGACGTCCGTGCCCAGGTAGGCTTCGGCATCCTGTTTCAGCTTTTGCAGGATCATGGCCGAGACTTCTTGGGGGGTATAGGTCGTGCCGCGAATTTGAACATCCACGGTTTGATCCCGGCCACTGACGCAGACGTAGGGCACACGGCTCCGCTCCGATGCGGTGTCATCCCATCGCCGCCCAATGAAGCGTTTAATGCTGTACACCGTATTTTCGGCGTTGGTGACGGCCTGCCGCTTCGCCAGTTGGCCCACGAGGCGTTCACCGTTTTTGCCAAAGCCCACAATACTGGGCACGGTGCGCCCCCCCTCGGTGCTGCTAATCACCACTGGTTTGCCGCCTTCCAGCACGGCGACACAGCTATTTGTTGTTCCTAAATCGATCCCGATTACTTTTCCCATAGCCCGTGGTTCTAAACAAAGTGACTGCGCCGACCCCGATTGCTTTGCCCCGTTGTGGGACGCTCACCGACCAACTGTTGCTACTATGCCCTCCTAGGGAGGAAAGCGATCATGCCTAAGCCTGGAAACACGATAGTAGGCAACACAGCCCCGTCGCCCCACAGGGTTCCCTGTCATCTACCCAGCCTCTGAATCGGCAGAACTGTCTTCCTCGGGGGGGGCCGCCACCTTGACCATGGCGTAACGCAACACTCGCTCTCCGAGTTGATAGCCCCGAACAAACTCTTCAATCACCATGCCTTCGGCGTGATCAGCCGTGGGTTCGCGCATCACCGCTTCATGGAGTTGGGGGTCAAACTCTTGACCCTCCGCCCGTAGCACCGAGACCCCAAGACGCTTCAGGGCTTCCACCAGTTGCTTGTAAACACTCTGGTAGCTTTTGTGGATAGCCATTTCACCGTCGGTTTGCGGCTTAATCTGGGATCGAGCTCGCTCAAAGTTATCGACGACGGGCAGCAATTCCGTCACCGTATTGCCCACGACCTGGTTGGCCAGGTCTTCCTTTTCTCGGCTCGTGCGCTTACGGTAATTTTCAAAGTCTGCCGCAATCCGAATGGCCTGGGTAGATTGATCCTCAAGCTGGGCTTTCAAGTCTGCAATTTGCTGCTGGAGACGGGCAACTTCCGCTCCAGAGGCCTCGCTAGGGCTCTCCGCAGCGGGCTTGTCGGCGTGGAGTTCCGCCTCCAAACCATCTAGAGCTTGATCGAGGTCAATGTCAATGGCCGCATCCTCCTCGTGGAGTTCCTCCACCCCTTCAGCCGTGGGCATTGCTTCGGGCGTATCCGCTTGCTGTTGTTCGTCAACCATGCCAATCTCGTAACCTGACTACTCTGTAAACCGGAAATCGGACAACTTTACCCTTAGAACGACCTAGGGTTGCCCCGGACAGTCTAAGGTAAGGCCGCATAAAACCAACTTGGCTCAAGCTTATCTTACTCAAGCAAGCCGTAAGTAACATAGTTTTTCACGGGCTTGACGACAAAATCTTGAGGGGGCAAGTCATGGCTTTCGGACAAGCATTGTCTATCCGAGGGGCGGATTGACTCAGGGAGTAGGGCTGCGGGCGAACTCGTCCCTGACGCTTTCTAGGCCCCCTGGGGCCGTCATTACTTTAAGTTACGTAACAATCAAGCCGACTTCCCCGCCCTCCCAGCCACCGATTGCCAAGGACTCGATTACAACTAGAGGAGTAGATCTTGGAAACATTTCCCATCTCCTTGGCGGGAATGATAGCCTGGAGACCCCTGAGGAATAGGCCATCACTCGGGTGCGTCTCAGCCAATGGATGGGGGTATGATCGGGACTGATCAGGGTGTAGTTTGGGCGTCTGCTGCGGTAGCCGTTGGTGTGATCCCAACGGAAACCCTTTTGACCGAGTATCTTTGCGATTCTTCTCTGTGTTGGCATCGGCACTATGACTAATTCTCCTTCATCTCGGCGGGCACTGGTTCTACAACGGAGTTTTTCGCCCTTTGGCAATAAGCTGATCCAAGCGGGCTACGTAGACTCAGAGCAGATGCAAAAGGCCCTAGCGGAGAGCCGCAAAACCGGGCAAGCCTTAACCGATGTGCTGGAGTCCCTGACGGGACAGCAACTCGCCCCCGAACTCTTGCGCCAGTACAAGAAACAGCAACTCTTTGAGCTCAAAATTCTCTACGGGGTTGAGTCCCTGGATCCTGAACTCAATGACGTTTCATCGGCCCAGATTGGCGGGCTGATTGACAGCCTGATCCCCATTGATGTCTGCCGCCGTCATCGACTAGTGCCCCTATCCCAGGAAGAGGGGGATCAGCCGTCGATACTCGTGGCGATGGTTGACCCGGAGAACCTAGAGGCCCAGGATGATCTGAACCGGATCTTGCGCCCCCGCAACATTGCCCTGCGCCGCATGGTCATCACCGTGGAGGATTTCCAGCGGCTGATCTCCACCTATCTCGATAATGCGGTGGCCAAGCAGAAAAAAGAAGATCTTGAGGCCTCCGTAGACGTTAGAAGCAGTCTAGAGGAGTTGGACTATGGCGATGGCGAGCTTGAGGATGTCATCGACCAGGAAGCAGACCTTGGCGAGGCTCTGAAGGATGCTGGGGCCGCCCCGGTAATTGCCTTGGTTAACAAAATTTTGGTCAAGGCCTTGCAGGAGGGGGTCTCCGATATTCACGTTGAGCCCCAGGAGGAGTACCTACGGGTACGCTTCCGCAAGGATGGGGTGCTGAAGGAATCGCTGCCCCGAATGCCGAAGAAAATCATCCCAGCGGTAACGGCCCGTTTCAAGATTATTTCTGACCTCGATATTGCCGAGCGACGGGCTCCCCAGGATGGCCGGATTCGGCGAATTTTCCAGGGCCGCAAGGTAGACTTTCGGGTGAATACCCTACCCAGCCGCTGTGGCGAGAAGGTCGTCTTGCGGATTCTCGACAACTCCGTGACGCAACTGGGGCTCGACAAGCTGATCACCGATCCCGGATCCCTCCAAATTGTGAAGGAAATGGCGGCTCGTCCCTTTGGCCTACTGCTGGTGACAGGGCCAACGGGATCCGGCAAGACCACGACGCTCTACTCGGTGCTGTCGGAACGCAATGATCCCGGCATTAACATTAGTACCGCCGAAGACCCGATTGAATATACCTTGGAGGGGCTGACCCAGGTGCAGGTGATTCGGGAAAAGGGCATGGACTTTTCCTCCATCCTGCGAGCCTTCCTACGCCAAGACCCCGATGTAATTCTGGTGGGGGAAACCCGCGACCGGGAAACGGCCAAGACCGCTATCGAAGCGGCCCTAACCGGACACATGGTGCTCACCACCCTGCACACCAACGACGCCGCCGGGGCCGTTGCCCGCTTGGATGAAATGGGGGTTGAATCCTTCATGGTATCCAGCGCCTTGATTGGGGTGCTGGCCCAGCGCCTGCTGCGGCGGGTCTGTGGCGACTGCCGCATTGCCTACCAGCCCAGCGTGGATGAACTGGCCCACTTTGGTCTCAGCGCCTCGGCGGAAGGCGAAGTGACCTTCTACAAAGCCAACACCCTTTCCGTGGAACAGGCCGCCGAGGCCAAGGCAAAAAACGCCCTCTGCCCCACCTGCCAGGGCGGTGGCTATAAGGGCCGGGTGGGGGTCTATGAAGTCCTGCGGGTCACGGAGCGGATCCAGAAGCTGATCTCGGAGGGAGCCCCCACCGAGGTGATCAAGGAAGCCGCTGTGGAGGAGGGTATGCAGACCCTGCTGGCCTACAGCCTCTCCCTTGTTCGTCAAGGGTATACCACCCTTGACGAGGTCGAGCGGGTGACTTTCACCGATACGGGGCTAGAGGCAGAACTCAAGGCTAAGCGGAAGGCTTCCCTCACCTGCACCAGTTGTAGTGCTGAATTACAGCAAGAATGGCTAGACTGTCCCTACTGTCTCACCCCTCGGTTTGCCGAGTAATCTCCCAAAATGAGCAGTGGCCCCTCGATTCCGGGCCTGGGTTGCTAAGTTTTACGATGGAAATGTCCAACCATCCCGTAAAAATAGGCAGACTGGTAGCATCGCTGGGGGGATCGACGCTGGCCCACCGCCGTTGATGCCTCGCTAGGCCCCGAGTTCCCTTCAGACCATTCTCTCCAGACAGAGGTAAATCCATGGAATTGATGATTGAAGATTTGATGGAAGAGGTCATTGAGCGGGGTGGGTCTGACCTACACCTGTCCGCTGGATTACCCCCCTACATTCGGATTAGCGGCAAACTCACCCCGACCGAACATGAGCCCATGAGCGCAGAGTCCTGCCAACGGCTCATCTTCAGCATGTTGAACAATACCCAGCGCAAACAGCTCGAGCAAACCTGGGAATTAGACTGTTCCTACGGGGTGAAGGGGTTGGCCCGGTTCCGGGTGAATGTCTACAAAGACCGAGGCACCTACGCCGCCTGTCTACGCGCCCTTAGCTCCAAGATTCCCAGTATGGATGTTCTGGGCCTGCCCCCCATCGTCCACGAACTGGCCGAAAAACCTCGCGGACTCATTCTGGTGACCGGGCCCACGGGATCCGGTAAATCCACCACCCTGGCCTCGATGATTAACAATATCAACCTCACCCGACCAGAGCATATTCTGACGGTGGAAGACCCGATTGAATTTGTGTATGAACCGATTAAAAGCTTGATCCACCAACGCCAAATTGGGGAGGATACCAAGAGCTTTGCGAACGCTCTGCGGGCCGCCCTACGGGAAGACCCAGACGTGATTCTGGTGGGGGAAATGCGCGACCTAGAAACCATCTCCCTGGCCATCTCGGCGGCAGAAACGGGTCACTTGGTGTTTGGCACCCTGCACACCAGTTCCGCCGCCCAAACCGTAGACCGGATGATCGACGTATTCCCACCGGAGCAGCAGCAGCAGGTACGGGTACAGTTGTCGGGTTCTCTGGTGGCGGTGCTGAGCCAAACCCTGGTGCCTAAGGCCAATGTTAAACCGGGTGAGTATGGCCGAGTGATGGCCCAGGAAATCATGGTGATTACCCCTGCCATTGCCAATATGATCCGGGAGGGTAAAACGGCCCAGATCTACGGGGCCATCCAAACCGGGGGCAAGGTGGGTATGCAGACCCTTGAGAAAGTCCTGGCAGACCTCTATAAGGCCGGTACCATCTCCTTTGAAGCGGCCATGTCCAAAACCTCTAAGCCCGACGAACTCCAGCGCCTCCTCGGCCCCGCCCCTGCCGCTGCTGGGGCAGCCCGTCGCTAATTGCCCCATCCCAGGGTGCAGAGGGAGTCTGGGTCTGCATCCTGGGGTAATCGCTATAATTTTCTCAACCGCTTTGAGCCCTTGAGCCATGCCTACCTACGTTGCCATTGGTCGTGATGCCTCCGGAAGTCAGCGCAAAGAGCGCATTTCTGCGGAGACCCCCAACGATGCCCGTACGCTCCTCAAAAACCAAGGTCTGTTCGTCCTAGAAATCAAGGAGGATAAGGGCTTTAACTTCAGTATGGAAGCCATCTCCACCTCCATGACCAAGGTGACGGTCAAGGATAAGGCTATTTTCTCGCGTCAGTTTGCGGCCCTCGTCAACGCGGGGGTAGCTTTGGTGAGGGGGCTGGGGGTGCTCGCCGACGACTGCACCAATCCCAAACTTAAAGAAGCACTGATGGCGATCAATGCTGATGTCCAGCAGGGCACCAACCTCTCGGACGCCATGCGTAAACATCCAGCTTGCTTTGACGCTCTCTATGTTGCTCTGATCCAGGCTGGGGAAGTGGGTGGGGTGCTCGACGAAGTCCTGAACCGCCTCGCGAAACTGCTGGAAGACCTGAACCGCCTACAGAACCAGATCAAGTCCGCCCTCACCTATCCAGTGGTCGTAGGCATCTTGGCCACGACTATTTTTGTGGCCATGACGGTGTTCCTGCTGCCGGTTTTCGCCAACATCTTTGAGGATCTCGGAGCCGAGCTACCACTCTTCACGCAGATCATGATGTTGATCAGTGTGTTCCTCCGCAAACCGCTCAACTGGGTCATGATAATTGCGATTGCTGTAGCCGGCAGATTTGCCTTTAAACGCTACTACGCAACCCCCGTCGGTCGCCTCACCGTGGATCGCCTTTCCCTCAAAATGCCTTTGTTTGGTGACCTCATTCAAAAAACGGCCACAGCTCGATTCTGCCGTACCTTTGGGTCTCTCTCCAAGGCAGGGGTACCTATCCTCACTTCCCTGGAAATTGTCCGTGATACCGCTGGCAATCAAGTGATTTCTGATGCGGTGGATGAGGCTCGTAAAGATGTCCAAAGCGGCGGTATGATTAGCCTCGCCCTGCAAAAATTCGGTGTTTTCCCCACCATGGCTATCCAGATGATCAGCATTGGGGAAGAAACGGGGGAACTGGATGGAATGTTAATGAAGGTGGCTGACTTCTACGAAGATGAAGTGGAGCAAGCCGTAAAATCCCTCACCAGTATCATGGAACCGATCATGATTGTGGTACTGGGGGGTATGGTGGGCTCCATTCTGCTATCCATGTATCTGCCCATGTTCAAGGTGATGGAAGTTGTTCAGTAAAGATTGTTCAGTAAAGTGGGTTATGGATCGCCAAAATCACGCTATCGATGACCGATAGCGGTTCTCGGTAGCGTGAGGTACGTTGTGGAATCCGCTACATTGAGTACGAAAGCCCTGAATTTGGCACAAAAAAAGAGAGTCAAGACTCTCTTTCGGGGGATGGGTTGAGTTATCCACGGAGGGTTGGGATGCTGTTCCCTGCCGTAGCCGGTGGCGCAGCCCTTGACCGCGTTTACGGAGTTGTCGTTGTCGGGCAGATCCGCCTCGGCCTTTATGGTTACGTCCAGGGCGACGGGGGGATTCCCATCGCTTCAACTGCTGTGCCATCGTTATTCTCCTTATAGTCCTATGTCAGAGTTGGGGATTTATCCCCCGGTGGGGCAAGCTGCAATAGCGCGATGCACATGGGCCATCTAGTTGACCTGGCCCTACCCTAACCGCCTGGGTTATGGGGTGTCAAGATCAGGGCACGGAGCATAGTGCTTAAAAAGCCCCCCATTCTAAGATGGGAGGCTCTCAAACCCTGACAGGGTGAGCTACAAGGGACTACTTAACGGTCACTTTAGCGCCAGCTTCTTCCAGCTCTTTCTTGGCCGCTTCAGCGTCATCCTTGGTCACGCCTTCCTTGACAGCCTTAGGAGCGGCTTCCACCAGTTCCTTCGCTTCCTTCAGACCCAGACCGGTTAGACCCCGAACCACCTTCAGAATGGCGATTTTCTTGTCGGCGGGCACATCTTCCAGCACCACGTCAAACTCAGTCTTTTCTTCCTCAGGCTCAGCGGCGGCAGCACCGCCACCACCCATCATACCGGGGGCCATCATCATCATGCCGCCACCAGCAGACGCAGAAGCATCTACACCAAAGGCTTCTTCAATTTGCTTGACCAGTTCAGAGGCTTCCAGCAGGGACAAAGACTTTAGCTGTTCGAGAATTTCATCGGTTTTAGCAGACATTGTTGAGATTCAACTCCTATATAGAACAAACGAGATCATTAGATTGAAGCCAACAAAGGCTCCTAGGCCGCGTCTTGGCCTTGTTCGGAGACCGCCTTGATGGCTCTGGACAGCGAAGCCGGGACTTCGTTGATACCCACCGCCAGTTTGGTCGGTACGGCTTTGACACCCACCGCCACACGGGTCGGCATGGCCTTGATAGCACCCGCCAAACGAGCCATAAGTTGTTCTTTGGTCGGCAGTTCGGTGATTGCTTTTACCTGATCCTCGGTGAGTGCCTGACCCTCCATCACCCCGCCGCGCAGCGTGGTTTTCTTGGACTCCTTCTGGAAGGCTTGGTATTCCTTGATCGCGCCGCCAAAGTCTTCCTTCACCAGCACAAAAGCTGAGGAATCCTTTAGGAACTCGGTCATGGGTTCCCAATTGCTGTCACCCTCTACGGCAATCCGCATCAGGGTATTTTTGGTGATTTTGCACACCGCACCCTTGGGCCGTAAACGGTTCCGCAGGTTGGTAATTTCAGCAACGGTTAGACCTTGGTAGTCAATGACAAAGGCGAGTTGAGCTTCTTTCAGTAAATCCTGAAGTTCGCCCACAATCTCCTTCTTATTCGCTAGGGTTCTCCCCATATCAATCTCACCTCCTTTACATCGGGGATAGAAAACATCGTTCACAGGCTGGTTGCCAATGTCGGGAATCACCCGTCAAACTAATTTCCCAAAACAAATTTCCCAAAACAAAACCCCGACTCATCCGCCGGGGTAGACCTACGATTGCCCAGTTCCAGCACTGTGCTGGAAACCGCTATCGCAATGTCAACCTCGGCAGGATTTATGCAGGAAAAATATGCACCTGCTGTCTACGGTCGCCTATGCAGTTGTTGGGAATTAGGGGAATCGCAACTCCTTTGTGAAACTCTAAGTCGCTGTTGATACTTGAATGAATCGCGACCAAAACTGAAAACTGGCGGTAACTGAGCCTAAGCAGCTTCAGGGAGCTTGTAGTCCCGTAGGGCACTGACATCTAAGCGAATGGCAGGCCCCATGGTAGAGGCAATGGCTACCGTACGCCAGTAGCGGCCTTTGGCACCGGAAGGACGGTTGCGGTCAATGCACTCCTGAAGTGCCTTGAGGTTGACCAAGAGATCCTCGGCACTAAAATCGGCCTTTCCAAACATAACATGGACGATACCGGTTTTGTCGGCCCGGAACTCTAGTTTACCCGCTTTAAATTCGGTGATCGCCTGGGGCAGGTCAAAGGTGACGGTGCCGCCCTTAGGAGAGGGCATCAAGCCACGGGGGCCAAGTTGACGACCGAGCTTCGCCACCTGGGGCATCACGTCAGGGGTGGCAATCAGAACGTCAAAGTCCATCATGCCCTTTTGGATATCCTCAATAAGATCCTCAGACCCGACGATATCTGCCCCAGCCGCTGTGGCCTCAGCCACTTTTTCGCCCTTAGCAATCACGGCCACGCGAATCGTTTGACCGGTGCCCTTGGGTAAAATTACCGTCGTCCGCAGTTGTTGATCGGTGTACTTCGGATCGATCCCCAGACGGATGTGAGCCTCTACGGATTCCGTAAACTTAGCCGTAGCTGTTTCCTTCAGCAGTTCTAGGGCTTCTAGGGGTTCGTACAGGCGATCTTCAACTTTGGCGTGGGCCTCTTTCAAGCGCTTAGACAATTTGGCAGACATGGTTTACTCCTTGGGGTGCTGGCGAAGGGTGACTTCTCCCCCGTAATAGATCACAAAGACAAATTCGCTAAACCGTGACTAGGATGATCCTAATCGGCCACGGTGACACCCATATTACGGGCAGTCCCTTCTACAATTTTCATCGCGGCTTCGACATCATTGGCGTTGAGGTCGGGCAGTTTCGTTTCGGCAATTTCCCGCAGTTGGGCGCGGCTAATGGAACCCACTTTTTTCGTGCGTGGCTCGCCGGAACCGCGCTCAATCCCCGCCGCTTTCTTAATCAAGACCGAGGCGGGAGGGGTCTTGAGAATAAAGGTAAAACTCCGATCTTCAAAGACCGAAATTTCGACGGGCACCACCAGCCCTACTTTATCCTGGGTTCTGGCGTTGTACTCTTTACAGAACGCCATGATATTGACCCCATGCTGACCCAGGGCTGGGCCAATCGGGGGAGCAGGGTTAGCCTTTCCAGCCGGAATGGCTAACTTAATCAGCGCAACAACTTTCTTGGCCATTGATTAACTCTCTTTTTCCACTTGATTAAACTCCAGTTCTACTGGAGTATCGCGCCCAAAAATAGACAGCAATGCTTTTAGCTTGCTCCGTTCAGGGCTGACTTCCACCACTTCTCCTTCAAAGTCCTTAAAAGGCCCTGAAAGAACAGTGATTTTATCCCCAGGAGCCATATCAATTTTGATGACAGGCTTCTGTTCTTCGGTACGTTTGAAGATCCGCTTTACCTCACCCTCGCTTAGGGGCATAGGTTTGACATGTCCTCGACCACGACCGTAGGCACGGCGCTGTTCGGCTCCAACAAAGTTGATGACGTGGGGGGTATTTTTGACTACCAACCAGGCATCCTCAGGCACCTTCCATTCTTTGATCAAATCATCCCACTTTTGCCGAATTTGAAGGAGCACATAGCCCGGAAACACCTTTTCTTCAGCCGTCTGGTGACTACCGTCTTTTTTCAGTTTCCGAATCGGAGTTTGGGGAATTTCGATCTTGAGAATGTGATCCGCTCCATCCAGGGTTTGACGACGCTGTTCTAGGTTGGCCTTCACTTTTTTTTCGCAGCCCGATGCGACCTGAACGGCATACCAGCGGGCGCGACTGCGCGATGCCCCCATGGACTCGCCCTCAGCGGCCTCTAGGTTTGCCTCACGATTGCTGTCTTCATTGCCATCGGCATTGAAGATGCTCAAATCGTCGTTAAAGTCGTCTGAGGTCAACGCCATTAAAACACCTGTTGTGAAACCCATCGAAAGAGCTGATCGATCAAGTAAATGAGGGTAGCGGAGAGACTAACCATGAGAATGACCGCCGCCGACTCACTGATGAGCTGTTGACGACTCGGCCAAACTACTTTGCTCAGTTCTTCCTTGGTGCCCTTGAAAAAGTTAGCAGCATTGAAACCATCTTCCGTTTCAATGGCCGGAGAACCTTTCCGCTTCGCTTCGACTACCGCGTCTTTTTTAACCACTGGTGCTCGCTCCTGCTGGACGTTTAGCCAGAACTGGGATGCCATTCGGAGCCACAAACCAAGAGAATCAACGGCATAGAGCATGATCAGTAGAAATGCCCGCAGGGCTGATGACAGCTATGGCTGATCTCAGAACCGTTGGGCATTTGCTATCTGGTTTACTCAGCGCGCCCTGGAGGACTCGAACCCCCGACATCGGGTTTTGGAGACCCGCGTTCTACCAACTGAACTAAGGACGCATGGAGCCGCCAATCACTGGCTTGAGCCTGAATGGCCCTTCTATACCCAGCTTACTTGATTGGGCGGTCAAACCGCTGCTTGAGTCGGGTAGCTTTACCCACACGATCACGCAGGTAATAAAGCTTAGCACGACGAGCCTTACCTCGGCGCAAAACCTTGATGTCGGCCAGCTTGGGAGCATGGAGCAGGAAAACCCGCTCGACGCCAACCCCCTGGAAGACTTTGCGAACCGTAATGGAGCGATTGATGCCGCCATTACGCATGGCAATCACCGTGCCCTCGTAGGGCTGAATCCGCTCTTTGCCGCCTTCCTGGATGCGAACGCCGACGCGGACGGTGTCGCCGACGTAGATCTCAGGCAGATCTGTCTTTAGCTGCTCCGCTTCAATTGAGCGGATGATTTCCTCTGCGTTCATAGGGCCTGCAAATGTGCACGGTCTATGATTATAGACTATGGATGGTCACTATGACTACCCACAACCTGGATGACTGACAAAAGATTCTGGGTCGGGCGCGAAGACCACGCCCCTACGAGATTGGTTCCACGTAGGGGTCAGGAGACCTGACCCTTTGAGGAATCTGGGCTGGTTGACTGACAAAAGATTCTGCATCGGGCGCGAAAACCGCGCCCCTACCGCATTCGGGCCATGTAGGGGTCAGGTCTCCTGCCCCTTCGCCGGAGAGGGGTTCTAGCCAGTTTTGTCAGTCAATCAGACCCACAACATTGCATCTCAAATTTTTTATGGCCCTCGATAGCTGAGCCACTGTCGGCAAGCTACTGTCGGCGGCAGTCCAATCCTAGTCGGCTGGCTTACAGGCCGTTGCCTGCTAGGAGACGATGGCAGGTTAGCCATTCTCTGTCTTCAGCGCCTCGATGGCTTGGCGAATTTCCGCTAATTCCTGGGTCAGGGCCGCTAGGTCACTTTGCACGGAGGGGGTGGCGACGGGGGTAGCCACGGTATCTACCGTGGGGGAAGGACTGGCCCCGTTGGTAAAGGGACTGGGTAGTTGGCTAAGCAACCCATCCACAAACTGACGGGCCTCGCGCTCTGCGACTTCGCCCTTGGTTTCCAAGGTTTCAGCAATGTGGTTCACATCACTGCCGAGGGCGGAAAAGCGCTCCCCGGAGGTTTGGGGTTCTTGAATGGCCTCAATCAGGGTGGCCGTTGCGCCTAGGGTGACGCGCAAGCCTTTCTGTAGCGTGGTAGTCACGGTATCAGGGGTCATGGTCATGCCTCCCAGGGAATCTTGGCTGTACGCCTTCAAAGATATACGCCTTCAAAGATATACGTCTTCAAAATAGCAGGAGTGATCGCGTTCTGGGAGTTCTGAATGAACACCAGTCTAGAAAGGAGGGGATGAATCCGCTGGTTTGCCCCGCCAAGGCTGGTGCCAAGGCGTCTGCGGGGGTGCCCCAGGGGGCAGGGCGTTTCAGGCGAGGGATTAGCCTACCTGGTCAAGGTAGGCAGTGAGGTCATCATAGAGTTGAGAGAGTCCGGTTTCAGTGGTGATGCGGATGCGGTCATCGCGCAGGGTGAGCAGAACTCTCGCGGCGAAGGGGCTGGGCCAAAGGTTTGGGTTGCAGAAGACCTCTAGGAACACGTCGCCGCTGTGGCGGTGTTCGGCGGGAGGCAGGGGAGACCGGCGCGGCGTTCCGGTGGCCGTGGCCGCTTTCATTTGACTAATCAGGGCATCCAGATCGGCCTTGAGCGCTTGGGCCGCGACGGCGGAAAAGCTGAACTGGATAGATCCATCGGCGAGGTTGATGGTGATGGCCTGGGACATGGGGCAGATCCGAAAAAGAACGCTGTCATTCTGGCACCTTCCCTGGCCGCTGCGGCGATTCGGGCTGGCCTCGCGGCACCGGGATGGGCAGAAAGCCCGTGGCATGGGGAGTCCGGTATCCCTGAATACGAAATATCGCGAAAGGTAACGGACTATTAAGCGGAGAGAGGAAAAAAGTCGGGTTGGGGGGAGTTTTTCCCCTCAAATTCCGAAGAAATTCCTAAAGCTGGGTTGATTTCTCAGCCGTCCTCTCTAAAGTGATAAGCAATCAACCTTCAGCGTTGACCTAGCGATCCGGGAGAGATTTCAGGCAGGTTTGAAGCGGCCATCGTGACGCGATTCCCTGACTGAAGTAGGCGCTCTCTTCCCGCAGTATGAAATCTTCATGATTGGCGAACGGCATTGGAGGTGACATGGCAACCAATCTTTCTTCTCTGTCCGCTGTGCCAGGGGTGCATGGTCGTTTCCCTTGGTGGAGGACGACGGCACCAACCGCTCCGGTGGATAGAATTCGGCGGCTGGTGTGGAAAATTGCCCTCGCGACCCTGGCCCTGATGGCGGTGGGTAGCGCTACGCGGGTGATGAATGCGGGCTTGGCCTGCCCCGATTGGCCCCTGTGCTATGGCCAACTGGTGCCCCAAAGCCAGATGAATCTCCAGGTGTTTTTGGAGTGGTTCCATCGGCTGGATGCCGCTCTGATTGGGATCAGCACCCTATGGCTGGTGGCCCTGAGTGGGTGGTATCGGCGGCAGGTGCCGGAATGGTTACCCTGGGCTGCCCTGGCCGCCCTAGGGCTGATTGGGTTCCAGGGCGTGCTCGGCGGACTAACCGTGACCCAACTACTCCGGTTTGACATTGTCACCGCCCACCTGGGTACGGCCCTACTGTTCTTCAGTACCACTCTGATCATTGGCATGAGTCTGCTGCCCTGTGCCCACACGGGCACGGTGGGGCGGTTGCCCTGGCTGGGATTGGGGGCTACGGTGCTGGTCTATGGCCAATGCTTGCTGGGCGGATTAGTGGGGTCGCGTTGGGCGGCACACCAGTGTTTTGGCCTGGGCGAACTCTGCCAAGTGATGAATAGCCACCTGATCGGCATTCTCCCCGCCACCGTATCCGTTTTGGCCCTTACCCAGGCGGTGTGGCGCACCCCCGCCCTCAGCTACCCCTTGCGCCAGTTGGGCAATTTGGCCAGTATGCTGCTGGTCTTTCAACTGGTGATGGGCATTGCCACCTTTCGCCTACACCTTCAGGTCGAACCCCTGACGGTGCTTCACCACACCCTCGGCGCGGCCCTAGTGGGCACCCTGGTTTGCTTTACCACCCTGGCCCTACGGGAACAATTCGCGTCTAAGGCCGCGACCCTAGATGGCTCCGTTTTCCAGCCCTAGGCCCATCCCCAGCGGCTACGGAGTCGAGGATCGTCGCGGTATCCAGGGATGATCCCCCGTAGTCAACCGTAGGGTGGCCCTAGTTCAAGCGGCAACGTCACCCTCAACTCACCCCATATCCTTTGGAAGGATTTCCTTGGCATGAATCAAACCACGACTTGGAACGAGGCCACCCGGCACCACAGTTCCGTCGGATCTGTGATCCGCAGCTATGTGCAGCTCACCAAGCCCCGCATCATTCCCCTGTTGCTGATCGAAACGGCGGCGGCCATGTGGGTGGCCGGTCACGGCGAGGTTAACGGTTGGCTGGTGCTGACGACGCTGCTGAGCGGCACCCTGGCGGCGGCTTCAGCCCAGACCATCAACTGCGTCTATGATCGCGACATTGACTTTGATATGGAACGCACCCGCCATCGCCCGATTCCCTCTGGGCGCATTCAGGTGCGGGATGCCCTGGTCTTTGCCGGTGTCCTAGCGGCCCTATCCTTTGGGATCCAGGTCTGGGTGGCCAACCTGCTCAGCGCCTGCCTAGCCATGGCAGGAATCGCCATTTATGTCGGGGTCTACACCACCTGGCTGAAGCGATCCTCACCCCAAAATATCGTGATCGGGGGAGCCGCCGGAGCGATTCCGCCCCTGGTGGGTTGGGCCGCTGTCACCGGGGAACTGAGCCTTGCCGCCTGGTTGTTCTTTTTCATTGTATTTATCTGGACACCGCCCCACTTTTGGGGCTTGGCGATGCTCATCCAGGACGACTACGCCAAGGTGAACGTGCCCATGATGCCGGTGATCGTTGGCGACGAAGCCACCGCCCGCCAAATTTGGTATTACACCCTGATTTTGGTGCCCCTCACCCTGATGATGAGCTATCCCTTGGGGGCAACGGGGGCCGTCTATGCCGTGGTGGCGCTCGGTTTGGGCATGGCATTCATCCAAAAAGCCTGGGCGTTGCTCAAAACCCCCAGCAACCGAGATTTAGCCAAGGGGCTATTCAAATATTCCATCCTTTACATGATGCTGCTGTCGGCGGGGATGGTGATCGATCGCTGGCCCATCATCCAAACCTGGACAGCACAGCTATCGGGGCACCTGGCAGGACAATGGGCTCCCTTTGTGAGTCTGCTTTCCTAGGGAAGCGAGGTGGCCTGATCAGGGGCACCCAGGTCTCCTCTAGCCATCAGACCCAGCTTAGGGGAGACCGTCTAGGGGCCGATGTGAGTCCCCAAGCCCATCGAGGGGGCGGGGATACACCACACATCTAGCGTCCTAGCTACCGGCCTAGTTGACTGACAAAACTGGCTAGAACCCATCTCTGTCAAAGGGGGTGTCAGAGGGACAGGAGACCTGCCCCCGACCTGGCCCGAATGCCGTAGGGGCGCGGTTTCCGCGCCCGGTGAAGAATCTTTTGTCAGCCAACTAGGATTTAGGCACAAACGCCCCGCAGTAATGGCAGACGTGATTGCAGATCTTGGCTAGGATTTCCTAACAATTCGTAGATTAGAATTCAGATCCCAGGGAACAGCCCCCCTAGATCTGCTAATGTCGTATTTTCCTCCGTTAGAGCAGTGATACGCCCCATGCCTTCGTTACGCGGACGTGACCTTCTCAGCCTGAGTGACCTCAAGGCCGATGAGCTAACCGGACTATTAGACTTTGCCGCCGACCTCAAGGCGGGCCACAGCAGCCCCCTGTTCCCGAACAAGGTACTGGGGCTGCTATTTCGTAAAGCCTCCACCCGCACCCGCGTCAGCTTTTCGGTAGCGATGTACCAACTGGGGGGGCAGGTGCTAGATCTCCATGCTGGCGTCACCCAGGTTGGGCGAGGTGAGCCCACCAGCGACACCGCCCGCGTCCTAGATCGCTACTTGGACGTGGTGGCCATTCGTACCTTTGATCAGTCGGAAATCCAAGAGTTTGCCGACTACGCCAACATCCCAGTGATCAACGCCCTCACCGACCTCGAGCATCCTTGCCAAATTCTGGCGGATTTGCTCACGATTCAAGAGGAATTCGGTGACCTGAAGGGATTGACACTGACCTACCTCGGTGATGGCAATAACGTGGCCCACTCCCTGCTGCTAGGCTGTGCCATGGTGGGGATGAATGTCCGGATTGCCTCCCCCGAGGGGTATACCCCTGATGCCGCCATCGTGGCCCAGGCCAAGGCCCTGAGTCCCGCTAGCGGGGAGGTGCTGATCACCCAAGATCCCGAGGCGGCGGTACAGGGTTCCCAGGTGCTCTATACCGATGTATGGGCCAGCATGGGCCAGGAAGAGTTAGCGGATCAGCGCTTGCCGGTTTTCCAGCCCTACCAGGTGAATGAGGCCCTCCTCAGTCAGGCCAGCCCCGATGCCATTGTGCTCCATTGTCTGCCCGCCCACCGAGGCGAGGAAATCACCCATGAGGTCATCGAAGGCACCGCCTCCCGGGTGTGGGATCAGGCCGAAAACCGACTGCACGCCCAAAAAGCGCTCCTAGCTAGCGTTCTGGGCTAGTTTAGCCCTCTATAGGCCTCTTCTATAGGCCCCTTCTACCCTTCTATTGGAGTTCCGCTTCGAGTTGGTGTTGTTCCCAGAGATCTCGGTAAAGCCCGTCTTGGGCCAAGAGTTCGCTGTGGGTACCCATCTGAACAATGCGGCCCCGATCCATCACAAAAATGCGGTCGGCGGTGGCAGCAGCGGACATTTGGTGGGAAATAAAGAGCACCGTTTTTTGCTGGGTGCCTTCGGATAGGGCATTCAAAATGGCGGTGGCGGTGCGGTTATCGACACTGGAGAGGGCATCGTCTAGCACCAAAATCGGGGCGTCGGTCACCAGGGCGCGGGCAAGGGCGGTTCGCTGTCGTTGCCCCCCGGAGAGGGTGATCCCCCGTTCCCCCACAATGGTGTCATAGTGCTGGGGGAAGTTCTGGATTTCAGCATCCATTTGGGCCTGTTTGGCGGCATACTGCACCTCACCCAATTCGGTCAGGGGAACCCCATAGCGAATGTTGTTTTGGATACTGGTGCTGAACAAGAAGCTGTCTTGGGGGACGTAGGCAATGGCCCGCCGCAGGTCTTGCAGGGGAACGTCCAGCACGTCGCGGTGGTCAATTTTAAGCTGTCCTGGCTCCACCTCCACCAGGCGAGGGAGAGCGTTGGCCAGGGTGGATTTGCCGGATCCAATCGGCCCCACAATGGCAATGCGTTCCCCTGGCGCAATGGTAAAACTGACCCGATCCAGGGCCGGGGTATCGCTACCGGGATAGGTGTAGCTGAGATCATGGGCCTCTAGACCTCCGGCCACCGCCGTGATCGGCAGCGGCACCAAGGGGGGGTGATCCTGGATTTTGGGTTCTGCCCCCAGAATGGCTTCCACCCGGTCAATACTCACCTCTCCCCGCTGGTAGGCGGTGATGGTAAATCCCAGCAGGGCGGTGGGAAAAACGAGGCGCTCCACGTATAGCAACAGAGCGACAAAGCCACCCACGGTGATATAGCCTCGGGCAATGGATCCGGCCCCAGTGGCCAAAATCACCAGCAGGCTGATGCTGGCCAGCCCCCCGAGGAGGGGAAACAGCGTGTTGCGGGTTTTCGATAGGGTGAGATTAGCTCGCAGTAGGTCGTGGTTGAGGCGCTGGAAGGCTTGCCGTTCGTTGGCCTCCTGGGCGTAGATTTTGATCAGGGCGATGCCGCTCATGTCCTCTTGGATCAGGTCGCTGAGTCGGGACAGGCGCTCCTGCACCTCCAGTTGCTCTAGCCGCAGACGGTTGCTAAACGCCTGCACCAAAAACAGCATCAGCGGGTAAATGGCTAAGGAAATCAACGTGAGCCGAACACTGATCGACAGCATGACCGGAATCGTCAGGGCATAGGCAAACAGGGTATTGGCCAAACTGAGGATGGCAAAGCCTAGCAGCCGTCGAATGTTATCCACATCGCTAGTGGCGCGGCTGATCAGTTCCCCAGGGGTGTTACGGCTAAAGTAGGCCGGTTCCATTTGCAGCAAGTGTTCAAAAATTCGCTGCTTCAGGTCAAATTCCACCTGTCGCCCTACCCCAAACAGCGTGATCCGCGACACCATGCGGATGCCCCACATCACCGAAGCCAGCACCAGCACCATAATGGCGTAGTACAGCACTCGGCCATAGCTAAAGGAGACCTGTAACTCGTCGATGCCATCGCGAATTAGCAGGGGAATCCACACGCCCAGAAGATTGACCAAAAAGAGCGCCCCCACCCCAATGGCGGCCTTGGGCCAGTGGGGGCCGAGGTATACCCCCAATTTTTGTAGCTGTGATCGCGCCATAACCGCTGCCTAAACTGTTTTCCTATCCTAGACGAATCCCAGAAGAGAACCCCTCGCCCCAGCGATTCCCCTGCCCCTCCCCCCAGAGCGGGGTAGCACGGCATCCTTGACGGCTCGCTAAATTCCCTGGGGCAGACTGTCCTCTCCCCAAGGCCAGGGTTTACTATGGCATCAGAGATGAACTTTTGTAACACGCCTTGGCTTCTGCAACCCAGCCGCTCAACCCCAATGCCCTGCCCCACGACTGGCACGCCCTCGCCCCCCAATGGCAAGCGGGGGCCGTCGCGGTGCACCAGGGGCTGCCCCACGACCAAATGGCCCCTGCATGGCAAATTCTGCTGTTGGGGGATGGTTCTCCCACCCGCCACCTACAACTGCTCACCCGCGAACCCACCGAGGTAGACGTGATCGATATGTCCCGCGTGGGCATGGATTTGGACGGAGCACCGGACATTATTCGGGTGGTGCCAGGGCCACGGGTGCGCCGTCAGGTGTGGCTACGCACCGCCTCCGGTCAGCGCCTTGCCTATGCCGCCTCCTGGTGGGAAGCCAGCCATGTGGATGAGTATTTGCAGAATAAATCCCTGCCGATTTGGGCCAGCCTTGCTCGCCTGCGAACAGAGCTATATCGGGATATTCAGGGACTCTATTTTGGCGATTCTCCAGCCCTAGAAGCCGCCTTTGGCCAGCCGGGGCCGTTTTGGGGTCGCCACTACCTATTTTGGCACCGAGGCAAGCCCCTAACGCTAATTTACGAGGTCTTTTCCCCCTACCTCACCCGCTACCTAGGGCCAATGCAACGACCCGACGCGCTACCGTCGGCGAACGCCTAAGCGGGCGGTTGACACGATGGAGCCAGCTAACGCTCCGGCTGAACGGCTGCAAGTCACCTTTTGATCACCACCCAGATCGCTCAACGGCTGGGTGGATGATTCTGTGTAGAGGCTGCTGTTGACGAAAATTAGTTTATCCATCGTTGGTCACTACTCAGGCTGTGGGAGGGGTGATTGAGGATTGCTGGAGAACAGGTTCAAGAGAGCATCCAAGACATTGAGACCCTGCTTGCGCAGGGTGGCCAGGTAGCCTCGAATGCGACAGAAGTGTTTCACCCCGTCCTCAGAGCGGAAGCTGCCAGAGATCTTCTGC
>JAYKHF010000199.1:0-15852 GCA_035285305.1 Leptolyngbya sp.
AGCGAGACCCACAAGCGAGACCCACAAGCGAGACCCACAAGCGAGACACAAGAGCGAGACACAACCATGCGGGTGATTGGATTAATCAGCGGTACCTCCGTTGATGGCATCGATGTGGCCTTGGTAGACATTGAGGGCCAGGGCTACGATCTACGGGTAGATTGCCGCCACGGCTTTACCGCCCCCTACGCCGATGACCTGCGGCAGCGGATTCTGGCAGTCTGTGCCGGACAGCCCTTGGCCCTAGCCGATCTGGCCGACTTAGATGACGCCATCGCCCACCAGTTTGCCCAGGCCGCTCAACGGATGATCGATCAATTCGGCCCGGTGGATTTGGTGGCATCCCACGGCCAAACGGTGTTCCACCGTCCGGTACAGGGAGAACGGCTCGCCTACAGCCTCCAGTTGGGGCGGGGGGCCAGTTTGGCTCGGCAGTTGGGCATCCCCACGGTGAGCAATTTTCGACAGGCGGATATTGAGGCTGGCGGAGAGGGTGCGCCCCTCGTGCCCATTGTGGATCTGTGCTTGCTCAGCCATCCCCAGCAGTGCCGCTGTGTGCAAAATATCGGCGGCATCGGCAATGTGACGTACCTGCCCGCCTGGGATCGGGCCACCTCTCCGCACCCCCCGGCCATCCTCGGCTGGGATACCGGGCCAGGGAATTCCCTCATCGATATCGCCATCACCACCCTATCCGAGGGCAGCCTCACCTACGACGCCGACGGGGCCTGGGCCGCCCGGGGCACCCCCTGCCCAGGGTTGATCCAGGCTTGGTTACAGGATCCCTACCTACACCAGCCGCCCCCCAAATCCACCGGGCGAGAACGCTTTGGCTGGGAGTTTTTCCAGCGGTGCTACGGCGACGCCCAGCAACGCGGCCTGAGCCCCACGGACATCGTTGCCACCCTGACCCAGTTTACGGCGGCCACCATTGCCCAGTCCTACCGGGCCTTTTTGCCAGCCCTGCCGGAGGCCATTCTGATCGGCGGCGGCGGTGGCCAGAATCCGGTGCTCCTGGCCAACCTACAGGCTGAGTTCCCAGAGATTCCGATCCAACCCACCGATGCCGCCGGAGTACCCGCTGGGGAGAAGGAAGCCATCGCCTTTGCGGTACTGGGCTACTGGCGCTGGCACGACTTCCCCGGCAACCTGCCAGCGGTAACGGGGGCTCGCACCGCCACCCTGATCGGTATATGCCACACCCCCTAGCCCCCTAGAGCCCCAACCTCCCGGGCTAATCCTAGATCGCAGGCCTAACAATTAGGACGTATGCTGGAGGAGAATGGGTCAGCCCACGGGGGAAGATCCGTGCGAGGGTATATCCAAGGGTGATGCGAGCCGTCTTGGTCAGCGGCCCTAAGGTTCATGGTTTAGGGGGCAATCAGTGGTCCACAGTTTTTTGGTTGAACCAGGACGCTGGGTCTTACAGGGAAGTTGGCTGGAGCGGGATCGCCTACCGACTCCGGTCAAGGGCAAGATTTTGATTGCCTGGAGCCGCGATGATTGGTTCACCATGGTGATGAAACTGGTGATGCCCGAAGCCAATCCGCCCGAAATCGCCCTTCAGTATCGCGGACGACTCGCCAGTGGCGAATGTCAGTACACCTTTGTGCTCCAGCATAGCCTCCTCGGACGGGTGGAGGGGGAGGGATGGGTGGCCCCAGACTCCATCATTCAACGGTACTGGGCGCTGGGCGATCGCCAGCGTCGCACCGGGTTTGAAACGCTCCATCGCCTCGATGATGGCTGCTACCACCTCTCTAGCGGTATCATGACGGGCCACTACTTGACCAGCGCCATGGAAGCCACCCTACAACCCCAAATGCCCTCCTCTCCTGGGGGGTGATGGCGCACCCGCCGACCTTAGGATCCTGAGCAGCAAGGGCCTCCCTTGGGCGACCTTACCTGAGTTTCGATGAAGTCTTGTGGGTAGAGCCCATGTTTTGCGGCAAAGTAGGCATATTAAAGAATAGGCCCATAAAGATTAGGTTCATTTTCATCAAGAATCGGTAAAGATTCTGGCCTGATTCCACGGCCTATCCCGAGTAAGATCACAACAGCCGAGACGCGCATTTCAGTGGTTTTACGGTCAACCCATGGTATCGGTGAGCGGCCTCTGGTCTCATCCCGTCCAGGGCAATGGGATACAGAGACCTGGAGCATCGTAGGAAAGCCGGTTATGACAATTTATGACTGACTCTAATATAGGGACCAAACTCGCCAATCGCTACGAGCTGATTGAGCCCCTGGGGCAAGGATCCATGGGGCGAGTTTACATGGCCGAGGATGTGCTGCTGGGCAACGTGCGGGTGGCGGTCAAGTTTTTGTCGCAGACGATGATGAACGACAAAATGCGGGAGCGCTTCATGCAGGAGGCGATGACCTGTGCCCAGCTTGGCCAAAAAAGCATCCATGTGGTGCGAGTGACGGACTATGGCGTCAACGAAGAGGGGGTTCCGTTCTATGTGATGGAATACCTTCAGGGGCAAAGCCTAAGCCAGTTGATCAACCTTCAGCCCCTGCCACTTCCTCGATTTCTGGGCCTCATTCGCCAGATTTGCCTGGGGCTTCAGTCGGCCCACGAGGGCATTATGGTCAAAAATCAGGCTCGCCCGGTGCCCATCATCCACCGGGACATTAAGCCCAGTAATATCATGATTGTCCAAGACCCCACCCTCGGGGAACTGGCCAAGATTCTCGACTTTGGCATTGCCAAGCTGATGCAGGCTGGGGGGGATCAAACCAACTGTTTCATGGGTACCCTGGCCTATGCCTCGCCAGAGCAAATGGACGGCCAGGAGTTGGATGGTCGATCCGATATCTACAGCCTCGGCATCATGATGTTTCAGATGCTGACCGGGAATTTACCGCTGCGGGCCACGAACCATACCTTCGGCGGCTGGTACAAGGTTCACCAAACCGAATCCCCCAAGCGCATGGCCGAGGTGGCCAGCCAAGTGAAGGTGCCTCGGCTGCTGGAGGATCTGATTATGCGCTGTATTGCCAAGCGCCCGGATGATCGGCCCCAAAATATCCAGGAAATCTTGCAGGCCCTAGAACCCCTAGAGGCCCGCTATATTAACGGGTTCCGCATCAGCCAGCGCATCAATACCACCCTCAGCCGAGTCCCCGTTGCCCAAGAACCAGAAACCTCTGAAGAGGTGGACGAAAGCCAGGTCTGTCGGTTGATGGTGTGGCCACCCAACAAGCCCACCGCCGAAATTGTGTTTCCCCATGTGGTGCCCACCAGTCAGGGGGCGTTGCCCACCCTCTGGGCCATGATGCCCCAGGAAGAAATTAACCGCCGTCTGATTAGCACCCGCTACAACACCTTTATCTGCACCATGTCGCCCCATCCGGTCATGCTGTGGCTGACGGTGCTCTATAGCCACACCTACGGTGCCCGGTGGTTGCCCTGCTACCTCGATCTCAAGACCCCCCTGGGCCAGGAGATTACGGGCCTGTTAGGTCAAGCAGGATCCTATAAACTGCTGCTGTTTGCCCTGGAGAATCCCCGTCGCTGCGACCATGTCCTGTCCTGCACCATTGCTGAACCCCAGCGCAATATGCTGAAGGAATGGGTGGTAAATGCCCGCAGCCACCCCGATGTGGGGGCCATGACCACGAGCCGAGATCTGCTCCGCAATGAGTTTAAGACCAACCTCAAAGCTAAGGTGCTCCAGCGCCTAGAGTCGATCTATCTCGACACCGGATCGAACTTGTCTGAATAACCCCAGCGTCGATGCTGGCAACCTGGGCCTTGGCCCCGGATCCAGGGCTGGCCTCGATTGACCAGCGGCGGAAAATCCCGCATTCTAGAGTCTGGTGGCCTGGGTTTTCTGAACAAGTAGACAACCTCCCCTTCAATGGGCTGCCTCATTTTCTCTAGGAGTCCCCATGAGCTATCGCATGGATCGCCGCGCCTATGCGGAAACCTTCGGCCCCACCGTGGGCGACCGCATTCGCTTGGCCGATACGGAATTGATCATCGAAGTGGAGCAAGACTTCACCACCTACGGCGATGAGGTGAAGTTTGGCGGCGGCAAGGTGATTCGCGACGGCATGGGTCAGTCTCCCCTGGGGCGCGAGGCGGGGGCGGTGGATACGGTGATCACCAATGCCCTGATTGTGGACTGGTGGGGCATCGTCAAGGCCGACATTGGCCTGAAGGACGGCAGGATTCACACCATCGGGAAGGCGGGCAATCCCTATATCCAAGACAACATCGACATCATCATTGGCCCCGGCACCGAGGTGATCGCTGGGGAGGGCCTGATCGCCACCGCTGGCGGCATCGACACCCACATTCACTTCATTTGTCCCCAGCAGATTGAAACCGCCATTGCCTCTGGGATCACCACCATGATCGGGGGCGGCACTGGCCCCGCCACGGGGACGAATGCCACCACCTGTACGCCAGGGGCTTGGCATTTGGCGCGAATGCTGCAAGCGGCGGAGGCCTTCCCCATGAACCTAGGCTTTCTAGGCAAAGGCAACAGCGCCCTGCCAGCAGCCCTGGCCGATCAGGTCAAGGCCGGGGCCATCGGTCTAAAGCTCCACGAAGACTGGGGGACAACCCCCGCCACCATCGACACCTGCTTAGCCGTAGCCGATGAGTATGACGTGCAGGTGGCCATCCACACCGACACCCTCAACGAGGCGGGCTTTGTGGAGGACACCATCGCCGCCTTCAAACATCGGGTCATCCACACCTACCACACCGAAGGGGCAGGGGGAGGCCATGCCCCCGACATTATCAAGGTCTGTGGCGAGGCCAATGTGCTGCCATCTTCGACCAATCCCACCCGCCCCTACACCCGTAATACCCTCGACGAGCACCTGGATATGCTGATGGTTTGCCATCACCTCAGCCCCAGCATTCCCGAAGACATCGCCTTTGCCGAGTCCCGCATTCGACGGGAAACCATCGCCGCCGAAGACATTCTCCACGACCTTGGGGCGTTTAGCATGATTGCGTCAGACTCTCAAGCGATGGGGCGGGTGGGGGAGGTGATCCTCCGCACCTGGCAGACGGCCCACAAAATGAAGGTGCAGCGGGGGCCACTGACGGAGGATTCTGACCGCAACGACAACTACCGCGCTAAGCGCTATGTGGCTAAGTACACGATCAACCCCGCCATCACCCACGGCATCGCTGACCATGTGGGTTCCATCGAGGCGGGCAAGCTGGCGGATATGTGTCTGTGGAAGCCCGCTTTCTTTGGCGTCAAACCCGAAATGGTGATTAAAGGCGGGGCCATTGCCTGGGCGCAAATGGGCGATCCCAATGCCAGCATTCCCACGCCGCAACCCGTCCACATGCGACCCATGTTTGGCAGTTTTAGCGGGGCGATGGCGGCGACCTCCTTGACCTTTGTTTCCCAAGCCGCCCTAGACCTAGGGATTCCTAGCCAAATTGGCCTCACCAAAGCCACCCCCGCCGTGGCCAACTGCCGCCACCTCAGCAAAGCCGACATGAAGCTCAACACCTACCAGCCCCACATGGAGGTGAACCCCGAAACCTATGAAGTCCGTGCCGATGGCCAACGCCTGACCTGCGAACCCGCCGAGGTGTTGCCCATGGCCCAGCGGTACTTCCTGTTCTAGGGCGTTCTGGGTGAGGCCCCTAGGCTTCGGAACCGGGTTTCACGTCGTCGCCATCGTCGCTGTTGTACAGGGCATCAAGCTGTTCGCGAGCGTCCTTGACGGAAATGGATCGCATCACCAGGAGCGGTTCTCGAATCACTTGGCCATCGTTATCCAGCAGTTCTGGATGGGGAACTGGGCGGTTCACCTCGTTCCCATAGGCGCTGGGGGCGGGTGCATTGCGAGCATTACTACCCAGCACCATGAGATTTCTTACCAGGTTGGCAATGGCCAGAATGGCAAGAACCGCAAATGCAATGATGTAAATGACGTGCCACATGACTTGTATCCTCTGGCCAATCGTTGCCTGTATTGACTGTAACCTGTTTACCCCGCTTATGGCCTCAGCACCGGGCAGATGGGATGGCTTCTGGTTAAGCTGTGCTTGCTCGATTTGGGCGGCGGCGGTTGGATACCTCCAGTGTAGGCGAACTGAGCCCTGCGGTGATCCCCTCCACCCCGGCCTCGGTAGCCAGAAGAGCGGAGCTTTGGGCAAGGCTTGATATAATTACTCCGATCATGGCCAGCCCACGGCTGTGTAATCCTACTCACTACCGATTGCGGCGGATGTTACTTGCCATGCCTTCCACGATTGATGACCTCCATCTCCAGGCCCGCCAGGGTAGTGTGGCCGCCATTATTCATCTTTTGAACGAGCACTTTGCCCCGTCGGGCATTCGCACTCGGGCCGTTCAGGATAACGGCGTCCTGCAATTGCTAGTGGAAGCCGCCACCGCCGAACAATTGCCCCAGGCGACCGTAGTAGAGGAGGTGAAAACCGTTCTGGAATCCATCAGCCCTAAGGGCATTACCAAGGTCAACATCAATAGCCGCATTGTCCAAGAACAGCAGTTGCTGTGGCTCGATGAGGTGAAGCGCGATCCCGAAAATAGCCTGCTCTGGGCCGAGCCGGTCACCCTGAGGCGGGCCAATGCCTTCCTGCGAATGTGGCAGGATTTCAACACGCCCCGCCAGCGCACACCGTTCTTGGCGAATGTGCCCAGTTCTAAAACCGTTGCCAGTCGATCCGCTTTTTGGCGAGGGCTGATCGGCGGGGCGAGTCTTGCCCTACTGCTGCTGATTGTGGGCTGGGCCACCAAGGATTGGCTACGCGCCAGCCTGGGCGGATCCCCCCAGCCTGCCCCCGCCGTCACCCCAGAACCGCCGCCGCCGCCCGTTGACGAAGACCCCTTTGTGCTGGCGGTGCGCATTGCCCAGCAGGCCGTGACCGATGGCCAAACAGCCACGAGCACCGCCGACTGGCTAGATCTGGCGGTGCGATGGCAGCGGGCCTCGGATCTGATGGCCGAGGTGCCCCCAGAGGATGAACGCTACCCCATTGCCCAGGATCGTCGGGCCACCTATGCCGAGAACAAAGCCCTAGCCCTAGCCGCCGCCGAACGCACCAAGGCCTCGGAGTAGGTTGGGGTTCGGTTCTCCCCACCGGGGCAGGATGTCCTTGGCCCTTGGCCCTACGGGTTGGCGCGGTACAGTATAGAGAGTATAGAGATAGGAACCCACGCCCCAGTTTTCCGGTATTTATCTGGTGTTTAATGGCCATGCTGCAACGACTGTTTCAACGATTTAAGCTGCAAGGGGTGAGATCCCTGTTGAAGCCTCTCCTCGCCCTAGGATTGGCCCTGGCGCTGATGTTAGGCCATGCCGATGGAGCCTGGGCAGCCAAAGCGGGAGGACGCATCGGTGGCGGTCGTTTTGCCCCGGCCCCCCGGATGGCCCCGACCTCCCGTGCCCCCATGGGTGGCGGCTACGCTCCGGGCGGTGGTTTTGGGATGCCCATGCCCTTTATTTTTCCGCTGTTTGGGTTTGGCGGCGGCTTTGGCGGGCTCTTTACCCTATTGATGGTGTTGGCCATTGCCAATTTCCTGGTCAATAGCTTCCGCCGCTCTGGATCCGGGGACGACTATACCCCGGGAACCTCCAGTAATCCCCCCGTGGCGGTGGCCAAGCTGCAAGTGGGCCTGCTGGCCAATGCCCGATCCCTTCAGGATGACCTTAACCGCCTAGCCCTCACCGCCGACACCGGCAGCACAACCGGCCTAGCCAAGCTGATCCAAGAAACCTCCCTAGCCCTGCTGCGCCACCCTGAATATTGGGTCTACGGTGCCAGTGAGAAGGTTGAAACCCGGCTGTTGAGTGCTGAGCAAGCCTTTAACCGCTACACCTTAGCGGTTCGCAGCCAGTTCACAGAAGAAACCCTCTCCAACGTAAACAATCAACTCACCCAGGCCACCCCCAAGGCCACCCTAGCTCCCCCAGCAGAGGATCTAGCCACCCCTGGGGAGTACATTCTGGCCACGCTGGTGGTGGCTAGCCAGGGCAAACTCGATCTGCCCGACGTTCGATCCACCGAGGATCTGCGGCGCGCCCTAGGCCAAGTTGGGGCCATTGCCAGCGATGCCCTCCTAGCGGTGGAAGTCCTCTGGACGCCGCAACAATCCGGTGAAACCCTCAGCGCCGACGAGATGATCGCCGAATACCCCCACCTCAGGCTGTTGTAGGGCCTGATGCCATCGCTGACCACCCTGCCTTTGAACGTTTGACCCAGTCCCTTCCGAGATCGGAGGGGACTTTTTTGTTGGCCGTGACCATGGCGGCGCTTTACGCATGGGTGGATCCGGGGTCTTAGCCTTCCCTTAACCCTAAGGCCATCATTCCCTGCCATGATAGCCATGGTGTTGGTTTCGTTTTTCCAAGTTGCGTCGATCACTTCCCTGTATTCCTATGGCAAACCTGTCTGTTCCTAGCCCCACCCGTTTAGCCCTGCGGGCTGATCGTCTCAATGTCTACTACGGCCCTACCCTAGCGGTGCGCGACGTTAACTTGGAGATGCCCACCAACGAAATTGTCGCCTTTATTGGCCCCTCGGGCTGCGGCAAAAGCACGGTGTTGCGCTGCTTTAACCGCATGAATGACCTGATCCCGGGCTGTCGGGTGGAGGGGCGCATTACCTTCCACGGCCAAGATATTTACAGCCAATCGGTGGATCCCGTCAGTCTACGCCGCCGCATTGGGATGGTCTTCCAGAAAGCCAACCCCTTCTCCCAATCCATCTACGAAAACATTGCCTGGGCCGCCCGCATCAATGGCTACCAGGGAGATCTCGACGAACTCGTGGAAACCTCCCTGCGCAAGGCCGCCGTTTGGGACGAAGTGAAAGATAAGCTGCGGGAAAGCGGTCTGTCTCTGTCGGGCGGACAACAGCAGCGCCTTTGCATCGCCCGCGCCATTGCCATCCAACCCGACATTATCCTGATGGATGAGCCCTGCTCTGCCCTTGACCCCATCTCCACCCTCAAAATCGAGGAGACGATGCAGCAGCTCAAGCAAGACTACACCATCATCATCGTGACCCACAACATGCAGCAGGCGTCGCGAGTGTCTGACCGCACCGCTTTCTTTAACGCGGAAGCCACCGACCGGGGCGGTAAAGTCGGCTTCTTGGTGGAATATGATCGCACCGAAATCATTTTCAACAGCCCCCAAGAGCAATACACCCGCGACTACGTCTCCGGTCGGTTTGGTTAACCGCCCTGGCTTGGGGAACCTCGCCAACCTCGATGAATCCTGCCATAGTGGGGGGCGAAGTCAGTTATCATAGCCCCACCCCTACCTGGAGGTTCCGTGGACGAAGCAACCAACTGCGAAAAATTGGCGCTGGTGCTCAATCGGGCTGGGGATCAGGGCAAAGGAGCCTTCTGCAAAATGCTGTGGGGCAACCAGTCTGAACCGGTTCAGGCGCGGCTCAAACCCCTACTGACAGCCACAGCCCTGGATTTGCTGAACCAGCCCGACTAACCTCGCATTCACCTGAGCCGATCCCAGCCGAGTGCGGGAGAGGCCAGGACTTCAGTCGTTAGAAACCCGCTTCCGGCTCGCCCTTGAGCCCTCACCCGCACTGAAGCTCACCCCGGTCTCCAGGCCCTGGTTGACTGACAAAACTGGCTAGAAGCCGTATCTGTCAAAGGGTCAGGAGACCTGACCCCTACATAGCCGGAATGCGGTAGGGGCGCGGTTTCCGCACCCGACACAGAATCTTTTGCCAGTCAACCGAACTGAGTGCCTAGGGCGGTTTAAACCGTCACCAGATCAGCGGAGAGGCGATTGAAGGAGAGCCGCTCGTTTTCCACATCGACGAAGATGGTGTCGCCTTCGCCAAATTCACCCCGCAGGATCGCCTTGGCGATCTGGGTTTCTAGCTCCCGCTGGATCGCCCGCTTCAGGGGGCGGGCACCGTAGACGGGGTCATAGCCCACTTCGGCCAGGAAGTCGAGGGCGGCTTCCGAGAGTTTGACGGCCATCTTGCGGTCGGCTAGCCGTTGTTCTAGGCGCACCACTTGCAGCTTAACGATGTTCCGCAGTTGGGATTTCTTCAGACTGTGGAAGATGATCATCTCATCCACCCGGTTGAGGAATTCGGGCCGGAAGTTGCCGCGCAGGGCCTCCATCACCCGGGCTTTCATTTCGTCGTACTGCTCGTCTTCGCCAGCCAAATCCAGAATGTGCTGGGAACCGATATTGCTCGTCATAATGATGATGGTATTTTTGAAGTCCACCGTGCGACCCTGGGCATCGGTCACACGACCATCATCCAGAATTTGCAGCATGACGTTGAACACGTCGGGATGGGCTTTTTCAATTTCGTCGAACAGGATCACCGCAAAGGGGCGGCGGCGAATGGCTTCGGTGAGTTGCCCTCCTTCGTCGTAGCCGACATAGCCCGGAGGCGCACCAATCAGGCGGGAAACCGCGTGCTTCTCCATGTATTCCGACATGTCAATGCGGACCATGGCCTCTTCGGTGTCGAAGAGGTAGGCGGCGAGGGCTTTGGCCAACTCGGTTTTACCCACCCCGGTGGGGCCAAGAAAAATGAAACTGGCGATGGGACGGTTGGGGTCGGCCAGTCCAGCCCGGGAGCGTTGGATGGCATCGGTCACGGCGGTCACGGCCTCATCTTGGCCCACCACCCGCTGATGCAGTTCATCCTCCAGCAACAGCAGTTTTTGCATTTCCGACTGCACCAATTTGCTCACCGGAATGCCCGTCCATTTGGAGATGATTTCGGCAATGTCCGCCTCGATCACCTCTTCACGGGTGAGGGAACGGCCAGAGTTTTGCATTTCCGCCATTTTCTGCTCAGCGGCTTCCAGTTGGCGCTGCAACTCCGTTAGTTTGCCGTATTTTAGTTCAGCCGCTTTATTGAGGTCGTAGGCCCGTTCCGCCTGCTGAATTTCTACCTCGACTTGATCAATCTTGCCCTTGACCGCCTTACGCTCTTCTAGCATATCTTTCTCCGACTGCCAGAGCGCGTTCAAGGTGGTCTGTTGTTCCTTGAAATCTGCCACTTCTCGCTCTAGTCGTTCCAAGCGTTCCCTAGAGGCGTTGTCACTTTCCTTTTGGAGTGACAGCCGCTCCATTTCCAGTTGTAGAATCTTGCGATCCACTTCATCGAGTTCCTCGGGCTTGGAGGTCACTTCCATCTTCAATTTAGCTGCCGCTTCATCCACCAAATCGATGGCTTTATCTGGCAAAAATCGGTCAGAAATATACCGTGTTGAAAGGGTCGCCGCCGCCACTAGGGCACTGTCAGAGATTTTGACATTGTGGTGGGTTTCATAGCGATCCTTCAGCCCCCGCAGAATCGAAATGGTATCTTCAACGCTGGGCTGATCCACATAAACCTGCTGGAATCGGCGTTCTAAGGCCGCATCTTTTTCGATATATTTACGGTACTCATCCAGAGTCGTTGCACCAATACAGCGGAGTTCACCCCGGGCCAGCATCGGTTTGAGTAAGTTCCCGGCATCCATCGCGCCCTGGGTCGCGCCAGCGCCAACGACAGTGTGGATTTCGTCGATAAACAGGATGATGGTTCCCGCAGAATCCGTGACTTCCTTCAGAACGGCTTTCAGTCGTTCTTCAAATTCTCCGCGATATTTCGCCCCGGCAATCAACGATCCCATATCGAGGGTGATCAGCTTTCGATTTTGCAGGGATTCCGGTACATCACCCTTCACAATGCGCTGGGCTAGCCCTTCAGCAATGGCGGTTTTCCCAACGCCAGGTTCCCCAATCAGCACGGGGTTATTTTTAGTCCGACGAGACAGGATCTGGATAGTTCGACGAATTTCATCGTCTCGGCCAATCACGGGATCGAGTTTGCCTTGGCTGGCGGCCTCGGTCAGGTCACGCCCGTATTTCTCTAGGGACTGGTATTTGCCTTCTGGGTTTTGATCCGTCACTTTCTGGGTGCCTCGAATAGATTGAATGGCTTGCTTTAATTTTGCTTCAGTAATGCCAAGATCTTGGAATAGACCCTTGCCTAGACGAGTATCTTGGACATAGGCCAAAATTAAATGTTCGATGGAAATAAAGTCGTCACCATACTCTTTTTTATAACTATCGGCCCGATCTAGGAGGCTGTCTAGGGATTTGCCTAAATACACTGAAGATCCGGCCCCAGACACCTTAGGTTGACTGCCAACAAAGGCTTCCGTGCGGCTACGAAGTTGTGACACATCGGCTCCCACCTTCGTCAAAATACTGGAGGTAAGCCCCTCTTGATTTAACAAGGCTAGCAATAGATGATCACTCTCAATTTGCTGATGTTGGACTTGTTTCGTGAGATCTTGGGACTGCACAATGGCAGCCCAGGCTTTTTCTGTAAATTGTCCTTGAGTCGGTTGCATAGGATTAACTCCGGCTAGTTTTTTCTACACAGTTCACTAGGGTTGCATTTCACTAGGGTTGCCGTTCACTATGGTTGCATTGTAGAAACCGACCGCTCCTGGATAGGGTCGGTGTTCCACCCGGGTTCCATGCGGGTTGCCGCCATCTTAACGGGTATCTCCAGGTTACGCGGTGCCCAGGGATCTGGTGGGGACTGGGAAGGATGGCCCTGGGCTGGGGGCTGAGTTCGCGGCCCAGTTCAGGGCTAGGATCAAGGGATGGACTCAGCCTTGTTTTTAGATTGTCTGCGACACCAGCGGCTGATTGCCGTTCTGCGTGCCCCGCGTTTGGAGGTGGGGCTGCGCATGGCTGAGGCCGTGGCAGCGGGTGGCGTGCGCCTGATTGAAATTACCTGGAACAGCGACCAGCCCGAACAGCTTGTGGATCGCTTGCGTCAAACCCTGCCCCACTGCTCGATTGGGGTGGGCACAGTGCTCTCTAAGGCGGAGTTGCAGGCCGCCATCGCCGCAGGGGCCGAGTTTGGGTTTTCCCCCTACACCGATCTTGAGCTTGTGGATTGGGCGGCGAATCGACGGTGGCCCTTCGTCCCTGGGGCGCTCACCCCCAGTGAAATTGGGATGGCTTGGCGGGCCGGAGCACCCGCCGTGAAGGTGTTTCCGGTGTGGGCCATGGGTGGGCCTAGCTATCTGCGTCACCTCACCGCCCCCCTAGGTCATATCCCCTTAGTGCCCACGGGGGGCCTTGCCATCGACCAGGTGGGGGCCATGCTCCAAGCCGGGGCGACCGCCGTGGGGCTGTCCACCGGGTTATTCCCCAGCGAAGCCATCGCCCAGCAGGACTGGACTGCCATCACCCAACGGGCTCAGCAGGCCGTTCATCGCTGCCAAACCGCCCCTGACCAGCGGCCTACCCAAGGGTGAGCGGGCGTCTCACCCTCCCTAGCGAATGCGCTGGAGGGTGCTGACGATGCCCAGGCTAAAACAGAGCAAAATCAAGCCCCACAGCACGGCCCCCGGCATAAAGGCCAGCACCGCCAGCCCTCGCAGGCACCAAACCACAACGGTTACGCCTAGGGCCACCAGAAAGGCTTTTGTAAAGGGTTGGAGGGGATAGCGACGACGGGGAGTCATGGGATAAGTCCTGATCAGTCGTTACGAGCATCGGTCGGGAGCGTAGTCGCCTGGGCGACTAGGGGTTTTCAGGGGATTTGGCCGGTTGGCGTAGGGCCGCGATCAGCAGGCATAGAATACCGATGTTGATGCAGACATCCGCCAGGTTAAAAATGGGGAACCGGATGATCCGGAAGTCTAAAAAGTCCACCACCTCCCCCGCCAGCACCCGGTCGATGCCGTTTCCCAGGGCTCCGGCCAGGATCAGTCCGTAGCCCACCTGTTCCCATCGGTTGGGGAGCGCCACCCCCCAGCCCAGGGCCACGAGCCCAGCACTAACCGCCATGGAGAGCCATTTGAGCCATTCGCCGTTATCGCTGAACAGGCTGAAGGCGGCCCCGGTATTCGTGACGTAGGTGAAGTAGAAGACCCCTGGCCACAGGGCCGTGGAGTCGGGCGGGTTCGTGAGGTCAAAGGTTTGGGTGACCCAGGATTTCGTGATCTGATCGACCACCAGGCCCAGCAATGCCGCTATCCAAAACCAACGATTGCGAAGTTGCATGGGCTTAATAAAAGAGCAATTGCCGTAGAACCAAGGACAGAACAGACACCGCACACACCACGACCAGGTGTCCTGGAAAGGGAAGAATGGAATAACTCATCACCAGATCCCAATAGGAGGCCGAGACCGTTCCTAGCCAGCCTAGCAGGGAAGCTAAGGTGAGGTAAACCAGCCCGCAGGCGTGAATCACCCCAACGCCGCACAGGCTACTGACAGCGAGATTCTCGAGTTTGGGAGGATCTTGAAAGGCGAGATAGCCACACACCCAGCCCGCTGGCAGGAACCCCAGTAAATAGCCAAAGCTGGGTTCTCGCACGTAGCTGAGGCCCCCACCCTGGGTAAAGACCGGAAACTCGAACACCCGGAATAGGGCTAGCCCTAGCACGAGGTAGGCGATCTGGGAGAGGGCAGCGGCATTCTTGCCGCCCACACAGCCCGTCAGCAACACGGCCCCCACCTGGAAACTCACCCCCAGGGACAGAACCTCAAGGCCCGTTTGGCCCCAAGCCCAGGGCGGGTTTACCGTAAACGCCTCCATCCAGGTAGCCACAATGGTGAGGACTAGACCGATCAAAGCCCAGAGTAGTTCAAATGGCGCTAGCACCGAGGACGACTTCATCTCAAAACACCCTCTGAATGGTAGCCCAACCCTTCACTCTTGACTTAGACGCAGAGAAAATCACGCTAGGGCCTGCCGTTTCAGACCTTCAGCGTAGCAGGATTTGCGGCCAACGATCACGGAGATCCGTCCTCCGGTACCGGCCCTGGCCAGACCGGGACGGATGGGGAACCACCCCGTAGGGCGTCCGCATCCTTGGTATGCTGGTAAGGTAAATGGGGCCGAAAGGATGCTGCGGTGTTTTCCGGCTCCGTTTACGATGTAGTCGTTACTCTTGAGAGTCCAGACAAAGGCACAAGTGGACTTATTTGAAACCTTTAGAACCGATCACCCTGTCCTTGGCGTGGTTCACCTGCTGCCCCTGCCCCAGTCACCGCGCTGGCAGGGTAATCTTCAGCAGGTCATCGACCGCGCCGAACAGGAGGCCACGGCCCTTGCCTCAGGAGGGGTTCACGGCATTATCGTAGAGAATTTCTTTGATGCGCCCTTTACCAAGGGATCCGTCGATCCAGCGGTGGTCAGCGCCATGAGTCTCGTGGTTCATCGGCTGCAATCCTTGGTGACGGTTCCCATTGGCCTCAATGTGCTGCGCAACGATGGCCGCAGCGCCCTAGCCATTGCCACCTGCGTAGGAGCTCAGTTCATCCGGGTGAACGTCTTAACCGGGGTGATGGCCACGGATCAAGGGCTGATTGAAGGCTGCGCCCACGATCTGCTGCGCTATCGTCGCGAACTGGGCAGCGACGTGAAAATTTTGGCCGATGTGCTGGTCAAACATGCGCGCCCCTTAGGATCGCCCAACCTCACCACAGCGGTTCAAGAAACCCTCCACCGGGGTATGGCCGATGGCATCATTTTGTCGGGCTGGGCCACGGGTAGTCCCCCCAGTCTGGAGGACTTAGAACTGGCGAAAGCTGCCGCTGGGACTTGCCCGGTGTTCATTGGCAGCGGGGCCACCTGGGATAACATCGGTACCCTGATGCAGGCCGCCGATGGCGTCATCGTAGCCAGTTCCCTCAAACGCAATGGCGATATTAACCAACCCATCGATCCGGTGCGCGTGGGCCAGTTTATCGATGCCATGGCTGACGGCTTGGCCAGCCTAAATCTGGAGACTTCGGTACCAAGCTTGGTGGTTTCCTAGGTTCAGTAGATCACAAACTCGCTCTATTGCCCTGATTTGGCCCTCACCCTAAATCCCTCTCCCA
>JAYKHF010000200.1:0-12718 GCA_035285305.1 Leptolyngbya sp.
TCGAGGTCGTAGGCCTTGAACAGGTCATCGCGGGCGTGGGTGATCATGATCTCCCCCTGGGTGAGTTGGGCCAAACGGGTGGCCAAGAAGTCTTCCAGGGTTTCCAGGGCTTTACTAAAGCCCTTAATGCCCTCATCCAGCTTTTCCTTCGCCATGGAGTCGGCCTCATGCATGGCGCGGAAGGTGGCCTCATCCATGGGAATGGGGTCAATGGCTAGGGCAGCGGCCCGGTCAGGATCCAGTTTGCGGGGCAGGTCGGCCTCGGTGCTGTCCAACTGGGAGAGCAACTGGGGCGAAATGGTTAGCAGGTCGCAGCCCGCCAACTCTGTAATCTCGCCGATGTTGCGGAAACTGGCTCCCATCACCTCGGTTTTGTAGCCAAACTTTTTGTAGTAGTTGTAGATCTGCGTCACCGAAACCACGCCGGGATCCTCGTGGGGGGCATAGGCATCCCGCCCGGTGGACTTCTTATACCAGTCTAAAATGCGACCCACAAAGGGGGAAATCAGCGTGACCCCAGCTTCGGCACAGGCGACGGCCTGATGCACCCCAAACAGCAGGGTCAGGTTGCAGTGAATGCCTTCTTTTTCCAGCACCTCAGCGGCCTTGATCCCCTCCCAGGTGGAGGCGATTTTGATCAGCACCCGATCCGGGCCAATGCCCAGCTTGGCGTACTGGTCAATGATGTTGCGGGCGGTGGCGACGGTGGCTTCGGTATCGTAGGACAAACGCGCATCCACCTCGGTGGACACCCGGCCCGGAATAATGTCTAAAATCCGCTGGCCAAAGGAAATCGCCAAACGGTTAAAGGCCAGATTGGCAATGTCCTTATCCGAAGCCCCAGACCCAGCATCAGCCTTCGCCTTCAGCAGCGTTTCATCCACAATTTGGTGATATTGGGGCATCTGCGCCGCCGCCGTAATCAGCGATGGGTTGGTGGTGGCATCGCGGGGAGTAAACTTTTCGATGGCTTGGATATCTCCGGTATCGGCCACCACAATGGTGACTTGCCGAAGCTGCGCTAAGAGGCTGGCCATAGGGTTCTCCTGGAATGGTTAGATGGCTGGACCATGGTTGCCCCTATTGTAATCAGCGGGGCGCGAGAGGGGGATGGCAAAGTTTTTTGCCCTAATGGATAGGTCTCCCCTGGGCTTCCCCCTAGGGCCACCCGCCCCCTGCTCGCCGCTCAAATGCCCCCTAGATCTCGTCCTCGTCCTCTAGCCCATCGTCGTCGTCCATGTCCTCATCGGGGTCTTCGATGGCGGTGGGGGCACCATTGATCGCCAGTTTTTCCCGCACCTGGGCCTCCACCTTAGCCGCAAAGGCGCTGTCCTCCAGGAGTCGGGTGATGGTGTTGTCACGCCCTTGGCCGATGTTGTCACCGTCGTAGCTGTACCATGCGCCCTTGCGGGTAATCACCCCGGTTTGTTCCGCCAGGTCAACCAAGCAGCCCAGAGTGGAAATCCCTTGGCCAAAGAGAATGTCAAACTCGGCGATGCGGAAGGGAGGGGCCACCTTGTTTTTGGCCACCTTCACCTTGGCTCGAATCCCGTATTCCTCGGTGCCTTTTTTCAAGGTTTGAATCCGGCGAATGTCGAGCCGCACGGAGGCATAGAACTTCAGGGCATTCCCCCCGGTGGTGGTTTCGGGGTTGCCGTAGGAAATGCCAATTTTCTGCCGGAGTTGGTTGAGGAAAATCACCGTACATTGGGATTTGCCGATGCTACCCGTGATTTTCCGCAGGGCTTGGCTCATCAGGCGAGCTTGCAAACCGACGTGGGCATCGCCCATTTCCCCTTCAATTTCCGCCCGGGGCACCAGGGCCGCCACCGAGTCTACGACCACCACATCAATGGCCGACGATCGCACCAGTTGATCCACCACTTCCAGGCCCATTTCCCCCGTATCGGGCTGGGACACCAGCAGTTCGTCAATGTTCACGCCCAGGGCCTTAGCGTAAACCGGGTCGAGGGCGTGTTCCGCATCCACAAAGGCCGCCACCCCACCGGATTTCTGAACTTCGGCGACGGCATGGAGGGCCACCGTCGTTTTCCCAGAACTCTCCGGGCCATAGATTTCAATGACGCGCCCCTTCGGCAACCCGCCCCCCAGGGCCAAATCAAGGGTGAGCGCCCCCGTGGGAATCGTCTCAATTTGCATCCGGCTGGCTTCGCCCAGACGCATAATAGAGCCCTTACCAAAGTTGCGCTCAATCTGGTTGAGCACCAGGGTCAGGGCCTTTTGCTTTTCGGAAATGTCGCTGTTTTTAGGTGCCATAGCTGCCTAAGAGGGTAACGGGTAGCAGGACGCAGAGCCGAGGCTGAAACCAACCCCAGTAACTCATGCAGTGTAATTTCTCTGGCTTAAAAGCTCCACATTTCGGCCCCATCTGAGCCAAATCTCGGCCAAACAGCGGGGTTACTCTTCCGAGCAAACCCGTGGGGCCAAACAGACAGGGCCAAGGGCAAGACGGGAGATCGCACCAGAGCGCATTGCATTCAACAACGCCATCATAGTACAATTGAACCAACTTGCCAAGCCTTACTCCAGATTCCGGCTCCAGATTGCCCGCTCCGTGTTCCCCATTCTACCCTTGGCCACCTCGACGGCAAGATAGGTGCCCCACGCTTTCTATCCTCTCATTTCTCCGCCCTGGCGCGGTGTATCCCCATGGCCATCAGTAAGCTCACCCACGTTCTCACCTTCCCCGGCTGGATTGCCGCCATCACCTACGATTCCGGTCAAGGCTACCGCTGCTGGGTGGTCAATCCCGATTTCGTCGTCCTCAACGATGGCGAACTCTACGCCACCAGCGGCGAAGCCCTCCACGCCGGACGAATTTTTATCCACTACTCCATGGGAGTAGAACCCGACCGAGGAGGCCACCGAGGCAACGGCCTCGATAAGCCGGGGTAGGACGTTCTGTGGCCCAGCAGCGCCGTCATCGACAGAGCTCCCTAAGGCCCCTTTGGTCTCGTGATGTTGGTCTCGTGATGTTGGTCTCGTGATGTTTGTATAGTGAGGGTGCCGCCGAGGGGATAAACACCATCGGTCATCCCCGAGATTCGTCCCAGGATTCGGCGACCTGCCCCCATGCCGTCGGGGCACCGTTGCCGCGCCCAATCCAGCATAGGCCATCGATTTCTATGTCAGATTCCAGACCGATTGCCATCGATCTTTTTGCGGGAGCTGGGGGCTTAAGCCTGGGCTTAGAACAGGCTGGGTTTGACGTTGTCGCCGCCGTGGAAATTGATCCCATTCATAGCTGTGTTCATCAGTACAACTTTCCCAACTGTGCCCTATTGCCCCATCCCATCGAACGGATCAGTGGCCATCAGATTCGGCAAGCGGCGGGCCTAGACCGATCACAGCCGATTGATTTAGTGGCTGGGGGAGCCCCCTGCCAGGGCTTTTCATTAATGGGGCAACGGGCTTTGGATGATCCTAGAAATCATCTGATTCGGGACTATATTCGCATTATTCAGGAATTGCAGCCCTCCTATTTTTTGTTTGAAAATGTTAAGGGCATTACCCTTGGTAAACATCAGATTTTTCTAGAGGAAATTATTGCGGAACTGGAAGATCTGGGCTATCGCCTGGTGCTGCCTTGGCAGATTCTCAATGCGAAGGATTACGGTGTTCCTCAAAATCGAGAACGCCTTTTTTTAATGGGCACCAAACAAGGTCATAGACCGCCGCACTATCCCCCGCCGTTTCCTGGTCATCCAGTAACCTGCCAAGCCGCCCTAGGGGATTTACCGGATGCCGAAGCCTATGAAATCCTGCTGCACACCGATGAAGTTGCCTATGAACACTGTGACTCGTTTTCCGATTATGCTTCCTTAATGCGCTGCGCCAATGATGCAGCCTGGAGGCTAGGGTATCGGCGTCTTTGGGATGAAGGCCGATTAACCAGTAGCCGGAGAACGGTGCATAGCGCCAGGTCGAGAAGGCGCTTTTTAGAAACCCCTCCCGGCCAGGTGGAGAAAATTTCTCGATTTTTTAAGCTATCTGCCGATGGTGTGTCGAATACCCTGCGGGCCGGGACGGATGCATCGCGGGGGGCGTTTACCAGTCCTAGGCCGATTCACTACCGCTACCCCCGTTGTGTGACGGTGCGTGAGATGGCTCGACTGCATGGTTTTCCAGACTGGTTTCGGTTCCATGCAACCAAGTGGCACGGGGCAAGGCAGATCGGCAATGCGGTGCCTCCCCCCTTGGCCTATGCCCTAGGGCGGGCGATCATCGCCGCGATGGATGTGCCGCTTGACCCACCAGAGGCAATCCTTGCCTTGGGCGATGACGGGCTTTTACGGATGGATATGCAGGCAGCCTCGGCCTATTGGGGGGTGAACAATCCCATTGCTGGGCGGGATCGAAACAGCGGACAAAAGAAGCAGCGGCCAGGGGAGATTGGGTCGAAGCCATTGCCCGCCTGAATGCGGTCGTGGCCAAATTGCGATCGGTACAATGGAAACGTTAGGGCAGAGGAACTTCTGGTTATGGTGACAACCAAACTCTCGCTGGCGGATTATCTGAGCCTAGACCGTGGCCCAGAGGGTCGCTGTGAATTTGTGGATGGAGACATTCTTGAAATACCGTCAGAAAGTGAAGACAATGTCATCGTGGGTAGTTATTTGGCCGCGCAGTTATTGAAGGTGCTTTCCTTTGACCGAGTGCGCCAGGGCACAACGGAATTAGTCATTTCTGGGCGGGTACGCATTCCTGATGTCATGGTGTTGGGGGAAGACTTAGTCTCGGCCCTGGCAGGTCGCCGGAGAAGCACCATTACGGAGGAAATGCCGCCGCCGTTGCTGGTGGTGGAGGTGGTGTCGCCAGGGAAAATTAACGAAGACCGAGATTATCGCTACAAGCGCTCGGAGTATGCGGCGCGGGGGATTCCTGAATATTGGATTGTTGACCCCGAACGGGAAAAGGTGACGGTGCTCACCCTGGTGGATGGCTGGTATGAGCCGGAGGAATTCGGGCCAGAGGGGATGTTGGAGTCTCCCCAGGTGCCGGGGTTGTCGTTGTCGGTGGCTAAGCTGTTATCGCCGAGGCAAGAAAACCCATGAACACGAGGGGACTCAGGTGGTTGAGGTGGCTAGAGGTAGGAGGAAAACATGAGTATCTCTAGATCTGGAGTGCCAGAAGTGACGAACCAGTTGCTGAACGAAATGGTTGCAGCCGTCATTGAAACGGTTGAGCCTGTGCAAATCATTTTGTTTGGTTCTCAGGCTAAGGGTAGCAGTCGGCCTGATTCAGATGTCGATTTTTTGGTGGTGGAAGCGGCCCCTTTTGGGCCAGAACGGAGCCGTCGTCGGGAAGCGGCTAGGGTATGGCGAGCGTTAGCTAAGTTTGGGGTACCAACGGATGTGTTGTTGTATAGCGTGGAGGAGGTAGCGGAGTGGCGAAATAGCCCTAACCATGTGATACATCGAGCCATGGAGGAGGGGCAAGTTTTATATGAGCAACCTCAAGCGGGCTAGGTCGATGCTGAGAGTGGCTCAGCGTGATTTACGAGCGCTGAAGGGAATGTTAAATCGCGATACGTTTGCGGATGAAGTATTTGGTTTCTTTGTTCAGCAAGCAGCAGAAAAAGGGTTAAAAGCTTGGCTAAGTATTTTAGGTGATGTGTATCCTTTCACGCACAATTTAGGATTGCTGTTACAGCGATTAGAAAACTACGGCAAGGATGTCTCATCCTATTGGGACTTACTGGAATTTAATCCGTTTGCGGTACAACTGAGGTATGACGACCTAAGTGAACGTGATGTTGACATTGATCGCGAAAGGGAAATTGAACGACTTGAAGCATTGCTGGAAATCATTCAAGGGGAGATTGACCAAGATACATGATGGCATGGATGAACAGGCTTACTTTTTTCGGGACAAGATGGTTTAGTCACGGCGCGCAGGAAGGCTAGATGATCGCAACTGAGCAAGAACTAACGGCTTTTGGCAAAGTGTTCAAGACAACTAAGGATTGATAGGAAGACACAATGGTAGGCCTAGAAACTAAGACAGCAAAGGATAAGAGCAATATTGCAAATAACACAACGCTCGAAAAGCTTATCCAAAAGAATCGAGACAAAATTCTTGATATTGCGGAGAAACATGGTGCCTGCAATGTGAGGATTTTTGGTTCTGTGGCGCGAGGTGAGGCCGACCAAGACAGTGATATTGATTTATTAGTTGATTTAGGGGAAAACCTAAGTCCTTGGTTTCCTGTGCGGTTTATTCAGGATTTAGAGGCTTTGCTAGATTGCAAGGTTGATGTAGTTACCGAGAAGGGGCTAAAGTCGCGGATTCGGGAACAAGTGCTGTCCGAGGCCAAGCCGTTATGAGAAGCAACGTTGAGCGTTTGCAAGATATTTATGAGGCTATTCTTCAAATTGAGCGTTATGCTACGAAGGGAGAAGCAGAATTTCGACAAGATGAGTTAGTTCAAACCTGGATCGCTTATCATTTACAAATTATTGGTGAGGCTGCAAGAACAGTTATTGAGCAGAATTTACCTTTTCTAAAGGAGCAGGTAAAGGGTTTGCTGGATAGACTAGATCAGGCTTGAGGTTTTCCGATTCTACAGACAAGATCGGTCTGGGTTGGTGCTGCGGAGGATCTGACGATGCTGAGGGCGTTTGAGATTGTGACGCGGGATGAGGCGACGGCGGCCCAGTTTACGACGTAACCTATGGCGCAACCTATGGCGGTGGTGCAGGCCGAGGATGTGAGCCTTGAGAGACCGTTAGCGCCAACGCCTCAAGGTTTTAGCTTATCTGGCATGGGAGGTAGAGGGTCGATGCTGAGAGTAGCTTAGCGTGATTGACGAGCGCTGAAGGAGAAGACGTAATAATAGGGCTATCCATTGCGATGCCATACTGAAATCAGCCACTAGGGAGGTTGCGATGACACCCAAGGATTTGATTATTCAAGAGCTTGACCACACTCCTGACTCTATTCTGGAAGAGGTGTTAGATTTTCTGCATTATCTAAAGTTGAAGCAAAGGCAATCAAAAGCGATTCGTATTATTTCTGGAGAGGAAGAATCTACCGTAACTTTGGGTGATGCTGAAATGGCTGGGATGTTGGATGGTGCAATAGGTTGGCAAACGTCTTTGCCCCCGTTAGATCAGCTTCAGCAGGAGATTAAGCAGGCGTTGGTTGAGAGTGGATACAGCAGCAAGGAGGCGATTGTTGAATTGGTGCAAGAGGTAAAACGTGAAATACTGGATGAACGGGAAGCAAAAGCTAGTTAGTCATGCAAGCAGGAAATCGAGGAGATCGTTATGGACGAATCTTTTTGGATACTAACGTCTACATTATTGGCGCAGGAGATTTCAATAGCCCTGAAGGCAAGATCTTGTTATGGCTAGGCTTTGAAGAGGAAAGAGAAGATGCTCCAGAGGTAATACTTTCTCAGGAGTTGATCAAGCAAATTTTAAGGGTTGGCAAACGGTTGAAAGGAAAGGATTGGGCTGGCAGTTTAATTACTCGAATCTGGCAAAACTTTCATATCGTCTATGTACTGATCAATGAAAATAGTGCTTTAAGGGAAGAGGCAAAGACTTTTATTCCCCGCGAAGATGTTGATATTTATTTGACCGCCAAGCAGGGAAAAGCAAATTTCTTCATTTCGTCTAATCATGAACTTATTCGTTCTGCGGTTGCCAAAACTAAGGATTTTCAATGCCTGACGCCAGAGGAGTTTGTGAGACGAGTATTGCTGTGAGGAGAGGGGGTAGATAACGATGCTGAGGGCGTTTGAGATGGTGACGCGGGATGAGGCGACGGCGGAGCACCCTAGGACATAACCTCTGGCGGCGGTGCAGGCGGCGGATGTCAGCATTGAGGACTGGAGTGGGGTTTGGCCGGGGCCGGAGTATGAGATCTATGTGTGCAGCTTTGGCCTGACACCCCACAGCAAGCGCCAGCTAGACCGAGCGGCGGATGTCATGGGGGTGGCCTTAATTTATGTAAAGACTGAGCTTTAGGCAAGTTGAGTGGGTAATCTAGCCATAGCGCTTTACGGAACCCAGGTAGCGGTCTGTGGTTCGTAAAGTCGGTTGGTTTGGTCGTTCAGGTCGCTATCTGCCAAGGGTTTGGAACTTGGCTACACTGCAAAAAGCAACGGCTAGGAAAAGGGAGCCTGCGTGAGCCTGAAGGATCTTCACATTCAGGACGAGTATCGCAGTAGCGAGTGCAATATCGTCAAGGATTTCTACATTCCGTGCCTGGAGCAGGCCACGGGCTATAGTCGGGCGGTGGGCTATTTTTCTAGCTCTTCGATGGCCTGTGTAGCCCAGGGGCTAACGGCGTTTATCCGCTCTGGCGGCAGGATGCGTTTGATCACTTCTCCCCAGCTATCTGAGGAAGATGTGCAGGCGATTGAGCAGGGGCTACAGCAGCGGGAGCAAGTGGTTGCGGCGGCGTTGCGGCGAGAACTGGAGGCTGAGCTACCCCAGGTAATCCAAGACCGTTTGGCGGCGTTGGCCTGGTTGCTGGGCCAGGGGCTTTTGGAGATTAAGCTAGCGGTGCCTAGGACGTTGCGGCGGCGGGGGATTTATCACGAAAAGCTGGGGATTTTTACGGACGTAGATGGTCATGTGGTGGCGTTTACGGGTTCGGCTAATGAAAGCGCCAGTGCGTTGATCGATAACTTTGAATGCCTAGATGTCTTTTGTTCTTGGGATGAGGGGGTGCGGCGGCGGGCGTTGCAGAAGGCCCAAAATTTTGAGGCGTTGTGGAATGACCAGACCAAGAATGTAGAGGTGATGACGTTCCCTGATGCGGTGGCGAGGTCGTTACTTCAGCTTTGCCCAACCCAAGCCCCAACCCAAGAACCTAGGGTTTCTGCGCTAGACAAACACTATGATCTGGAAAACCCGCCACCGGAGGCTCCGCCCCCTGGAATTCCGGCAAGCCCGTTTTGGCTGACGCTGCGCCCCTATCAGCAGCAGGCCATTGATAACTGGTTTGCTAACAAGGGGCGCGGCACCCTGAAGATGGCCACGGGCAGCGGCAAGACGATTACAGCCCTGGCCGCAGTGGCGCAACTCTACGAAAAATGCAGAGCTAACAACAAATCCTTGCAGACGTTGCTGATTGTTTGTCCCTATCGCCATCTGGTTACGCAATGGGCCTCGGAATGCCGCAAGTTTAACCTCAACCCCATCCTCGCCTTCGACCGGGCCGCCACCTGGCAGGAGACCTTACAAAACCAATTGGTCGCTCTATCGGGAGGCCGACAACCCTTCGTCACCGTCATCACCACCAATGCCACCCTGCGGCAGGATTCGCTGCAATCCCAGCTCTCGTTTTTGCCGCAGCTATCGATGATCATTGGCGATGAAGCCCACAACCTAGGGGCCGAAACCCTAGCGGCCTGTCTGCCAGACAACATCCCCCTGCGGCTGGCCCTGTCGGCAACTCCAGAGCGCCACTTTGATGAAGCGGGAACCGAGCGCATTTTCGACTACTTTGGCCCGGTGCTAGAGCCAGAATTTACCCTGCGGGATGCCCTCCAGGCTGGGGCGCTGGTGCAATATACCTATACCCCCATGCTGATTGAACTCACCCCGGAGGAGGTGGAGCGCTACGCCGAACTGACCGCCGCCATTGGTCGGGCGATGGGTATCGGGGGCCGGGACGACAACACCGCCCTAGAACGCCTGCTATTTGAGCGGGCGAGGCTGATTTGCACCGCCGAAAATAAGCTCACCCAGCTTAGGGCGCTGATGGAAACGCGGCTCCACACCGACCACACCCTGTTCTACTGTGGCGATGGATCGGTGGAAGATGACACCACGGAGGAAAGCCGCCGCCAGCTAGAGGCGGTGGCCGACTTGCTCAACTATCGCCTGGGCTATAAGGTTGAGCCCTACGTGGCCGAAACCAGCCTCACTGAACGGGATGACCTGCGCTACGCCTTTGAGAAGGGGCATATTCAGGGGCTAGTAGCCATTCGGTGTTTGGATGAGGGCATGGATATTCCCGCTATCCAAACCGCTGTGATTTTGGCCAGCAGCAGCAACCCGCGCCAGTTTATCCAGCGGCGAGGGCGAATTTTACGGTCTTCCCCTGGCAAGCACCAGGCCGAACTGTTTGACATGCTGGTGATACCGCCAGACCTCGGCGGGGAATATTGGCCCATAGAGCGGCGGATTTTACGCGGCGAACTGGCCCGCTTTGTGGAGTTTGCCGACCTGGCGCTGAATGCTGGGGAAGCCCGTAAAATTCTGTATCCCCTGCAAGAACGGTATGACTTGTTAGATTTGTGATGATGTTGCGTTCTCCCATAACCCTCTGGCCCTCACCCCCAGCCCCTCTCCCAGGAGGGTGAGGGCCACCCTCTGACTTTCCAACCACGATCTACCCCTACTTCTCCCATGACCTCCCCCCCCAACCCCAGCCAAGAAGACATCGAAGCGCCCATCACCACGGCTCCCCCGGAAGTCGAGCGGATCATTCGGGAGGTGATTCGGCTGGAGAAGGCCAATTTGTCGAGTGATCGCCCTCGCGTTCGGGCCGATGTGCTCAAGATCATCAAGGACACAATTAAATGAAGTTGCTATCGATCAGGCTGTTTAATTTTCGGCAATTCTGGGGTGAGGTAGACCTCGATTTGGCTCATCAGGGTAGCCGTAAGGTCACGGTCATCCACGGCAACAATGGGGCGGGCAAAACCACCCTGCTGAATGGCTTTACCTGGGCACTCTACAACCAGCGCAGCCCTGCCTTTGCCCCTGGCCCCCTGGTGAACAACCGCGCCCTAGGGGAGGTGCCCGTGGGCAGCCTGGTGGAATGCTGGGTGGAGGTGCTGTTTGAGCACAGCGGTAAGGAATACCAGGTGCGGCGCTCCTGTGTGGCCCAGAAGGATGCGGCAGGGCAGGTTTTGGAAGAGCCCAGCATCTTGCAGATCAAGATCAATGGCACGCTGATGACTGAAAAGGACGACATCGAAGATGCCATCGGCGGTGTGTTGCCCAGCAGTTTGCACCGCTACTTTTTCTTTGATGGGGAGCGGATCGAGCAGATTGTGAAGTCTGAAAACCGGGCCGACATGGCCACCGCCATCAAAACTCTGCTGAGCGTGGAAATGCTGGAGCGCGGCATCAACCACCTCGACTATGCCCGCAAGCAGCTTGAAAAGGAACTCAGCGCCATTGGCGACACCGAAACTAAGCGGCTGATGGCGGAAAAGAACCACCACGAGGAAGAAAAAAAACAAAAGGAAACCCGCCGCGAGGCCATTGTGCAAGATTTGATGGATCAGGAAGACCTGAAGCAGCGGTACAACGCTCAGCTCATGGAACTGAATAGCGTCAAGGAAATCCAGGAGCGACGCAACGCGCTTCAAGATGAGATGGAAAACCTAGAGCAGCAGTTGGCCCGCAATGAAGACCGTCTGCGGCGGACGATTTCGTCGCGGGGTTACATGGTGTTTTTGGGGGATACCATTGCCCAATTTAAAGATCTTGCCGCCGACCTGCGCCGCAAGGGTGAACTACCTGCGGGTATCAAACGCCAGTTTGTGCAGGATTTGCTGGATCAAGAAGCCTGTATTTGCGGTGCCCCCCTTACCACGGGCAGCGCCAACCGCCGGGAAGTGGAAACCTGGCTGGGCAAGGGAGGCTTGCAGGATGTGGAGGAGGCCGTGATTAAAATGAGCGGCGAGGTGGAAAGTCTGGAACGGCAAATCCCGGAATTTTGGGACGAAATTGATCAGGAACAGGCCAGCATCGAAAATCTGCGGGCGCGGATTAGCAAATTGCAAGACCAAATCAGCGACATTCGCAATCAGCTTAAGGGCAACGAGGATGTGAATGTGCAGGGCATTGAGCGGCGGCTGGAGGAAACGGAGCAGGCCATTACCGCCCGCCACCGGGAAGATGCGGTGCTAAAGGACGAAATTAATCGGTTGGAGGATGCCATTGCTGAGGTGGATAAGCAGATCAAGGCCCATAAGGCGAAGGATCAGGAGCAGGCGCGGGTGAAGCGGCAGATTGAGGCCGCTCAGGATGCCATTGCCCGCCTAAATGAGGTGAAGCATCGGGTAGACCTGAAGTTTCGGGCGGTGCTGGAGGAGAAGGTGCGGGAGATTTTTCGGCGCATTTCCTTTACGCCCTACCTGCCCCAACTCACCGAAAACTATGAGCTACGGCTGATTGACCCCAACCTGGAGGGTGAGGCCACGGTGGCCGCTTCTACGGGGCAAAACCAGATTCTTAGTCTGGCCTTTATTGGCAGCGTGATTGACCGGGTGCGGGCCTGGAGTAAGAAGCATTCCGCCATTGGTCTGGATGGTGGCGGCTTCCCGATTGTGATGGATTCGCCCTTTGGTAGCCTCGATTCGGGCAACCGCAGCAACATCGCCAATGCCATTACCGATCTGTCGGATCAGTTGGTGGTAATGGTGAGCAAAACCCAGTGGCTGAATGAGGTGGAGCGGGAAATGGAGCCCTCCATCGGGGCGGAATATGTGCTGGTTTACCACACCGCCAAGGAGGATGCCAACCTGGAGGATATGGAGCGCTATGGTCGCCGCTACCCTTTGGTGAAGCGCAGCCCCAATGCGTTTACCTGGACAGAGGTGGTGAAGGTGGAGTCGTAGAAGATGTTAGGGAGGACGAGTAAAATAAGGCTATCCGTTACGAGGAAACGCTTGAACAAGCGGTCAGGGAGATTACTATGACACCAAGAGATTTAATTTTGCAGG
>JAYKHF010000201.1:0-4083 GCA_035285305.1 Leptolyngbya sp.
CCCATGATTTCTTCGACTTCCAGGAAAAAAATATCGGCAGGATCGCTCAGCCAATCCAGCGCGTAGAACCGTTTACCCAGTTCCACAAACACGCGCCGCGCTTGGCCAAACACACGGGTACGCTCGAAACGCAGATTTTCCCGATTACGGACGAGGCGGCGGGTATTGTGCAGCACCCAGCGGAAGAGAATGGCCCTCACCCCCAGCCCCTCGGCCCTCACCCCCAGCCCCTCGGCCAGAGGGAGAGGGGAGTTAGAGATGGGAGGTGCTTGGGAGGCAGATAAGCCATCTCCTATCCGGCCTCCCCCTCTCCCTTGGGGAGAGGGGGACTGAGGGGGTGAGGGCTTCTGGGCCATGTAACCCACGGTTCGCAGCAGGGGCAGCGGATCATCCGCCAGGGTGGGGCTTTCGAGCTTGAGTTCGGCTAGGCAGCGATCGCCAAATTTGGCTAAATACTGCTGATAGGCCGTTTCTAGGGGAGGGATCGTCGTTAAGGTGCGCTGAATCTCGGCCAAGGATCCATCACAGAAGACTGAAATGTGATCGGGATAGCCCGCCAAAACCGCCGCCATTGCGGCCATGCGCTGGGTGGGTTCGGTGCTGATGATATCGCCCGTTAGGCTGATCAGGGTATTTTGCAAGGCTCCGGTGGTGTCGCCGCCCCAGCGGGTGACGAGTTTTTTCAACACACCGTAGAAAATCATGGCGAAGAAATCGTTAATGAGCGGCGCGTCCCAGTGGGTCAGCAGTTCCCCTTCGATGCGACGGTAAATTTTCATCAGTTCGTCGGGGCGTTGATCGGGCAGGGTGGCCAGTTGGTCGGGGTTCATCAGCACTTGGGCTAGTCGCTGGTGGTAGCGCTGAATGCGGCGGTTGAGGGTGAGGTAGTTGGTCACAATGCGCCCGGTAGACCCAGCCAACCGCAGGGCATCCGCCACCGGATGGGTCTGGTTTTGGCAGCGAATCTCGGCCATCACCGCATCGGGTAAACCCTGCTGTACCCCCAGCATTTGCTCTAAAAATCGCGCATTTAGCCGATATCCCGGTAAAAAGGTCAGCACCCGATACCAGCTCAGCAGATTGTAGTAAATGCGCCCCTGCAAAAAGCCAATCATGGTCTGAAACACCGGGCGATGCTGGGCAATCACCCCGTCGGGCACCCCCATAAAATGGCAAAACTGCTGATACACCTCGGTATAGGCTTTTCGGGCAAAGGAGAACGTCAGCGGCGTCGTGACGCCGCTGTAGCTTTCCACAATGTTGCTGTTGTCCCACAGGCCATAGGTGCCGTCGGGGTCGAGCTGGGTGGCCAGCGTGGTAATGGGGCGGGCTTGCAGCAGGTAGAGGTTGACCTTGGCCCTCACCCTAAATCCCTCTCCCAAGCTGGGAGAGGGACTTTGAACCGTTTCCGGCTCCCCTTCTCCCCGGGTGGGAGAAGGGGCTGGGGGATGAGGGTTGCCATCCACCCAAGCCCACTCAATATCCTGGGGGCGGGCCTGGTGATGGCTGATGGTGCGGGCCAGTTGGGCGATTTCGAGGATTTGGCTATCGGTCAGCACCGCCCGCTGTTGGGCTTCGGCGGGGACGGGTTCCCAGGCGAGATGCCCCGATGCATCGATGTGTTGCCGTTGGGTTTGTAGGGCTAGGCGGCGTTCTAGGATTTGTCCTTCCCGACTCACCAGATAGGTATCGCCCGCCACATCCCCATTCACCAAGGCCGCAGAGAGGCCGTAGACCGCTTGGATGACGGTGACACCCCGTCGCCCGCTCACCGGATCGGCACTGAAGGCCACCCCAGCAGCCCCGGGGTTGAGCATGGGCTGAATCAGCACGGCGGGCGGTTGCAGGTCAGCAGGTGGGGCATGGGATGGGCGAGGAGCATGGGATGGGCGAGGAGACCTCGCCCCTGCGTAGGTTTGCAGGGCTTCGGAAAAGGCGGATTGCCAAACCTTGAGAATGGCCTGTTCTAATCCGGCGGTCTCTACGCCTAGAACGGTCTCCAACTGTCCGGCATAGCTTTGCTGGGTACCGTCTTCCGCCCAGGCTGAGGATCGCACGGCCCACCGCTGATCCGCTGTTTCCAAGGATGTTAATTGTCCCAAGGCGGCTAACCCCTGCCTCACCTCGGCCATCACCGCTGGGGCAAGGCGGCTTGGCAGTCGATAGTGGCCAAGGATCTGGGCATCGCTGGGGCAGAGGGTCAACGAATCCCAAAAGGCCTGGGGCCGCAGCACCAGGCCTGGGAGTACCGAACCGTTGACCTGGGACAGGTGGGCGAGGGTGCGGGCCTTGCCGCCGAGGTCGGGGAGGACTTCCGGCGCGGGGGCATGTTCCGGGCTAAACCAGACGCAGTACAGCATGGCGACAGGGGGGAAGCCTCAGCCCTAGCGTTCGAGGCAAACCCTAGGCACTGAGTGGGCCTCCTCACTCTAGCCCTAGATCTGGGCCGGGGTAGAGCCCGGTAGCCACGCTGGGAAATGGCACCACGGCCCGCCATCGGCGGCGGTATCCCCCAGTCGGACGGGGCGCTGGGGCTGGGATCGCTGGGTTAGGGTTCCGCCCCGGCCTGGTGTTGCACCCATTGGGCCACCCCTTCGGCCAGGGTTTCGGCCAGTTGGGCCTGGGCCTGGGGGTCGGTGATCCATTCAAACTCGGTGGGGTTAATCATAAAACCCAACTCCAGCAGCACCGAGGGGGCCACATGGGGGCGGGTGAGGGCGAGGTTATTCCAAAACACGCCGTAGGAGGGGCGGTCGAGCTCGGTGACGAGGTAATCATGGAGGAATTGGGCTAGGTCATGGGCCTGGGCATGGAACCAAAAGGCCCCAATCCCAGCGGTGTTGAGGGCATCGCCGCTGTCGGGCAGGGCGTTGTAGTGGATGCTGAGGGCCAGGGTGGGCTGGTCTCGGTGGATTTGGGCAGCGCGGTCGTTGGGGCCGCTGGCGGTGTCGTCGGTGCGGGTCATGATCACCGTGGCTCCCCGCCGTTCGAGGGCCGCTTGCAGGAGGCGCGACACCTCCAGATTCACCACTTTCTCGGGGGTGCCATCGGGGCCGCGTGCCCCCAGTTCATCGCCGCCGTGGCCGGGGTCGATCAAAATTCGGGTGCCCTGGAGGGGCTGATGTCCCAACCGTGGCGGATGTCTGAGGGCCAGGATCAGGGTGGTGCCTTCGTAGCGCAAGCGATAGCCCCACGGCTGGGCGGCGGCGAAGTGGAAGGTGTATTCCACCTGGTTGGGTAGAACCGGTCGCCAATCCAGTCGTTCAATCAGGCCATCGTTGCCCACGGCGATGGTGTCGGTTTGGGGCGTGGTGTTGTGCAGGGTGAGGGTGAAGGTGTCCTCGGCTTGGTAGACACTGACGGGAACGGCCACCTGCAAAGGGAAGGAGACCTCTGTCCAATCGCCCACGCGGCGGGCGGTGATGCCACGAATGAGGGACTGGGGCGGCGCACCGCTGGGGACGGTTTGGGTTTCCGCCGCCCGAATCCAGCCGCCATAGTCGAGCCGCAGCCAGTCGCCCTCACGTCCGGTAATTTGGGCGCGGGTGCCCTGGGGCAGGGGCGTCAGGCGGGAATAGTCGGTGCTGGGGCCAGTGCGGGCCACTCCGGCTTCGGCAGTCACTTCGGCCACTGCGATTTGATTCGGCACCAGGATGCTGACCTGGCCGGGGGCGCGGAGGGTTTCCGTGCGGCCTTGGTACACCAGGCGGTAGGTGGGCTGGCCCAGGTGGCCCGTCTGATCCGTGGTTAGACAACCCTGATACACCGTAGGGCCAGCCCAATCAATGGGCTGATTTTGATCCACCAAGACCGCCGCATTGCTGGGCAGTTGGCGGGTGGTCTGGGGCAACAGGGTGATGGGCTGATTCGCCAGTTGGGCCGTCACCGTTGCGGATGCAGGGCCAAGGGCCGAGAGACACAGCAACTCCCCAGCCTGACGGGTCACATCCACCCGGGGCCAGAGGGAATCGGCCACCAACCCCGGTGGATCGGGCAGGGTGGGGCCGCTGGGCAACCGGGTGATGGTGAGTTCCAGGGTTTGGCTCCCCTGGGTTAGGGTGAAGTGGTTGGGGCCAAGCTCCA
>JAYKHF010000202.1:0-21630 GCA_035285305.1 Leptolyngbya sp.
GAGTTGACCGGTGGGCGTTTGGCAGTCTATGTTGCTGGCAAAGGCGAATCCGCCGTGTACCTGCTGCACGGTGGCCCTGGAGTGCCCGACTACCTTGCTCCGGTGGCCGATTTGCTTGGTTCCACTCATACGGTTGTACGGTACGACCAGCGCGGAACAGGCAATTCCGAAGAAGGCTTCACCGCATTTGACCTCGATTCCCAGGTGGGGGATCTTGAGGCGATCAGGGCTTCGCTGGGTCACGATCGAATTTGTCTGTTTGGTCATTCCTGGGGTGGAACCTTGGCCCAGTTGTATGCAAATCAGTATCCAGATCGCGTTGATCGTATGTTCCTTTCCAATTCGGGGATTGGGTTGGGTCAGGACTGGAAGGTGATGGAGCGAGCGGTCATGGCGCACAACCGAGCCAGGGGTGGTCTGGGTGGTTTTTTGAAGCTCGGTTTCTCCCAATTGTGTGCCATGCTTCCGGGGGTGGCGGACGCCGGGGCGCAAAAAGTCATGGCCCTTGTTTGGAACAACTATTTTGACCCACCGTCCTCCGCACCAGCCCCCAACCAGGCGTGGCTTGCAGGTGTCCGAAGCGCACCTTTATTCAAAACTCGGAGTGCAGCTGTTGAATCAACGGCCAGTCGTTTGGATCCAAGCGGCTTACCCACAGATCTGGCCGTGTTGGTGCTTTTTGGTGACGATGATATATACGGGGAGACAACAAAGATCCTTTTCGATCGTTTTCCTGATGGCCAGCATGTTGTGCTCAAAGGATGTGGCCACATCCCTTGGTTACAAGCGTCTGAGGCGTTTCAGTCTAACCTGCTGGCGTTCTTTTCCCGGTGATCGCAGGATGAGGGCTACGTACATTGCGCTTTAAGAGATCGACGTCGGTTCGATCATATCTATGCCTCCACCCAGCTTTGGCCAGGATCATGCGAGTACGTCCATGCTCTACGTACCCAAGGACTGAGTGATCACTCTCCCATCATGGCGAATTTCGCACCGAAGGAGAATGTCACTTAGCTGCGGGTGCGTGGAATACAGATCTAGTCATCATTGCTCCACCGTCCTGGCTTCCAGGTTTTAGGATGAGGAGCTAGCGTTGGATGCATAATGATGACCAATGTGCCAATTCGGAGCGGCGAGCTTGAGCCTAAACTTCCCGGAGACCCCGAATACTGGGGCATTTAGTGCGATGGTCGTAGGCACGGTGGGGGCAAACCTGGTAACGTTACTCTCATTCATCTCATTCAAGCGCTTGGGCCGCGTTCCCAGCCGTGGGCACGGATCATAGGTTAGGCATTCCCAGGGGCTTACTCCGGTTTAACGGTTCACTCAGGGTAACGAAGGTAGGTTTTGGGCATGTTTAACGCCACCGAACTCCTCATCAGCGAATTTGTCGCTAAGCTCCGGTCGGGCTACCACCGCACCTATGGCGGTCAAAACCCCGACTATGAAGACATCATCGCCTGGGCGGGCAGCATGGCCCTAGAAAATATCGCCAACAGCGATGCCCTTTACCACAACGTCGAACACACCATTTTGGTGACCCTGGTGGGGCAGGAAATTCTGCGTGGCAAGCACATCCGCGAGGGCGGCGTGACCTGTGACGACTGGATGCACTTTATTATTTCCCTGGTCTGCCACGACATCGGCTATGTCAAAGGCGTTTGTCGCCACGACCAAGACCGCAACCACCTCTATTCCACGGGCCAAGGGGAGGAAATGGTGCTGCTGCAACCGGGGGCCTCGGACGCATCTCTGACGCCCTACCACGTCGATCGGGGCAAGCGGTTCATTGAAGAACGTTTTGGCGGCAACAAGCTGATCAATGCCGAGGTGATCAAGCGCAACATCGAACTCACCCGCTTCCCGGTGCCCAAGGAGGAAGATCACCAAGACACCCAGCACTTCCCGGGTTTGGTGCGGGCGGCGGATTTAATCGGCCAGCTTAGCGACCCCCGCTACCTGAAGAAAATCGGTGCCCTGTTCTACGAATTTGAAGAAACGGGCCAAAATCAAAAACTCGGCTATAAACACCCCGCCGACCTGCGCACCAACTACCCCGGCTTCTACTGGAATGTGGTGCATCCCTATATTCAAGATGGCCTACGCTACCTCTCGCTGACCCAGGAAGGCAAGCAAATCATTGCCAACCTCTACTCAAATGTGTTTATGGTGGAGAACGAGAAAACTGTCATCCCTACCTAACGGGCACACTGAACTTCCCACGGCAATCTAGACGGAACGGCTATGACCTGGTGGCGCAAACTGAAAACCAATCGCCTAGCCCAACTGGGGGCTGGGTTGCTGATCCTGCTCTACACCGTTTCCCTGGGAGCCGATTTTTTTGCCCCCTATAGCCCCTACGCCACCCAGACCAACGGCTCCCTGCTGCCGCCCACCCAAATCCACTGGCGCGATGCCGACACTGGGCGCTTTTTCCCCCACGTCTACCCCACCACCCAAGGCCCCGTGGATCTCGAAACCGGGAATCGGGAACTGATCGTAGACCGCAGCCAGCCCTCCGCCATTCGCATTCTGCATCGCAACGCCGAGGGCCAACTAAAGCTCCTAGACACCACCGGCCCGGGCTACCTCAATCTCCTCGGCACCGATGAACAGGCCCGCGACCAATTCAGCCGCCTGATCCACGGTAGTCGGGTCAGCCTTGCGGTGGGCCTGATCGGCATTGCCATCTCCTTTCCCCTGGGAATGCTGGTGGGAGGCATTGCCGGATACTTCGGAGGAGTGGTGGATGTGGTGCTGATGCGCTTTGTGGAAGTGCTGATGACTATCCCCAGCATTTACCTCCTGGTGGCCCTCGCCGCCGTCCTCCCCGCTGGCATCAGCAGCATCCAACGCTTTTTCCTGATCGTGCTGATTACCTCCCTCATCGGCTGGGCGGGCTTGGCCCGGGTGATTCGGGGCCAAGTGCTATCCATTAAAGAGCAAGATTTTGTCCAGGCTAGCCGCGTCATGGGCGGGCGTCCGATCTACATCATCACCCGCCACGTGCTGCCCCAAACCGCCACCTACGGCATCATCGCCGCCACCCTGGCTATCCCCGGCTTCATCCTCGCCGAAGCGGTGCTCAGTTTCATCGGTCTCGGCATCCAACAACCCGACGCCTCCTGGGGCAACATGCTCTCCCTCGCCACCAATGCCTCGATTCTGGTGCTGCAACCCTGGCTGGTGTGGCCCCCCGCTGTCCTAATTGTGATCACCTCCCTCGCCTTCAACCTCCTCGGCGACGGTTTGCGCGATGCCCTCGATCCCAGAACCTTGAAGCCGTAGGTAGCCCCAAACAACCCCATTCCCAGGCCTAGGGCATCGACGATCTAGAGATATGATAGGAGCCATGTGTATCCATGCTTTCGCGCCATGGCTAACCCCATTACCTTGGACGATATCTACGGTCTGTTTCGAGTTTCCCAAGCGGAAGCCGACCGCCGCGCTGCCGAAGCGGATCTACGTCTTCAGCACCTTGAGCAACTCCAGGCTCAACTGGGTCAGGAAGCCGACCGTCGCTCCGCCGAAGCCGACCGCCGCGCTGCCGAAGCCGACCGTCGCCTAGCCAAGTTGGAGCGCATTGCCGCCAACACTAGCCGCGAAGTCGCAGGGCTCACCAGCCGCTGGGGACAGTTTGTGGAAAATCTGGTGGAACCAGCCGTGGTGCGCCTGTTTCAGGATCGGGGTATTGCCGTTCAGGAAACCTATCGCCGGATGAAGTCCAGCCGTCCGGGAGCGGCGATGGAAATTGATATTTTTGCCGTAGACGGCACCGTAGCCGTGGCCATTGAGGTCAAAGCACGGCTCTCCCAGCGCGATGTAGAGGACTTTTTAGGCAAGCTCGGACGGTTTAAGCAAGCTTTTCCCCACCAAGCCAGTTATCAAATCTATGGAGCCGTGGCGGGAATTGAAATTGATGCCGGGGTAGACCGCTACGCCTACCAGCAAGGATTATTTGTGATTAAACAATCTGGGGATACGGTAGCCATCGCCAACGATACGGCTTTTCGGCCCACCGCTTGGTAGGGCGATTTGAAGTCGGTTAATCGGAGTCATAATGCCGCCACCATTAGATGAGGCAATATGCAATGGCCACATTAACCCGGGGGACACCATCGCCACCGCTGGCTTTGGGCCAGGGCTAACCTGGGGCTCGGCTATTGTGAAGTGGGATAGATAGCCCTAGCCAATCAATAAATGTGTCATGCAGGGCCGGAGAAAAGGTTGGATCACAGGTCAGGTCTGACTTTACCGCGACCGCCCTGGCGTTGTTCCAGACTGCCCTGGCGTTGTTCCAGACTGTCCCGGCGTTGTTCCAGACTGTCCTGGCGTTGTTCCAGACTGTCCTGGCGTTGTTCCAGACTGCCCTGGCGTTGTCGTCGTTGTACCCGTAGTTGTCGTCGTTGTACCCGTAGTTGTCGCCGTTGTACCCGTAGTTGTGCCCGTAGTTGTGCCGCCACTAGTTGTACCCGTAGTTGTGCCGCCTGTGGCTTGGGCAAGTTGGCTGTCGTAGCAGACGGTGGGCACCTGACCGACAGTTCCCTCACAGATGGCCGTATCTATGCTGCCATTGAAGACATATGCAACCCCTTTGAACCCCTTGATCAAATCGCTTTGGGGGATAGCTTCTACGATGCTATGGGTAGCACTGGCCGTCGTCGTAATGGTATAGCGGTAGTCGCCATCATCCTCACTCAATCCTAGAGTTCCTACGGAATCGGCAAACGTTCCATTCTCTAACCGATGAGCCTGCTGGGAACGATTGACCGTGCTGATGTGAAGTTGAGCCTTGGATTCCCGAGCTCGATTGGACTGTCGGGCAAAGGTAGGCAAGCTGATGGCCGCCAAAATCCCAAGCATCAGAACGACAACCAGCAGCTCAATTAGGGTAAATCCTTGGGTGCTTACCCGATGGCCTAAATTTAACCTTCTCATCAGTGAAAGATTAAAGTGATGGTTACGCATGGGAATTGGGTGATGTAGGAGTGCCGCGTTCTTGAAACGGTCAGAAAGACTGGATTTGGGCAGGCAGACTCATCCGGATGGGATTTAGCCGTGCCTCGATGGGGCCGCTAGCCATAACCTAAGGTGCATCATAGAAGCTTCTCCGCCAGGTAATGAAGCGACTGGCCCGAGTTTTCACGAAGTTCACAGAAATAAAAAACTTAGGTCAATCGATATTTCTTGGGTTGACAGAAGTTCGCTTGAGGTAAATAATTAGAGATTTTCGTTAAGATAAAGCAAGATTTCGCCCAAGTCTATACGGACTTCCGGGGATCCTACGTTACAGCGATTCCGAGCAAGCGCCGCGAGGCGGTGGGCCAGCGCCAGCGCCGGAAGCGGGTTTCTAGCGACGGAAGCCCTTGGCCTCACCCGAACTCAGGTTATGTAGGAGCCAGGTTTCCTGCCCCTTTGATCGATATGGGTTCTAGCCAGGTTTGTCAGTCAGCCAGGATCGGCAGGTCAGGGCCGCCGCATCCTGTGAACAGGAACTGTAGGGCAGGTTTCCGGGTGCCTTTGGGGAGACGGCGCGTTGCGTCTGGCCCCTTTTCAGTGTTGAATCGATCTGGGTTGGGCCAATAGGTTCAATACCGTGGAACGTCCCTCCCCCCAGTCGCTAGCCCCATCGCCCATGAGCCCTGTTCTGTACAACACCCTGAGCCGCCGCAAGGAACCCCTGCAACCCCTAGAGCCGGGACGGGTGAAGATGTACTGCTGTGGGGTCACGGTGTACGACTATTCTCACCTGGGCCATGCTCGCTGCTATGTGGTGTGGGACACCCTGCGCCGCTACCTGCAATGGCGGGGCTACGAGGTTCACTACGTCCAAAATTTCACCGATATTGACGACAAAATTCTCAATCGGGCCAAGGACGAGGGCTCGGATATGAAAACCGTGGCGGAACGCTACACGGTGGCCTATTTTGAAGACATGGCGCGGCTGAATGTCCTGGAAGCCGATGACTACACCTACGCCACCCGCACCCTCGACGGCATCCAGCGGTTGATCAGGGAACTGGAGCAAAAGGGCTATGCTTACCCGGCCAATGGTGACGTGTACTACGCTGTGCGGAAGTTTGAGGGCTACGGCAAACTCTCGGGCCGCAAGCGAGAGGACATGCAGGCGGGGGCCAGCGGTCGGGTTAGCGTCGAGGAATCCATCAAGCAAGACCCCTTCGACTTTGCCCTGTGGAAAGGAGCCAAGGCAGGAGAGCCCTTTTGGGAGTCGCCCTGGGGGCCGGGGCGTCCGGGCTGGCACATCGAATGCTCCGCTATGATTCGCGATCGCTTTGGCGATAGCATCGACATTCATATGGGGGGCAGTGACCTAATTTTTCCCCACCACGAGAACGAAATTGCCCAATCGGAAGCGGCCACCGGGCACCCCCTGGCCCAAGTGTGGATGCACAACGGCATGGTGAACGTGGGCGGCGAGAAAATGTCCAAATCCCTGGGCAACTTCACCACGATTCGCGGCTTGTTGGACTCTGAAAACGCCCCCGACCCCATGGCCCTCCGGCTGTTTTTGTTGCAGGGCAACTACCGCAAGCCTGTGGACTTCACGGAGGAATCCATCGCCGCCGCCCAAAATAGCTGGCACACCCTGCAAGAGGGGCTGCGGTTTGGCTTCCAGTTTGGCGAAAGCCTGGGCTGGGCGCTTGACCCGGAAGCTGCCGCCGCCGACCTCGCGATTGACCGAGACTCTGCCCCGGTGCAAGCCTTCCAAACTGCCATGGATGACGACCTCAATACCGCTGGAGGTCTGGCCGTGCTGTTTGATCTCGCCAAGGAACTGCGACGGGCGGGCAATCTGATTACCCACACGGGCCAAGCGGATACGGATGCGGCCATCCTGCGCCAACACTGGCAAACCCTAGTGAATCTGGCCCAAGTGCTGGGTTTAGAAGCCAGTCCTGAGGTCATCGCAACCCCGGCAGGTGGGCTGTCCGACAGCGAAATTGAAAACCTACTGACCCAGCGGCAGGAAGCCCGCGCCGCCAAAAACTTTGCCGAGGGAGACCGCATCCGTGACTTGCTGCAAGCCCAGGGCATCACGCTGATCGACAAACCGGGTGGCGTCACCGAATGGCACCGTTAGGGGGCGGCCCTGATCCCTAGCCCAGTTTCAAGACTAAGAATTAGGGCTGGCGACAGATGCCAAAGACGGAGGTAAACCCGTGGAGAAAGGTGGTGTTGCCCACGGGGCCAATTTCGCCACCGCAGAAAAATCCCCCGAGGGGCACCGGGCCAAGGTATTGCTGAAACAGCGCAGAGTCAAAGTTGGCGGCTTGATAGAGCCCCTCTCCGCGCCCCATGCAGGCGAACATCAGGGCTCCGGCGGGGGCCGTTGGCTGCTGACGATGATAGTTGCCCAGCCAGTGGTCGAGGTCTTCGGCGGAGGTGCGGGCATCCCGCAGGTGGAACTGAATTCGCTGCCCAGGCCGGAGGCGATCGCCGATGGCAATGGCCCCGGCCTTGGGGTCTACGCCGATCAGCGTCCGAATCAGGAAATCGCCAGGGCTGAGGGTGAGCTTAAACCCGTCCTGGGCAATGCCAATGAACAGGGAATTCTGGGCCAGCTTGCGATCCGCTTCGCTGAGGGTTTGAATTAGCCCTTGCAACACCTCCAGGGGAGGCCGTTCGCTGTTCTCCTGTTCTGGGTCGCACAGGCCAAGAATCACGTTGCGATCGGCTTGGCTAACCTGGTAGGCGGGGCCAATGGGCCGACATCCCTGGGCCACAATCGCATCCAACACAATGGGGCCAGACAGGGCAACTCCCACCATGCCCTCACTGTGCAGGGTGCGCTGGCAGAATAGGCCACTCTGGCGGTTAAACCCATCCACGCTGGCGAGCCCGCCCACCTTCACCGCTTGGGGATAGGCAAAATCTAGCCCCTGGAGCAAATCGTTGATGCGAGCGGAAAAGGGATCCGCCAGCAAAATAAACTGGGGATGCGTGGCCGGATCAACGCCGATGGCCTCCGTCCAGGTTTGGGGCGGGCTGTCTAGATCGGGCAGGTCATCCCCAGAGAGGTGAAAGGGTTTTACGGTCACCCCCGGCAAGCGAGCCACCGTCAGGCTGAGGGCGGGAGTCGATTCTACCTCCACGGCGGTATCGGTATCGGCCATCCCAACAACTCCGCCGCCACTACAGCCGACCACCACCGGCAGCGGCCAGCGTTCTTGCAGGAGAGGCAACAAGCGCGGAAATTCGCTGGTAAAGGCGGAGGAAATGAACACTAGGGCCAAATCCGGCGGCGTCTCAAAGCGATCCTTGAGGCTATCGACCACCTCCTGCACGGCACCCTCTAGGGATGCCCGCTGGGATAGGGCGTTGGCCCACTGCATCGGCTGGGAAGCACCATTCATGGTCAATCATCTCCTTGATCGGTGGCGTTGCGCGATCTCAGTCCGGGGGAGGTGGCGGTCAGGCCCCATCTGGACATTGTCGCGACTGCATCGGTGAACAGGGCTGGGTAGGTTGTCTCCCAGGGTGGGGTAGGCTACCGAAATTAGCCTACCTTAGGGCGTAAACTATACCGAATTCTAGGGTTCTGTGAAGGTTAGATGCAAATGCCAGCGCCCCCCTTGATCCAGCTCGCTGGAGGGGCGGGACGGCCAGGGGCCACCCTGTTTAACGATACAGGTTCACGCCTAGCAACCCAGTCCCGCCAGGGGTGGCCTATACTGTACCGTTGAACGCCACGGAGGAACGCCTAGGGTTGTTCGCCGTTGACCATCACCAAAACCGCCCGTTTTTAAAACCTGTTGATATCCGAAAAGGAAGACCATGAGCGATACCATTCAAACCCGTATCCAAACCGAAATTGAAAACGCCCGGGCCGCCTGCGATGCTGGCAACTCCCAAGACTGTGCAGCGGCTTGGGATGCTGTGGAAGAACTCCAAGCGGAAGCCTCCCACCAGCGGAAACAAGGATCGGATAAAACCTCCTTGGAAGCCTACTGCGACACCAACCCCGACGCCGACGAATGCCGCGTTTACGACAACTAACGCGAGCCGTTAACATCGGGCTAGGCCGAGTAGAACAGTCCCCCCAACCGGAAAATGGGGGGCTTTTTAATGCGGTGAGTCATCTAACGCTTGGGCCTGGATGGGGGCGTTGGCAGACCTCACACAGGCTGATGTGATTAAATTGGCGTGATATTGACCCTTGGAGATCTGAATTGGCTATGGCACTGACGGTTTACGGCATTCCCACCTGCACCACCTGTAAAAAAGCCCTTCAGTGGCTTGATCAACAGGCCATCGCCTACGAATTTGTGGATACCAAACAGAGCCCGCCCAGCCGCGCCCTCATCGCTGACTGGGTTGCAGAACTGGGTTCTAAGCCCCTGCGCAATACCTCGGGCCAGGTCTATCGATCCCTTGGTGAGGAAAAGCAGACTTGGACAGCAGAGCAATGGATCGACGCCTTTGCCGCCAATGCCATGCTGCTGAAACGGCCTTTGTTTGTGCAGCATGGCAAGGCTATTGCTGTGGGCTTTCGGCCCGAATCTCCGGCCCTCCAAGCCCTCCTGAGCCTACCAGCCAAAGGCTGAGAAGGTGGCACCGGCGGGGAGAGTATCTGGGGCGGCAGTGGTGGCGTTCTCAACGGATTCGCCTAGGAGGCGAGATTCCGCACAGAACGACGCTGTACTGAAGCCCCCAAACCGCTTCACCACACTGGTGCGCAGGCGCAGGTTGGGGTTGGCAAACCAAAAGCGCTCCACGGAACTCATGGTCTCATACTCGGTGGTGAGCAATAGCCCGCCCTCTGCGTCAATTTCGTACTGTCCGATCACCGGCACAATTTCGGCGTAGCCCCGCTCGCGCAGCAGTTGGCCCTTTTGGGGATTATCGGCATCGGGCACGAGGGCAAAGACGGTGCGCCCTTCGTGGTTTTCGTCCTCTTTATCCCAGGCCATGGATCCCTGCCAGGTGACGAGGGCACCCCCCACGGCAAGGGCGGGATCCACCTGATGCAACTGACAAATATCTACGACGCTAGGATCTCCGGCTTCCAAGGCTTCGACGGCAATGACCGAACCGCCTAACTCTGCCCGCCGAAAGGGAAGATGATGGGTCGTGCGCTGGGAGTTCCACTGACCCGCACTCAGGCGGAAGAAATCCATTACATCCATGGATCGACGAATACCACTCAAGAAACAACAACGGGATGAAGGCCTAGCTGGGGTTGATCACACAAGGGGAGAAAACCCGACCGCCAAACCTCAACCATCGCTTCGATCATACGCGATGGTTGAGGTTTGGGGAAGGGCGTGGGCGGCGTCCCCGATACTCCGAGGCCCTGAGTTACCGGTTGTTTGAGCAACTGACATACCCCGACTAGGCGCTCAACACGGCTTTTTCAAAGGCGGCCCGATCTTCGTAAACCTCGAAGACTCGATCCATACTGGTGAGCTCAAACAACATCCGCACCTGGTCATTCACAGAACAAATGCAGAACTTACGATTCAGGCCCCGTACCTTTTTCAAAATCACCACTAGGGTACCCAGACCAGAACTGTCAATAAAGGTAATGTCTTTGAGGTCGATGAGAATGGCCTCAACCCCGGCGATCAGCATTTCATCAACGATTTGACGAAATTCTTCCGCCTTCGTGCTGTCTAAAATGCCCTCAGGGGTAATTACTTCCAGCTTCACACTCATCAGGGAGATTCCTCATAATGATCGGCAGAGCGCCTGCTTAGAACCTGGTTGACTGACAAAACTGGCTAGAACCCGTATCTGTCAAAGGGCCAGGAGACCTGACCCCTCCATGGCCCGAATGCGGTAGGGGCGGGAAAACCGCACCCGGTGCAGAATCTTCTGTCAGCCAACCAGGCTTAGAACCCCTGCCGCCCAGCTTTTTGATAATACCGATTATGGCGGAGCATAAACCGCCCTCGGCATCCGGTCTGGATTAATTTCTACCACAAGCTGAACATGTTGACGATCCTGCTTCAGTGGATGGATAAACAGGTCAGGGTGAAGCGCCTGCCAGAAATATTCCACAAAGGCCTCAATCTGGGCATCGTCCATTCCCGATTTGCCCTGGGCTTTCATCTGTTGCTCAGCCTGTTGCCGCCACACCTTGCTCAGGCGATAGTCCTGGGGGCAGAGAATCATGAGGCGATCCAGGCGATCCCACAGGGGCAAATATTGGGCAAGTTGGTGATTCATGTGACGGGCAAACTGCCGATCAGCCTCTGTCCGAATTGGCTCAGGAGCCTCCCGCAACCGCAGATCCAAGACCTCCGGGGCTAGGGGCCTTGCGCCCAGGAACCAGCCCTCAAACAGCACAATATCTATGCCTTGAATTAAATCTGGATCGATCCGATCCCCTTCTCCCCCATGGAGAGACTTGTCAAAGCGGGGCACGGCCACAATCTCCTGGGGCTGGGCTTGGCGCAGGTGATCTAGCACGGTGAGACCCAGATCCACATCGTGGGTACCTGGGGGGCCACGCCAGCGTAGCCGGGGATCCCGTTGGCGAAGCCGCTGCCGCTCCGCGTAGGGTTTATAGAGATCATCAATGGACAGGCCCAGGGTGCGGTAGCCCATGGCGTCCAAAAGCTGGGCCAGGATCCGGCAGAGGGTCGTTTTTCCGGTTCCCTGTCCGCCCAAAATGCCCTGAATCAGGGGTCTCGGGAGGCGATCACTGGCTCGTTTCAAGGTCAGCGCCAGGGGTAGCCAAAGCTGCCAGGACAGGATCAGAGTCGTCTCGGGGGGCGCAGACGGTAACGGTAGGGCGTCCTGTCGCGCCATCATCTGCCGCAACCAGTGCAGCCGTTCCGTCAGATGGTCGATCACCGAGTCAGGGGTGATACCCCAGGCCCTAGCCCGTTCCTCGTCGGCCAATTCCCACTGGGTGAGCGCTTTCCAGTGGGCGGGGGAAGGGGTGGGTTCGGTCAGCAGGTCAGCCAGGAGAGCGGCGAGGGAGGAATCGGTGGCCATGGCTGGGACAGCAATCACAATAGGTCATTAAAGGCCAGAATTCCTAGGTGTTCTGCAACTGAATAAACAACCCGGCATGGTGAACCTGTTCGGTTTGGCCGTAGCTGGTCAAGGTGAGGGTCTCAAGGTGCTTAAGGGCTGGCTTCGCCACCGCTTCCCATAGGCGAAACTGGGGAACTTGCTGGCGCAGGTAAGCTTCGAGGGAGGGCCAGTTGAGGTGGACATAACTTTCTCCGGCCTGGGGGAAAACCGGGATCAGGGCTGTCCAAGGGGGCTGTGCAGCCCGGGCTTGATCCACCGCCAGCGCCTGCTCCATCAACTCTGGTGCCGTGGTGAGAACCTGATCGGCCCCCACCGTGGCGCTCAGCCCCGTGACCTCTGTTTGCACCTGCAATGCCCCCGGTCGCCCCGACCCGAGGGAGAGCCGAGTCCACACGGTGGTGGGGTGCCCCAAAATCTCCAACTGCCCCAGCCCCAACCCCTGCGCCTGTGCCTGCTGCCCCAGGGTTTCGATCCAGGGCTGTACCGAGGGTTGGGCTGGGCTCGCTAAGATCCAGTTCGAGGCCGCTGATAGGGGCTGAAGATCCAATCCAAGGGCGTAGGTTTGATTGACCCGATCTACCATTTGGCGGGAGGTTCCTGGCCCCCAACGGGGATCAACGGCCTGGGCGAGAAAGGTTGTGGCTCCCTCCCGTCCTCCCCAGGGCTGAACCCAGGGCTGAAGCTGCTGTCCCAATTCCGTCAACGTTTGCCCTACCGCTTCCAGGGTCAGGGATCCGGGCAAATAGTGGGCCAAGGTGTCCCTCTCTGACAGGGGGAGTTGATGGGCCGTGAGGTGGTGACCGGGGGAGGCGATCCAAGCGGCTTCCGCGAGGACGCCCTGGCGCTGAAGTGCGAAGGAAATTAAGCCCCAATCCAGGGCGGGGGGATCCACTGACCGGGCTATGGGGCTATCTCCCGGTGCCGTTGGATGAAGCCATCCCTCTAGTTGAGGTAGGTTCAGGGCCAATAAGCCTACCCGGGGTGTCGAGAGGGTTTTGAGGGCTAGCTTGTATCGCCAGTCCGTCTTGAGATTATCGCCCGTGGCTTGGGCGGCGGATAGGGCTTGGCGTAGCACCATTGGATCATTGGCGACCAGGAGCATACGATTTGCCACTAGCGCCGTGGCTAACGGCATAAGATCCGCCACGGCTGGGCCTGCGGTCGTCGATGGGGGCGGAACTGGGCGACTGTAGATCAGCCGAGTTCCCCCCACATCCTCGAAGGTGAGGGGGGAACCGGCCAGGGCACGATTTTGCCAAAAGAGTTCCAGGGTCGCTTGGGCCTTGGCTAAGTCTCGGCAAGACAACGCCGCGAGATATCCGGGGGTGCGTCCATTGGTGGGATCCTGGTCTAAGTCCGCCGTGACCAACGCCACGGTGATTTCTTCCCCAAGCCAGGGCAGCAGATCCCGTTCATAGGTCAAGGCTGTCTGGGCTAGAATCGCCCGTTCCAGTCGTTCTCGATCTAGCCGTAGGGCTGGGCGTTGTTGGGGATTCGCTAGGTAGTCCCACAATTGGGCCAGACGATCCGGTCGGGCCAACACCGACGCCGCCCAAACCGACTGTTTGGGGATAAACTGCACGGCCTGCGGCACGGCTTGCCCTCCCCGATCCAACAGGTAGAGGGGGGTGCGCAGGGCCAGCCCGCCGAGCAGGCCAACCCCTAACACCAGCACCAACCCTGCGGCAACGGCTAGGGGAATGATAAACGTCCGAAACTTCATGGGCGCAACCGTCAACACCGACAAGGCCGCACCCCATCCGGGCAGACGGCCAACGACAACATTCCCAGTGTAGGGTGTGTCTGTATCCTTGCGCACCTAGCCGCGCCGGAGCATGTTGAAATGCAACAAACCACGAAGAAGGGAGGTCTGATCTCGCTCTCGGCTTAACCCATGAAGTCCGGATCTAGGCCACGCCAGACCGCGATCAGTCGTCCCTGCACATCTACCATGTCGGAGGGAAACTCCATCACCGGATAGCTAGGGTTGGCGGGCTTGAGCTGAACCTGGTTGCCGTCACGATGAAATGCCTTTAGGGTGGTACCACTTTCAACTCGGGCCGCCACGATGGTGCCATCGCGTAGAATTTGGGGGTCATTCACGGGTCGCATAATGACGATGTCCCCGTCCTGAATCATGGCCCCAATCATGCTATCTCCCGTGACCCGCAGGGCATAGTCGCCATGGCGAATTGGTAGACCATTTAAGTTGAGGCGTTCAGTGGCATCGGTAAATACTTCGTTCACAAAACCAGCGGCAATGCTGCCCAGAATGGGCACCCCACGCACATCTTCCCGAACCCGAATGGTGCGGGCTTTGCCCTCACTCCATTCGATATAGCCCTTCCGCCGCAGATGCTCCAATCGACTTTGGATGGGGGCGGGAGACTTTAAATTCATCGCCCTCATCATCTGCCGAATCGAGGGAGAGTGCTGGTTCTCCTGGATGTAATTCACTAACCAATCGTAGAGTTCTTGCTGGGCAGAGGTAAGCCTTTCCATAGGAGATGACCGTGGCGATAATAGGGATTTACAGAACAATTGTACCACCAAAGAATGGCCTGCGTCACCTTTACGCAAGCCCAAAACTCACTTGCTGCCCGTGGAAGGCAATGCCTCCAATGGCAGAGCTGAGGAACAGCGTGAGTGGTAACCTGTGGCCTAGGTTGATCCTCGGCCTTGGGTTCTATTTACTATAGTCCAATTGTATTAGAAAAGGAAGCCTTGCTGGGACAAGGGCCGTCCTTTGCAGAGATTGCCCCCATAAAAAACGCCCCAAGGTGGGGCGAAAAGAAAGCATAGCCATGGATCTGACCGGAGCCCCGTGAGGGGTTTCGGTGCTGTTCCTAGCGGATGTATTCCTTGAGAATACTGTTGCGGTTGGGGTGGCGCAGCTTCCGTAGAGCCTTGGCTTCAATTTGGCGAATGCGCTCACGGGTGACGTTGAAAATTTGGCCAATTTCTTCCAGGGTTTTCATGCGGCCATCATCCAGGCCGTAGCGGAGTCGTAGCACATCCCGCTCGCGGGGGCTGAGGGTACTCAGAACGCTTTCGAGATCTTCCCGCAGCAAACTCTTCGACACCTGATCTTCGGGGGTTTCACCATCCGACTCAATGAAGTCCCCTAGGCGAGAATCTTCCTCTTTGCCGATGGGGGTTTCTAGGGAAATGGGAAGCTGGGCCGATTTGGCAATAAAGCGCAGCTTTTCGATGGTCATTTCCATGCGGGTGGCAATTTCTTCCTCCGTTGGCTTGCGGCCCAGTTCTTGGGAGAGCAGCTTGGTGGTTTTCTTAATGCGGGAAATGGTTTCGTAAAGGTGTACTGGCAGGCGGATGGTGCGGGATTGGTCGGCGATCGCCCGGGTAATGGCCTGACGAATCCACCAGGTGGCGTAGGTGGAGAACTTGTACCCCTTCTCGTGATCGAACTTTTCGGCGGCGCGAATGAGGCCTAGGCTGCCTTCCTGGATTAAATCCTGGAAGGAAAGGCCACGGTTCATATACTTTTTGGCGATGGAGACCACCAGTCGCAGGTTGGACTGTACCATTTTGTCCTTGGCTCGCCGCCCCACATGGACACGATGGCGAAAGGCACCCACAGTGAAGGTTGTGCCTTCGTCCTGCATCACGGCGGCGGCCCACTGATCCCACTCTTCAGCGGTCAGTTCCTGGGGTAGACTCTGGAACTCTTCATCCCAGTTGTCAGCAATTTCGTCAAAAATACGTTCTAGCTTCAGCAAGTCCGCGATTTTGCGGGCTAGCTCAATTTCTTCCTCGGCCCTGAGGAGACGAATCCGGCCAATTTCCTGGAGGTAGAGACGGATGGAGTCTTCGGTGTAGTGGCGTTTTTTAGCTGGAGCACGGCGGCGGGTTGCTTTTCCCTTGGCCCCCTTGGCGGTAGAATCTGCCTCGTCATCTTGAGCAATGTAGGTCTCGTCACCTTCGGGTTCGTCAATCAGCATATCGATTTCGTTATCCGGGGCTTCGAGCAGATGATTTGCTTGGGTCATACCGCGATCCTCGTGCTCCTTCAAATCAAGACAAAGGTTTTTTTAGGCTAACTGTTCAGCTTTGCAGGTGCCCAGCCCGGTCAGAAAAATTGTGAACCCGGGGCAACCGCATGGGGGCTGAACGTTGATATCACGCCTCACCAGCCGCTAAACGGCCCTAGGCCCGTCTCAAATTTATCCTTCTCAATCTATTGAAGGTATTGAGGCTGGCGGTGAATGGCTTACTAATTCTAACCATAAAGTTTCAGGGCTGCACGGATCACCGCAACTCTTCCCCCATCGAATCGGCTAAGGTGCTGAGAAATGCATTTTTTTAGATATTTCCCTGGGTTCCCCTCCATCTTCTTGTAGTTTATTTGAACTATTTTGAAGCCAAGGCTCAGATGGCGGCAATCGGGTGGTGCGCCCCCAGTGGGCCACCATACTGATTGGGGCGGTGCTGAACCTGGTCTGGGCCAAATGATCGAGGTAGGACGGCGGCGCTGATCTCGTTGATCGATTGGGATAGCGCGATGGTGGTGGGTTTGGGCCGGGGCAGGTTGCCTTAAACGACAACCTGCCCCGGCTATGGGGAAACCGCGATTCAGGGCTCGGAGGGGATATTGGCAGATCGATGGGATTTGACGGCGGGAGCGGGGCATAATGGAAGGCATAAAGATATCTCTATCCAAGCCCCTACTTAAGCCCTTACCCAAACCGCTACCCCAGCCAATTGCAGATTCACTTGCCCACAGAACGTTCTTTCTGAACTTTTGAGAGACCTGCTTCTATGGAAAAAATGGGCCATTCAGCAGGTTATAAAACGTTGCAGCGAGACTTGGCCACGGGAGGCTCCGGACGGAATGCCCGACAGGATGCCGTCTAGCCGACCGTAACCGCTTAACTTTTGCTTTAGAATCTTGTCACCGGTTGATCCCGGCCCTTTTTGCCCAACCTCCACAGTCCACTCCGTAACGGCACTCACCTATGGCTATCGGATATCTTGCCCTGGTTCTCCATGCCCACCTTCCCTATGTCCGACACCCCGAAAGTGACTATGTGCTAGAGGAGGAGTGGCTCTATGAGGCCATCATCGAGACCTATGTGCCGCTGCTGACCATGTTCGATGGGCTGAAGCGGGATGGGGTGGATTTCAAGCTCACCATGAGCATGACGCCGCCCCTGGTGTCGATGCTGCGGGATCCCCTGTTACAGGAGCGGTTTGATGCCCACCTAGCCCAACTGGAAGAACTAGCCGAACTGGAGGTGGAGCGCCATGCCCACAATGGCCACCTACGCTATTTGGCGGAAACCTACGCCCAGGAGTTCAACCATGTCCGCAACACCTGGGAGAACTACAGCGGTGATCTGGTCACCGCCTTTAAGCAATATCAAGATTCCAACAACCTAGAGATCATCACCTGCGGGGCCACCCACGGCTATCTGCCCCTGATGAAGATGTACCCCGAAGCGGTGTGGGCACAAATTCAGGTGGCGGCGGAGCACTACACAGAAAACTTTGGCCGCGCCCCCAACGGTATTTGGCTCCCGGAATGTGCCTACTACGAAGGGCTCGAGCGGATGGTGGCCGACGCTGGCCTGCGCTACTTCCTCACCGATGGCCACGGTATTCTCTACGCCCGCCCCCGCCCTCGCTTTGGCAGCTATGCCCCCATCTTCACCGAAACCGGGGTGGCCGCCTTTGGCCGAGATCACGAATCCTCCCAGCAGGTGTGGTCATCCCAGGTGGGCTACCCCGGCGCACCGGAGTATCGCGAGTTCTACCGTGATCTGGGCTGGGATGCCGAGTATGAGTACATCAAGCCCTACATCATGCCCAACGGCCAGCGGAAGAATGTGGGCATCAAGTACCACAAGATTACCGGCAAGGGGTTGGGCCTGTCTGACAAAGCCCTGTACGACCCCTATTGGGCCAAGGAAAAGGCCGCCGAACATGCCGGGAACTTCATGTACAACCGGGAGCAGCAGGTGCGTCATCTCCATGAGCTGATGCAGCGACCGCCGATTATCGTGTCTCCCTACGATGCTGAACTGTTTGGCCACTGGTGGTACGAAGGCCCCTGGTTCCTCGACTACCTGTTCCGCAAGAGTTGGTTTGACCAAAGCACCTACGAAATGACCCACCTGGCCGACTACCTGAAGGCTAATCCCACCCAGCAGGTCTGTCGTCCTTCCCAGTCAAGCTGGGGCTTTAAGGGCTTCCACGAATACTGGCTGAACGAAACCAACGCCTGGATTTATCCCCACCTGCACAAGGCCGCTGAGCGGATGATTGATCTGGCCAAGCGCGAACCCGAAGACGAACTGGAATGGCGTGCCCTTAACCAGGCGGCCCGGGAACTGCTGCTGGCCCAATCCTCCGACTGGGCTTTCATCATGCGCACCGGCACCATGGTGCCCTACGCCGTGCGCCGTACCCGCACCCACCTGATGCGCTTCCAAAAGCTGTGGGATGACATCCTGCGCGGCAAGATTGACTCCGGCTGGCTGGAGAAAATGGAAGCGGTGGACAATATCTTCCCCAACATCAACTACCGGGTTTATCGCCCGATCTAGGGGGGAACTTCGCCCTAGTCTTGGGTGGATTTGCCGCGCATGGCGTCAATTTCTAGCCAGGTGATGATCACCCCGGCTACAGGCACCGCCAGGAACAGCCCCAGCACCCCGGCCACCGTGGCCCCCACAATGAGCGCAAAGAACATGACCACGGGGTTGATATCAAGGGAATCTTTCATCACGTAGGGAAGCAGCAGATTTTCTTGCACCTGTTGCAGCGCCACGCAGACCACCAGGGCGGTGAGTGCCACCCACCCACTTTGGGACAGCAGCAGCAGGGTAATCAGCCCCACACCGAGGGTGGCCCCGATGCCGGGGATGAGATCCAGCAGGCCCGCCATGAGGCCCAGAAAGGCCGCATAGGGAATACCTAACAGCAGAAAAATTACAAAGGTCGATCCGCCAAAGAAGAGGGACAGCAACAGCAGCCCCCAAAAGAAGCCCAGCAGATTATGCTGCACCACGGTATTGAACCGTTCCTTATGGCGAATGGGCAGGTGTTTGAGCAGCCACCACCACACCTTGGCCCCGTCTAGCATCATGAACAGCGTGACCACGGCGATCAAAATGGCCAGCACCAAGTTGGCCAGGGTGGACTGAAGCAGCCCCAGCCCAGCGGTGAGGACAGAAACCGCCTGACTTTGGAGGTGAGGTTCTAGGCCCTGCACCTGCACCGGGATATTCCAGGCCTGAAACAGGCGGTCTAGGCCGTTCACCCAGGGCATCACCGAGGCCGAAAAGCTTTGGGCATTGGCCACGAGCTGCTGGCCTTGGGAAATCACGAGGGTGCCCAGGGTGAGGGACATTCCCACTGCGGCTACCAGAGCCGTTAGAAACACGGTGATGGTGGCCACAGCCTTGGGCAGCCAGCGACTGAGCCAGGTGGCGGGATGGCTGAGCAAAAAGGCGAGGATGGTGGCAGTCACAAAGACCACAATCAGCACCCGAAAGTAGGCCAGAAGCTGAATCATGGCCCACCCGCTGGCAAACAGCAGCAGGAAGCGAATCAGCACGTTGTTGCTGATGACGCTCCAAATTCCCTCCGGGTTGGCAGAGGAGGACAGACGTTCGGGATCGTCAACTCGCATAGGGCAGGCTCAGGATATCGAAAACGGGATAGTACGGGCATTGGGCCTGCCGCAGAGATCGTTGGGGGCCTATTCCCCCCTGGATTGCGGGATGAGGGATTTCGGGATCGGGAATTGGGGATCTACTGGGGCGCGGTGAAGGTATTATCCGACAACGGCCTCTCCGGAGTACGTTCTTCCTGCACCAATTCTGCCTTCACTCATCTTCCTGGACTAACATCTTCCTGGACTAAGACGAAGGGCTGCACAATCAGGGACAGAAAACGCTTGCCCTGGTTTTGTCCCCAGGTCGCTAGTTGAGTGGGGGTGGGCCGAGCGATCAGGGCCTCTGCCATCCAGCGGTTGACGGTGGCCACATCATCGGTGGCAATGGCCAACCCCACCTCAGGCAAATTTAGCAGTGCATCCACCAGCACCACCGCTCCCCGATCCGCATGGGGGCTGAGCCAGCGCCATTCCGCTGGCCCCACCATCTCCGTCAGTTCTGCCTTCAGGTCTTGGGTCATGGCTGTTTCAGGTAGGGATACCGACTTGCCCAGCATACCCCATGGCAGGCCGAGGGCGGGGCTAGAAGCCCCAGATGCGCCTTGGCCCCAAATCGAGGTGGATGATATTGGGAATATTGCTGTAAATACCGATGCCACCAGGCCAGGTGAGCATGACCGCGTTGGCCACCTGGCGACCGCTCAAGCCCTGCACCTGCAAATCGACAGCATTGCCCACCAGGTGTTGACTGCGGCGGGCTCCTCCCACGGCGGCATTCACGGCGGGAGGCCGATACCAGGAATTGACTCGAAAGGGCCGTCCGATCCGATTGCGCACGGGCTGTAGGGCTCTGGCCAGGGCGATGATGTTGTCTACGATGGCCTTGGTGGGGGGGATGCGGGTAGCGTTGCGAGTGGCTTCTCCCCAGGTAAAGCTGCCCCCGGCAATAATCGGCTGATCGGTATAGAACGTGGAGGTATACCCCGGCAGGCGGAAGGGACGCCCGGTGTATGGCGGTGGCGGCGGTGTGGGCGAGGGCGGTGGCGGCACCGGCACCGCAGGTCGCGGATAGACGACCCGTCCCCCTTGCTCGACCTGGGCATGGCCTTCAAACACATACCAGGTGTTGAAGCCTGCCAGGTCGTCCTTGACGTATTTGAAGGTGAACCGAATGTGCCCGTTGAATCGGCCCTGGGCATCGGCAAAGGCATAGCTGGATAACACGAAGGTGGTGCCCTGGGTAACCGTCACCATTTCATCGGCGGCCAGTTGGCTGGCGGCGAGGGGACGCCGCTTGAAGGGGGTATTGCGCTGAACCCGGAGGACAAAGGCCTTGGGGTCTTCGCGGGGGTACACCACCTCGCCGTCGAAGGTGACAAAGGCGTGGGGGGTGAAGACAAACCAGGTACTGCGGCCTTGGATAAAGTCTTGCTGGTCGCGCAGGGCAAATTTGATGTGCTGGTTGAAGTTACCCTGGGCGTCGCTAAAGGCATAGGAATGTAGATTAAAGACCTGTCCCCGCTGGACTGAGGCCTGTTCGCCGGGGTCGAGCAGGGTAGAACTCAGGGGTCGCCGCTTGAGGATAGTATCGCGGTTCACCCACAGCACGGGTATACTTTCTTGATCCTCCAGGGGGTAGAGGATCTTCCCATCTGATTCCACCTGGGCATCTAAGCTCGGCACAAACCAGGTATTTAAACCATTGATACGGTCTTCTTTGAGGGCGATCTTAATGTGGCCGTTGAAGGGGCCATCCAGGTCGGCGTAGGCGTAGGAATGGAGGGGATAGGTACGGCCTGCGGCGATCACCGCTTGCTCATTGGGCTGGAGGGAGTCCGCTGGCTCTGGCCGCAATTTAAACACCGTATCCCGATTGATGCGCAAAATCTGATTGCCCATAGCAATGCCCTATTGTGATGCCCTGTAGAAAACCATTGGGACGGCGTAACCCGTCTGGAAAACCTAACCCGCCCGATGGACGCCGC
>JAYKHF010000203.1:0-12337 GCA_035285305.1 Leptolyngbya sp.
CTTGGCATACTAGAGGCGCTGGCGATTTGTGTTCCTGCCCTATGGTGTCCGATTCGCAACCCACTTCACCCGACTGGGGGCGCTTGCAACGGGCGCTCTCGGTGGAGGCTGAGAGCGGCTTTAACGACCTGGTGGGCAAACAGCAGACCTTCAGCGAGTTTTTGCGAGACAGTTTGCAACAGCCGCCGGGAGTGTTGCCGCCGGATCAGCAGCGGTCTTGGCAGGATTTGGCCCAAAAGTACAGCGACTATGGGGATTTGGGCTTTGCCCAGCGCCAGCATTTGGTGGCGGAAACGCGGCGGTTTTTGTATGGCACCCAGCGGTTGCTAGAGCAGTTCAGTAAGACGAAGGCTCAGCGGGGTCAGACGGCTGGGGAATTGGGGGCATCGACGACTCGTGAAGCCTCTGACCGTGGGGGATCATCCCCATCCTCAACGACCACGAGCCCAATGCCGAAGCGTAGCCCCAAGACGGCCCAGGTGGCGGCGGCGAGTCCTAGCCATTCGGGTTTTGGGTTGGATCAACCCCTCACCTACCTGAAGGGCATCGGCCCCAAGAACAGTGATCGGCTGGCCAAGCTAGGCCTGTTCACCGTGCAGGATGTGCTCTATTACTATCCCCGCGACCACATTAACTATGCCCAGCAGGTGAAAATTCGCGACCTGGTGCCGGGGGAGACCGTGACCATTGTGGGGACGGTGCGGCGGGTGAATTGTTTTACCAGTCCGCGCAATAAGAATCTGACGATTTTTGAGCTGCAACTGTCGGACGGCAGCGGCAACCTAAAGCTAAATCGGTTTTACCCCGGCAACCGCTACGCCACGCCCAGTTGGCAGCAGCAGCAAAAGCGTCAGTATCCCCAGGGGGCGGTGGTGGCGGCATCGGGCTTGGTGAAGGAGGGCAAATATAACGTGACGCTGGAGGATCCGCATCTGGAGGTGTTGGACAGCCTCAGCGACCGCATCGAATCCCTCACCATTGGGCGGCTGGTGCCTGTGTATTCGCTGACGGAGGGGGTAACGGCGGACTTGGTGCGGAAGGTGGTGGTGGCCTCGTTGCCTGCGGTGCCGTTGTTGAAAGATCCCCTGCCCGTGGATGTGCGGCAGCGCCAGGGCTTGGTGGCGTTGGATAAAGCCATCGCCCAAATCCACTTTCCCGACGATGAAGAAAACCTCACCCAGGCCCGTCGCCGTTTGGTGTTTGACGAGTTTTTCTATCTGCAACTGGGCCTGTTGCGCCGTCGGCAACAGCAGCGCCAGCAGCAAACCGCCATCACCCTGGCCCCCACCGGGGAGTTGATTGATCGCTTCTACGGCATCCTGCCCTTTACGTTAACCGACGCCCAACAGCGGGTGGTGAACGACATTTTGGCCGACTTGCAGCAGCCGATCCCGATGAATCGCCTGGTGCAGGGGGATGTGGGTTCTGGCAAAACCGTGGTGGCGGTGGTGGCGATGTTGGCGGCGATTCAGGCGGGTTACCAGGCGGCGTTGATGGCCCCCACGGAAGTCCTCGCCGAGCAGCACTATCGCAAACTGGTGGACTGGTTCAACCAACTACACCTAACGGTGGAACTGCTGACCGGATCGACCCGGGCCGCCAAACGCCGCAAACTCCTGGGCGAACTGGCCACCGGGGAACTGAACGTCCTGGTTGGCACCCATGCGCTGATCGAAGACCCGGTACAGTTTTGCAGTCTGGGCCTGGTCAGCATCGACGAACAGCACCGCTTTGGCGTGCAACAACGGGCGCGACTGATGCAGAAGGGGGCCAATCCCCACGTACTCACCCTCACCGCCACCCCCATCCCCCGCACCCTATCCCTGACCCTGCACGGCGACCTAGACGTCAGCCAGATCGACGAACTGCCCCCCGGACGCAAGGCCATCCAAACCACCCTGCTCACCAACAAAGACCGCACCCACGCCTACGACCTGATGCGGCGGGAAATTGCCCAGGGTCGGCAGGTCTATGTGGTGCTGCCCCTGGTGGAGGAATCCGAAAAGCTCGACCTCAAATCCGCCGTGGACGAGCACCAGCGCCTTGCGGAGGCCATTTTCCCAGAGTTCACCGTCGGCCTGCTCCACGGCAAAATGTCCTCCGCCGAAAAGGACGCCGCCATCACCGCCTTCCGCAACCAAGAAACCCACATCCTGGTCTCTACCACCGTGGTGGAAGTGGGCGTCGATGTCCCCAACGCCTCGGTGATGCTGATCGAACATGCCGAACGCTTTGGACTTTCCCAACTACACCAGCTCCGGGGGCGAGTCGGTCGAGGGGCGGCGCAGTCCTTTTGTCTATTGCTCAGCAGCAGCAAGAGCGAAAATGCTCTGCAACGGCTGCGGGTGCTGGAACAATCCCAGGACGGCTTCTTTATTGCCGAGATGGATCTGCGTTTTCGGGGGCCGGGGGAGGTGCTGGGTACTCGTCAATCCGGCTTACCTGACCTGGCCCTAGCTAGTTTGATTGAAGACCAGGACGTACTCATGCTGGCCCGTGAAGCGGCGGAAGCACTATTAAATGAAGATCCCACCCTCTCCCGCTGGCCCCGATTGGCCAAGGAACTCCAACGCCGCTACGAAAAATTCATGGGCGGGGCAATTATGACCTAGCGACCATGACCTCGGGGGAACCCGGACGCGGCCCCATCGAGCCCACCGTCGCCGAGCGATGACCTCGCCCGTTGCGCTGGATCTCGCTGTGGCAACCCTGCGAGACAACCGCTCAGCGGCCCAGGAGGGTTCTAGGGATGACCCTAATTCAGCCCTGCTGATAGAAAATTGGCCATTGTAGAGTAAAATCCCTCTTATAAAACTTTTATAAAGCCTGATTTAACGAGCTTTCTGGCCGATTGGCCAATTAGCCAGGGCATACAAGCCCCCTTGGCTATGGGGCAGTCCCCCATCCCGCTCTTCACCGACAAGGGCAATAGTGGGGTATCACAGGTTCACAAAAACAGTTCGGCGGCATCAACGAAAGTCATCCTTTTGTCACAAGATGCCACGAAAAATGCCAATGCTATGATTGCTAAGACGCTAGTCACCATCACAAGGATTCTCACCCATGAATCAGACGTCTGTGCCGCCAATGGTACTCATTATTCTTGATGGCTGGGGATATCGGGACACCACAGACGGTAACGCCATTGCCACCGCCAAGACGCCAGTCATGGACAGCCTATGGGCGGCTTATCCCCACACCCTGATTCGCACCTCCGGCAAGGATGTTGGCTTGCCCGATGGTCAAATGGGCAACTCCGAAGTCGGGCACCTGAACATTGGCGCAGGTCGCATTGTGCCCCAGGAACTGGTCAGAATTTCCGATGCGGTAGATGATGGTTCTCTGCAAGAAAATGAGGCCCTTTTAAACGTTTGTCAGGAAGTGCGCTATCGCAAAAGCAAACTGCACCTGATGGGGCTCTGTTCCGAGGGCGGGGTTCACTCCCACCTCAATCACCTGTTTGGCCTCCTGGAGATGGCCAAGGCCCAGGATATTGACGAAGTCTGTATCCATGTGATTACCGATGGCCGCGACACCAAGCCCACGGAGGGTAAGGAGGCTGTCCAGAAAATTCAGGACTATGTCGATCAGGCTGGAATTGGTCGTCTCGTCACCATCAGTGGCCGCTACTATGCCATGGATCGGGATAACCGCTGGGAACGGGTGGAAAAAGCCTATAGGGTCTTTGCGGATCCCGGCATGGGCACAGGCAAAACCGCCGTGGAAACGCTCCTAGAGTCCTACGCCCAGGACATCAATGACGAGTTTGTGGAGCCCACTCGACTGGCCCCCGGTGCCATTGAGCCCGAAGATGGCGTCATTTTCTTCAACTTCCGCCCCGACCGGGCGCGCCAAATCACCCAAGCCCTCGTAGATCCCAATTTCAAGGGCTTTGAGCGGGAACTCATTCATCCCCTCGCCTTTGTCACGATGACCCAGTACGACCCCGACTTGCCGGTGGATGTCGCCTTTTTGCCGCAAAACCTCAGCAATATCCTGGGTGAAGTCGTGGCGAACCATGGCTTAAAGCAGTTTCGTACCGCCGAAACGGAAAAGTACGCCCATGTGACCTATTTCTTTAATGGCGGCCTCGAGGATCCCCTTGAAGGTGAAGATCGAGAACTCGTTCCGAGCCCCATGGTGGCCACCTACGATAAAGCGCCGATGATGTCGGCTGAATCCGTGACCAATACGGCCATCGCCGCCATCGATAAAGGCATCTACTCCCTGGTTGTCATCAACTACGCCAACCCCGATATGGTGGGCCATACGGGCAAAATGGAAGCGGCGGTGGTTGCGATTGAGGCGGTGGATCGCAGTCTCGGTCGGCTGATCGACGCCATCGGCAAAGCTGGGGGTACCGCCATCATCATCGCTGACCACGGTAACGCGGAACTCATGTGGGATGAACAGAACAAGCCTTGGACGGCCCACACCACCAACCCCGTGCCCTTCATTTTGATTGAAGGGGAAAAGTTGAAAGTGCCCGCCCACGGCTGCGATGTGCAACTCCGTAGCGATGGTCGCCTTTCCGATGTGGCCCCCACCATTTTGCAAATCCTCAACCTGCCCCAACCCCGCGAAATGACCGGGCGCTCGATGATTCTCTCCGCCGATGTCGATATCCGGGCCAACCGCACCCCGGTACGCCTTTCGATCTAAGCCCACCCATCGCACCCCCAAAACGGGGGGCAATCATCTAATCTTTGGGGATCGCTTCAGCCCCCTGCCGGTTCGGTGGGGGTGCCTCGTCTACGGCATCAGACACGATCTTGGCAGAATGGGGGCGGAGGGACTCGAACCCTCACGACCGCAATGGTCAACGGATTTTCATCCTCCCGCCGCTTTCGCGACCGCTAGGCGGTGGCCCATGCCATCACCAGCGTTGAGAATTGGACCCTCCCTTTACCCTCGACTGTACGTTAGGGTAGCTCCCGTCGGGCCTCTGCACCTTCCAGCCAAGGTTCTCAAAGCTTGAGTCTAGGCTGGCTTGGCTCAGGATTGCCATGTCTGAGGCATTAGCACCGTCCTCGACGGACGGCCCTCGCATCAAAGGTAGGTTTCCCTGAGTTTGAGAGCTTCCACTTAGCAAATTTCTTCGCTAAGGCTCAGTTTTCTAAGTCCGTAGCGTCTACCATTCCGCCACGCCCCCATGACATCCCCTGGGCTAAGCCCGTAGCGATGCCGTGTACTATTCCATCACCAACTGGCCCCAATTGCAACCACTACCCCAGATTGTCCCTGGGGTTTGGTTCACAACCGCCTGTCCAAGGGCCGCGTCATACCCTTACAATGACTGAAAGCTCGTCGGCTTTAGGGTCACTCCCTAGGGTCGATCTGGCCCCTATCCGCTCATGGTCTAGACGTTATGCTTGCCGATCTCACCCTTTCCACGGATCTTGTGATCACCCTAGCGCTCTATGGTGGGCTGGCGGGGGCGTATTTAGTGGTGCTGCCCCTGGCTATTTTGTTCTACCTAAAGGCCAACTGGCATCGGGCCAGCTCCGTGGAGCGTACGCTACTCTACGGCCTGATGTTTGCTTTTTTCCCAGGAATGCTGCTGTTTAGCCCCTTTTTGAACTTTCGGCCCCAGGCCCGCAAGCTGAGCTAAGCCCATGCGACGGATTGATGTATTTGGCATTGGCATCGGCGTGTTCCTGGCCGGAGGCGGGCTTTTCTTCGCCTTCCGGGTGCTAGGACTAGACGGTATTTCGGCGGGCATTTGGAGCCAAGCGGTGATGGTCGGTGGCATCGTCGGCTGGCTGCTCACCTATCTGTTTCGGGTTGTGACCCACAACATGACCCTCAACCAGCAGATGGATGACTACGAAACCGCTGTGCTTCAAAAGCGCCTTGAGGAACTCAGCCCCGAGGAACTTGCGGCCCTACAGGCCAAGCTGGAGGACGACTAGACCCTCGGCAGCCTCCCGCCTGTGCCAGGGGGCGATTGCCGTGGATGGGCATCACCGTACGACGGTGCCCCATATCCCTGTGGTCGGTGATGTTACGGATCGAGTTAACCTGCCCCCCGTGGCCATCCAGGGAGGGAACCGGTAGGGTGTTGGGATCTCACCGGCTGGGAGATGATGCCGCCGAAATGATTCAAGGTGTGGCCATTGCGGTGTGAAAAGGCAGATCCCCTTGGTATCGGGGGAACTCCTGCCGATTTGGCGAGCTAGGAGAGGGACTTCTCTCCCAGCCGATACTATTTATATATATATCGAGAACATCGAGAAAATTGGACACTTAAATTACGGGGGCTGCCGTGTTGCTATCGAAAGGCTTTGAAGTGGAAATGTACACCGGCACCCCCGAGGGGGACATCGTCGGCCTATCCGATCGCATTGTGGCTGACCTCAACGGCTTTGTGCGTGAACCCGACAGCCGTAATGTGGAATATACGACCCCACCCCTCTGCCAGTACGAGAAATTACTGTGCGAACTGGTGCGCCCCCGCCACGAACTCCGTAACTACCTCCGTACCCTCGGCAACTATACCCTTATCCCCGGTAGTACCCTGGCCCTAGGGCCAACGGATCGCTTCTTCCGGTCTGACCCCAGCAACCCCTACCATGCCTACATCGAGCGCACCTACGGCACCACCGTGGTGACCGCCAGTATCCATATTAATATCGGTATTTCGGATCCCGAAACCCTGATGCGGGCCTGTCGCCTGGTGCGGGTGGAAGCTCCCCTCTATCTGGCCCTCACCGCCTCGTCTCCCTTCCTAGACGGCAAGGTCACCGGATTCCACTCAAGCCGTTGGCAGGTGTTTCCCCAAACCCCTACCGATGTCCCCCTCTTTGAAAGCCACCATCACCACATTCGCTGGATGGAAGCCCAACTGGCGGCGGGCACCATGCAGAATGTGCGGCATCTATGGTCATCGGTGCGGCCCAATGGAGATCGCCGCCCCTACAGCCTGAACCGCCTGGAACTCCGTATTTGTGACCTCATGAGTGACCCCATCGCGCTGCTGGCGGTCACCGCCCTGCTGGAAGCCCGCCTCATTCAACTGATGCAGAATCCCGATCTCGATCCCCTCCTGCTGTCCCACTTTCCCGCCGAAGGGCGTAATGCATCCCTGGTGAACCTCAGCTATGCCAATGAGCAGGCCGTCGCCAAGGATAGTCTAGGGGCGGAACTTCGTCACTGGCAGGATGGTCGCTCCATTTTCGCTACAGAATGGATCCAAGAACTCTACGATGAGGTCTGGCCCATCGCTAAGGCCAATGGCATCAGTTGTTTTTTGAGCCCGATTCGGAAAATCTTGCGAGAGGGGAACGAAGCCCAGCGCTGGCTGGCGCAGTATGACGCAGGGCAATCGGTGCGGGGGATCATGGCCAAGGCCATTCAGAATGTCCAAGCCCAGGAAGATCAACTGGCCCAAGATCTCTGTGAGCCCTGCGCAGCCTAGGGTTTAGCCCTAAACTGAACCATCCCTAGCCCCTGCGGATCCCGCCTACCGCCTAGGAAGGGGCGGGATCGCGTCGTGGGTCTCTACCCCCAACCTGGGTGCGGTGGTGCTCCGGGTGGTCCACGGATAAAACTTTTCTATAGGTTGTAGACAAAACGGCCTTTTTGTGATTTAGGTTTGTCGAGCTTGCTATTTCGTTCTATGCCCCGCCTTGTCCTGGTAAATCCCCAAATTCCACCCAATACCGGCAATATTGCCCGCACCTGCGCGGCTACCAATACACCGCTTCATCTCGTGGCCCCCCTGGGCTTTGATCTGAGTGACCGCTACCTCAAGCGGGCGGGGCTAGACTATTGGCCCCATGTAGACCTGACGCTCCATGGCGACTGGACAGCCTTTGCCCAGCATCGGCAAGGGTTGGGGGGACGCACCATCGCCTTTAGCACCTCCGGCACCTGCCGCTACATGGACCTGGTCTACCAAGCAGACGACTGGCTCCTCTTTGGCAGCGAAACCGAAGGACTGCCGTCGGCGGTGCTGGCGCAATGTGACCAGGTGGTAGCGATTCCCATGAATCGCCACGCAGTGAGAAGCTTGAACCTGTCCAGTAGTGCGGCCATAGGGTTGTTCGAGGCGTTGCGTCAACTGGAGAGTTGGCCCGCTTCCTAGCCCGGAAAATGCCGATGAAGGGTGGTATTTCCCCGGTGAAGAAGTCTTGCTTGCTACAAAATGTTGCTCATCTAGATAAGAAATTTATATGAACAGGGCTCAGGGGCTAAAATACCGGGTTCGAGCGGGGGAAATATCGCAGTTTTTGCTCCGCTTAAGATCTCTGAAAAGCCTTGTCAACAGAACGTTTTGGCCGACTGCTGCCACAAATGCTCAGGGCTCTATCGCCGAGTCAGTATCGCGAAGACCGGGCGGTGCTGACCTAGAATCTACGCTTGCCAAATTGTTTTTCCTAGGGTTAAACCTAGATGTTGTGTTCGGAAAGCTAGGCTGTCTCATCAGCCTTTCCCGGACAACAGACGTTACCCAAGGCCTTGATTTCTGGGTTTACTGGTGTAAGCTTGCTTAAGTCTGGCCGACAGGGTATTCTTACCTAGCTAAGACTGGTTCCGTTTGTTCGCTGTTGTTGTTCTACGGTTTGAATGTTGCTATCCCCCGGCCATATCAAGCTCCTAGGAAAGGCTCAATCAATGCCTGACCAGGGGTGCCAGGGTAGGCCTATTCAAGATGTTGAGCACTGTTTACAGGAGGTCGTTCCTTGAAGCGTGTATTTCGAAAGCAGTCCCTTGTCGTAGATTCCATCGGCAACGACGCCGCTGAAACGGTTGGACTTGTAGGAGTTAGCCGCCAACAGGTTAATGCTCCGGTCAGCATGTTGGGCTTAGCGCTCTCCGTCGGAGCAACGGCATCGGTGGTGTCAATTCCTGGCCTCGCCCTCGCCGCTGAAGGGTCTTCCATCGTGGTCTTGCCCGATGCCAGCACCTGGGTTCAGGAGCCCGTTGCGGCCCCCACCAACTACTACACGGTGAATGAGGGCGATACCCTGTGGCACATTGCGGCTCGTCATCAGGCTGATGTGGACACGATCACGACCGTCAATGGTATTTCTCAAGACGATGTTCTCCGGGAAGGCCAAGTACTGCGCCTGCCCACGGAAACCCTGACGGCTGAGGGGGAGACCCTGGGTGCCCTCGGCGGTGAAGACCTCGCCATGGCCGAGGCTCCAACCTCAGTGGCGCTGCTTTCAGCGGAGGACGGGGATTCGGGTTGGGTGACCCTAGAAACCGGTAGCGATCTAGAAGCTCTGGAATCCGAAACGGACGCATTAACGGAAGACCCCGCATCGAACCTCAATGGGGCGAATGCCAGCGCTGCTCCGGCGATCGCCAGCGCAGCCCCCTCATCCTCCTGGCAGGACGCCTCTGTGAGCCTTGCGGCGGCTCCTACCCGTGAGATCAGCCCCAAGGCTGACCTCGCCGATCCTTCGGCCCCGGGTGCCGCCCTGCCCATGAGTATGGCCCTCCACGGGGAGCCCAGCCAGCCCGTGGTGTCTACCCCCTCGGCTCCGCCGGTGGCGGTGGTGGTGCCCCAAACCCCAGCTATCTCTGAGCCCTCCCGCGAGGCCGCTGCGCTCCCGGGAACCCTGCCCGCCGCAGATCCGGAAACGGTCGTTGATTCGGAACCCGTGATCACCACCGCCACCAACTCCACCCGTAGCCGCGATCAGGTGATCCAAGATCATCTAGCCCGGATTCGGGAGTCTAATGGGGCCTTGGTGGATCGTGAAGTGCTGAATGAGCGAATCCGTCAGGCTCGTCTAGAGTTGGAACGCACTCGGACAGAGGCTATGGCCCCTGGGGCGACGGGCCGATCAGCTACCGTTGCCGAGGTGAATGTGTCAGTAGCGCGTAGCTCGGCTCTGTTAGCGCGTGAATCAACCTTTGACACTGAATCAACCTCTCCTGAAGCTGTCCGTTCCCAGTCCTCTGGCCCCGTTCTGCCTAACCTACCCACCCGTGGGATTGAGGCCCCAGCGGCCCTCGCCCCTCAGGCGGGATGGACCGTGACAGACGCAGCTACTGAAGCCACCGCTGCATCCCCTGAGGTGGCCGTTGCCCCTCAGTTGCAGCTTCCTTCCCTACCCGATGCCACTCCCACGTCTCCGGCAGATCGTCCCGCTTCCAACCAGTTGTTAGCGGCGGCCCCCATGGGCCCAGAGGCCTATCGGCCCTTTGCCGCCCCGGAAGCTGGCCAAACGGTTTCTCCAGCCATGCCCTTACTCCCGGGTTCTGATAGCTTTCTGCCGGAAGCACCCAATCGGTTTGCGGGCTATGTCTGGCCTACCCACGGCACCTTTACCTCTGGCTATGGCTGGCGCTGGGGCCGGATGCACCGGGGAATCGACGTGGCTGGCCCCGTGGGAACGCCCGTTGTCGCTGCTGCTACTGGCGTCGTCGTGCGCTCTGGCTGGAACTCCGGTGGCTATGGCAACATGGTCGATATTCGCCACCCCGATGGCAGTTTGACCCGCTATGCCCACAACAGCCGTCTGCTGGTTCGAGAAGGCCAACAGGTCGCCCAAGGGCAGCAAATTGCAGAGATGGGAAGCACCGGACGTAGTACGGGGCCTCACCTGCACTTTGAAATCCATCTTCCGGGCAGCGGCACCGTGAACCCGATGGCCTATCTGCCAAGTCGCTAGGGTTAACCGAGTATTTTTGGCCCCAGGAAGCGGACTCTTTTAAGGGTTCGCTTTTTTGTGCCGAGACCACGGCGACAAACGGCCCCACGGGGGGAATAGGAGGGCATTTTCGTTATTTTCCCCCTGGGGTACGTTTCGTTCTGTGCTATGATTCTTAACCGTGGGTTGAGTCGATAGGCTCACCATCACACCATGGCTCAGTAGCTCAGTGGTAGAGCAGGGGACTCATAAGCCCTTGGTCGGGTGTTCAAATCACCCCTGAGCCATTTCTCGTATCACAGTCAGTTTGGCCGGAGGCGATACCTCCGCCTGTTCCTCAGTTCCATAGGACTGGCGATGACGGGGCCTACCGATGGCAAGCTCGCCCTCGTCCTTGGGTTGGGGATCATCCCGTTTAAATCCGACGAATAGGGTTTACCCTTATAGGGACAACCGTTGGTTAGGGTGGGGCGTCATGGTGGATCAGTCGGAGGGATGTCTACGGGTGGGGCAACTGGCCCCAGACTTTTCGGCTACGGCGGTGGTCGATCAAGCCTTTAAGGTGATCAAGCTGTCAGACTACCGAGGACAGTATGTTGTCTTGTTCTTCTATCCGCTGGATTTTACCTTTGTATGTCCAACGGAAATTGCGGCCTTTAGTGACCGCTACGAGGAGTTCAAGGGGCTCCACACCCAAATTTTGGCGGTTTCCGTCGATAGTGAGTTTGCCCACCTAGCCTGGATTCAAACGGAGCGTAAGGCTGGGGGCGTTGGGGACTTGAACTATCCCTTAGTTTCCGACCTAAAAAAGGAGATCAGTACGGCCTACAATGTCCTGGACCCCGAGGCGGGGGTGGCTCTGCGGGGGCTGTTCATCATTGACCGAGAGGGTGTCCTTCAGCACGCGACCATTAACAACCTCGCCTTTGGCCGCAATGTCGATGAAACCCTGCGGGTGCTCCAGGCAATTCAGCATGTCCAGAGCAACCCCAACGAAGTGTGCCCGGTGGATTGGCAACCCGGGGGCAAAACCATGGTGCCCGACCCCATCAAATCCAAGGACTTCTTTGCCGCAACGGAGGAGTAGCGGATCATTAGCCTTTGACGCGACCTTTTGACGCAACCTTTTGAACGTGACGTTGGGAATTGCCTCCGATGACTGCGGTCTCATCTCCTTCTCCCTGGCAAATGTGGTGGAAGTATGGGCTACCCCGTCCGGCCCGCTTGGGGTTGGCCCTCGGCTCCGCTGTACCGGACTTCGTGCTGTCGGATGTCACCCACCAGCGCACGGTCAGGTTGGCTAACTGGCGCGGCAAGCAGCCCGTTGTGCTGGCGTTTACCCGCATCTTTGCCGAGGGCGTCTATTGCCCCTTTTGCTATCCCCACATCATGGCCATGAATGCGGCCTACCAGCGGTTTCGGGATGTCGGAACGGAGGTCTTTATGATTACGAGCCTGCCCCCGCGCCAGGGAAAGGCGGTGGTGGAGGATCTGCGTCTCACCCTCCCTCTCCTATGCGACCCTGGGGGAGAGAGCTTTGGCCAGTATCATACGGGGCAAGCCCTGGGCGCACCGCTCCCAGCTCAGTTTGTGCTCGATGCCCAGGGGCAACTGCGCTATGGCCATTGGTTTTCCTTTTTGCACCACAATGCCGATCCAGAAACGCTGCTAACGACCGTCGCCCAACTGTGAGCCCAGGAGGTGCGCGGGGTGTCGTCAGCCCCGTCGAT
>JAYKHF010000204.1:0-12115 GCA_035285305.1 Leptolyngbya sp.
TAGCCCTCAAGGGCTAAAAGGGCGATATTCCAAGGTGGATGCTCCTCGAAGTGGCCCTCAGCCCAGCGACTCCGCGATTAGGCTTAGCACTTTTCAAGCCCGGGTTGTGCATATTGACCCTACCAGCTTCGCCTGGTTAATCGTGGTTTTTCGTCCCTAGGAGTTGTCTGATATGTCAAGTCGTGGTTTGAACCTGTGTACCTTGGCTGGCCATGTCGCTGCCGATCCCGAGATCCGTCGCGTTGAGCGACGGGACGGCAGTGGCACCCAAGTGGCCAATCTCACCATTTATGTCAACCGTATTCCGAGCCGCAAGGAGGATGACAGCTTTACCGTCAACATCAGCGTTTGGGAGGGATCCGCCGCTTGGCGCAAACTGACCTATATTGGCAAGGGATCGTTAATCATTGCGAGCGGATCCATCGATACCTATGCCTATCTCAGCAAAACAGACTCCCAGCCCCGGGCCGGACTGTCCCTAAACGCGACCGACATCTTTTTGGACTCTAGCCCAAGACCCGAGGAGGCGAACCACCAGGCCGTTGCCGAGTTGGCAACGGTAGGCCCAGCATTCTAGGGCTGGGATCCTTGGCCGCAACATCGCGGTGTAGAACGATGGGAAACGACCAGTAGGGTGTGGCTTAGCTACACCTTTTTTAATCAGAACTCAGGTTTTCTGCCTAGGGTTGGGTTGAGGGTCTGGTGCAGGACGGGTTTGGGCATTGGCCACCATGGAACACAAAGGACGGGGGTGAATCAGGCATAATGGAGGGGATACATTTCGTAATGTTTCGGCTAAGCCCTGCCCTGAAGGATAACGCTGTGCAGAACCTCCATTCTCCCCAATCGCTAGAGACCCCCTCCCCAGATACCCCCGGGGGAATGGCCTATAGCGACGGGGGATCACAGTCTAAGGCTTGGCCCTGGAAGCCGGTACTGGTGGGGCTAGGGGTGGGTGTAGCGCTAACCCTGGCGGGGAATCATTTTTGGGGCGGGGCAGCGGTGGCCCCCCCGGCATCGGTGGAGGAGGACGTTCCGCCCACGGCCCAAGCCTCCCAAACGGTGGCGGTCGCTCCAGTGGTGCCAGCGACGGTGGCGGATACCTTGGCGGTGACGGGAACCGTGCAGGCCGTGAATTTACTATCCATTGCGCCCCAGGCTAGCGGTTTGCAAATTCAACAGGTGCTGGTGCGGGAAGGCGACGCGGTGGCGGCAGGACAGGTGCTAGCCCTGTTAGATAATTCCACGCTCCAGGCTGATCTGCGACAAGCCCAGGCCCAGTTATCTGTCTCCCAGGCCCAAGTAACCCAGCGACAGGCCGCCTTGGCCCAAGCCCAAGCCAACCTAGCCGAAGCCCAGCAGAATTTAGAACGCCTAGGGGCCTTGGCGGATCAGGGAGCCATTAGCCAGCAAGAACTAACCCGACAGCAAACCCAAACCACGACGGCTCAGCAAGCGGTGGGCCTCGCCCGGGCCGAGGTGGATAGTGCTCGGGCTGGGGTGCAGTCTCAGCGGGCGGCCATGGATCGGCTGCAAACCCAGATCGGCCAAACCTCGGTGCGATCGCCGGTGGCGGGGGTGGTAGCCGAGCGGCGGGCCAATGTGGGGGATGTGTCCTCCCCCGGCAGCCCCATTGTGACGCTGATCCAGAATAACCAGCTCAAACTGGTGGCGGAAGTTCCCCAAACACAGTTGGATCGGCTAGCCGTTGGGGCTGCGGTTGCGGTGTCCTCCACCGCCGACAGCCGTCTGCGCCTTCAGGGCCAGGTGCAGTCCATCGATCCCCTGATCAACGCCACCAGCCGCACCGCCCAGGTCAACATTTCCCTACCGGGCAGCGATCTGCTTCGCCCCGGCCTGTTTCTGCGCGGCGACATCAGCACCAACACCCGGCAAGGGTTAGTGATCCCGGCCACGGCCCTGCAATCTCAGCCCGATGGCACCTCCCTCGTCTTTATCCTAGGGGAAGGCAACCAAGTCACGGCCCGCCCTATTACCCTGGGGAACCGTCTACCGAGCCAGGGCGACCAGCCCGCCCGGGTGGAGGTGGTGGAGGGGCTGCAAGCGGGGGATCAAGTCATCACCGCTGGGGTCGGGTTCTTACAAGATGGCGATCTCGTCCGCATCGCACCCTAGTGGTCTGTCAAGACTAAGAATTAGGGCTTCGACAAGCTCAGCCCGAACGTGTTGTTTACGGTCGTCCTGAGCTTGTCGTTCGCCAAGCGTCCCCCGTGGGGAAAGGGCTTTGAGGATATCCACAGCCCTAAAATTTAACCCTGACAAACCACTAGGCCCGGTAGACGGGCAGGGTGAAGTAAAAAGCGCTCCCTTCCCCGGGGACGGAATCGACCCAAATTTGGCCGTAGTGGGCGCGAATGATGCGTTGACATAGGGCCAGACCTAGGCCATAGCCCTCCTGGGTGGCATCCCGCTGAAGCCGGAAGCTTTCTTCAAAAATACTGTCACGGTTTTCCTCGGGAATCCCTGGCCCCGTATCAATCACGCCGACCTGGATCTTTTGGGTGGTGCGGTGCAGGGCCAGCAGCGAAACCTGGCCACCCTCGGGGGTGTATTTAATGGCATTGTCTAGCAAATTGGCAATCACCCGCTTCACCTGACTGCCATCGGCATAGACCGCTGGCAAATCCTGGGGCAACTCCGTCTTCAGCGTCAGGGACTTGGCCTGTAGTCGATCCTGAACCTCCTCCGCCACCGCTTCACACAGGGTCACTAAATTCAACTCCTGGGGGTAGATTTGCAAATCCATCGTGGCCCCCCTTGCCGTTTTCAAGATATCGGTAATCATGCGGTTAATGGCCCGCACCTGGTTTTTGGCATGTTTCAACAGTTGGCCCGTCAGTTCAGGGCTGAGGCTCAGCTTCCGTCGCTGGTTGGGGGCATAACCCAGCTCCAGGGTCTCGATGGCGATGGACGCGGCGGTGAGGGGATTGCGCAAATCATGGGCCATCATGGCAATGATCCGATCCTTAAAGCGCAGTTGGGCCTCGAGCTCTTCCTTGGCTTGGTTGAGGCGGAAGATTTCGTCCGAGAGCTTCATGAGTTCGGCGGAGTGGGTTAACTGGTCGTTCACCGCTAGGATGTCCAGATCCAGCGGGTTGACATCCAGCAGGTGAGGGACATCCTCGACCGGCAATTGATGTTCCTCCTGCCAACGGGGCCACCAGTGTTCTAACTGGGTGACAATGTCGCTGCCTGCCAACAACTGCTGCGGCGGCGGCGACACCTTGACCAGGGATGGGCTGGCCACCAGTTTGTAATGCTCTGCCAGGTAGGGCTGTTCGCCAATGTCCACCACGTCTAGGTGGAGTTGAAACCGATCCTCCAAGGTCTTGAGGTACTGTCGAATTTGGTTGACCTGCTGGAAGAGGCTAGGACGCTTATCAATAAACAACAACAGTTTTAGCGGCACCCGACCCTGTTCTAACGTATCGGAGGCAACTTTCATATCGTCTCCCTGGACTGCGCCACTCGCCACCACTCACGCACCTTGTCAGAAGAATAGGCCATCCTAGGCCACTGAGGCTATACATAGCCTAGCCTCAGTGGCTGACCAGGATCGAAAAAACCCTGGAATTCATGCTCTGGAAGGAGGGCTAGGGGGCCTATCCCTCGCCTAGGATTGCTGGTTTCCGGTCTCAGGTTTCTATAATGAAAGGCAATCCGCTGGGTTTAGCCCCTGGGAAAAGGTGCGAGAGCGATCTGCGGGCCATCCCACCGCTGGCGGATCGGCTGTGGTTTAGAGGGATAAGCGCCATCGAAACGGTCTACGGAAATCTTAAGGGCTTGAAGCCCAGCCAGCTTAAGCAATTGCAGCGGTTGTATCACCAGCGGTTGCCGGGGGATTGCATCGTCACGCCGGAATTTGCCCAGCGGTTGGCGGCGGCCAGTACGGAGGTGGGCAGCCCGGTTTGCGCCTACGTCAACCGTCGCGGACAGGTGATCCGCGTGGGGGTGGGCAATCTGCGGCAGACCCAAATTCCCCTAACGGAACTCCCTCGCTACGGCGATGATCGTCTCTGCGGGATTCGCTGCATTGCCACCCAAACCGAGGCCGACCCACCGGGGGATGTCATCCTGACCACCCTGGCCCTGCAACGGCTGGATATGCTGGTTGCCCTGGTGCTCACGGGCAGCGGCTTTAAGCGTCGGGGCGGGCAATCCACGGGCTATATTCAATCGGCCTACCTGGCCCATCTGGTGCCCCATCCCGAACAGCGCTGGCTGGTGTCGGATCCGCTGGACGTGGAGAATGTGGCTAGTCAGCATTTCCTGGAACGGGTGGAGGAACTCGAAGCAGACTTCCGCCGTGCCTTCACCGCCCGCCAGGTGGATGCCAATCAGGATCGGGTGCTGGTGGTGGGGCTGCACACCCAGGATCAAAACGCCGACCACTTCCGCCAACGCCTAGAGGAACTCAAGCGCCTGGTGGACAGTGCCGGAGGCGAGGTGCTGGATACCCTGGTACAGCGGCGACCTCGGCCCCATCCCCAAACAGTGTTGGGTTCAGGGAAGGTGCATGAGGTGGCCCTGGCGGCCCAGACCGTGGGGGCCAATTTGGTGGTGTTTGACCGGGATCTCTCCCCGGTGCAGGTGCGAAATCTGGAGGCTCAGGTGGGCCTGCGGGTGGTGGATCGCACGGAACTGATCTTGGATATCTTTGCCCAGCGGGCCAAAACCGGGGCGGGCAAGCTGCAAGTGGAACTGGCCCAATTGGAATACCAAATGCCTCGCCTCACCGGACGGGGCAAGGCCATGTCTCGGCTGGGGGGTGGCATTGGCACCCGTGGCCCTGGGGAAACCAAGCTGGAAACCGAGCGGCGGGCGATTCAGCGCCGCATCAACAAACTTCAGCAGGAGGTGAACCAACTCCAGGCCCACCGGGCTCGTCTGCGCCAGCGTCGCCAGGAGGACAGCCTGCCCTCCGTTGCCGTGGTGGGCTACACCAACGCTGGCAAGTCTACCCTGGTGAACACCCTCACCAATTCCGAGGTCTACGCCGCCGACCAGCTTTTTGCCACCCTCGATCCCACCACCCGCCGCCTCGCCATCACCGATCCCGACACCCAAACCACCACCCAGCTTGTCCTCACCGACACCGTGGGCTTCATCGAGGAACTGCCCGCCTCCCTAATGGATGCCTTTCGGGCCACCCTAGAGGAAGTCACCGAGGCCGACGCCCTGCTCCATGTGGTGGACATCTCCCACCCCGCCTGGGCCGATCACATTCATTGGGTGATGCGGATTCTCAACCAGATGCCCATTGCGCCGGGGCCAATGCTGCTGGTGTTCAACAAAGCCGACGAAATTAGCAGCGATGTTCTGATCAAGGCCCGGGAGGAATATCCCCACGCCCTGTTTATCTCGGCCACCGAACGCCTGGGGCTGGATACCCTGCGCCAGCGGCTGCTGCAATTGATTGCCTACGCCGTTGTTCCCTGAGGGCAAAGCCCTCGAAATAGGCCACCCTCGCCCTGCCTCGGTCGGGTTGACCGGGGCAAGCAGGACGAGGGTGAGGGGGGATCCTAGGCCACCACGTGGGGCTGGGTCAGGCGATCCAGTTGATTGATCAGCAGGCTGAGGAAGAGGCCCACGTCGGTGACGACTCCGGTGGATTCCAGGGAACCTCGGTCGGCCAGCTTGGTGACGACGGCGGGGTTGATGTCTACGCAGACCATCTTGACGCCAGCGGGGGTCATATTGCCGACTCCGATGGCATGGAGCATGGTGGAGAACATCAGAATCATGTCGCAGCCTTCGATCAGGCGGGCGTAGTCGGCCTGGGCCTGGATCAAATCCATTTTAGTGTCGGGCAGGGGGCCGTCATCGCGGATAGAACCGGCGAGGGAGAAGGGCACACCATGCTTGACGCATTCGTAGAACACGCCCTTGGTGAGCACACCCTGCTCGACGGCGTTGGCAATACTGCCACAGCGGCGAATGGTGTTAATGGCCCGCAGGTGGTGGCGGTGTCCGCCCCGGACGGAGGTGCCCTGTTTCATATCGACACCGAGGGAGGTGCCCAGCAGGGCTTGCTCGATGTCGTGGACGGCGATCGCATTGCCCCCGAGGAGACCCTGGATATAGCCTTCGCGGATCAGGCGAGACAGGTGTTCGCCGCCCCCGGTGTGGATCACCACGGGGCCAGCGACGACGATGGCCTTACCGCCCTGATCCCGCAGGCGGCGCAGTTCCCAGGCCACCTGTTCCACAATCAGTTCCACCCGCCGCTCGCTAGACACGCCGGAACCCATGAAGCTGAATTCCTCCTGGGGGTGGGGGGTGCGGCTGCGATCGGCGGTGTTGCGAACACTGCGAATGCCGTCGTAGCCGACGATCACCTGATCCCCGACCTCTAGATCCCGCAGCAGTTTACAAACGGCGCTGGGCTGGGGCACACAGTGAACCACAATCACCCCGTCCATGCGCTGGTTTTGCACCCGCACCCACTGGCCACAGATGCGCACCTCGGTGGGATAAATCGTGGAGCTATAGAAATCATCGGGGGCCACTCCGGCCTGGGTGATGGCGACCAGGCGGGCATCACTCTCGTCCTCCGGTGGCGCGACGGCCCCGAGATCGATGAGTTGGGCCATGATCTCATCCATCACCTCCTGGCTGGGGGCGGAGACGCGGATGTCGGCGGTGGAGGTGCTTTGGCGCTGGGTGCCCAGGTCAAACTTGAGCACTTGGAAACTGCCGCCCCCTTCCACCACTCGATCCAGCGCCCGGTTGACCAGGCCAGAATCGAGCAGGTGCCCGGTCATGGTAATGGTGCGGGAGATGATGCCACTTTCCCCCGTGGGTTCGGGGTGAACGGGCTCGTTAACGCGCAGGGTGAGGCATTTGGCCGCACCGCCAGCTTTTAGAAATTCGGTCAGGGGGGTTTCGACCACCTCAAAGCCCGCCGCCGCCAGTCGAGCCTTGAGGTCGTCGCTGGCCTGGTTCATGATCACCGTCTGGCCGATGTTGACGGAGTTACAGGCAAAATTGACGGCGTCGGGTTCGCTGATGGCGATGCGCTTTTCGGCGGGCACCCGCATTTCGATCAAGCGGTTGGAGTAGGAGTCGAAGGCCGGGGGATAGTACAGTAAATAGCCGCCGGTGAGGGGGCAGAAGCAGGTATCGAGGTGATAGAAACGCTCGTCCATGAGGTGGAGGGACAGCACTTCGATGCCCAGCCATTCCGCCACCAGGGTGTGGGAATCCAACTCGGTGCGGAAGCCATAGCCCGCCCACAGCCAGCGACCTTCGCGATCAAGCAGGGCATCGCCAGCCCCCTCAAAGGGGAGGTCGGCAGGGAGCACATGGACGGTATGCCCCTGGGCCTCGAACCATTCCTTAAAGAACGGTTCCTCGCCCTGGCGTTCGGGGTGGAGGAAGCGGCTCAGCACCACCTGATCGCCCAAAATCAGCCCTGCATTGGCGGTGAATACCATGTCCGGCCAACCCGGTTGCGGCTCCACCAAATCCACATTGGCCCGCTCGGAGATTTTTTGGTATAACCCCTGCCACTGCTCCTGGGCGCGTTCCAGGGAAGATTTGTGGACGTTGCCCTCCATCCAGGGATTAATCACATAGTCCACTTCGTAAAACTGAGGCGAACACATCAGAAAGCGCAGATCGGAAGTCATAGGGGTTGATGATGAACGAGAACGGGGAACAAGCAGCCACAGGTTTCCACAGACCAAAGGCGTAGGTCGCGGCCATGCAGACCGGAAACCGCAGGATTGACAAACGGGCCAAAACCAAAGCCAACGTTATATTGTAGACCCCTGTTTTGCCAGTGCAAGGGTGATGTTGGCAATCCCTAACGCCCGTTCTGGGTACCGTCACCGGTCCAGGAACCCCACATCGGCCTAGGCACAAGCCCCCTGCCACCACCGACCCTCGTTCCCAGCACGTCACCCTTTTTACCTTTTCTTGTCACTATTCCCTGACTTAAGGGCAATGTTGTCCTCGGGTACGTTCGGCGTGGGTTCCCCGTAGGGGGCAGGTCTCCTGCCCCTTCGACGAATAGGGGTTCTAGCCCGTTTTGTCCGTCAACCAAACCTAGATCAGGTCGTCATCGTTTTCAGATTTTAAGTCTCGCTCCATGAGGGCTTCGACCGCCTCTTGGGGGGTAATCTTGCCATTGAGCAGCCGAAACACCTGGCGGGAAATGGGAACTGGAATCTGCTCTTGATTGGCCAGCCGGATTAAAACGTTGGCGGTGTTGACGCCCTCAGCGGTGCTGTTGAGGTCAAGCAAAATTTGCTCTAGAGACTTGCCCTGGGCGAGTTGGTAGCCCACCTGATAGTTGCGGCTCAGGGGGCTGGTGCAGGTGGCCAGCAAATCGCCTAACCCAGATAGACCAAAAAAGGTTTCGGCTTGGCCCCCCAGGCGGGTGCCCACGCGAATGATCTCGGGTAGAGCCCGCGTCACCAGTGCAGCGCGGGCGTTGTTGCCCAAATTGAGGCCATCGCAAACCCCGACGGCGATGGCAATCACGTTCTTGAGGGTGCCGCCCAGTTCTGTACCCAGCCGATCCGCATTGGTATAGACGCGGAAATTTTCAGAGGCAAACTGTTGTTGCACCGTTGCGGCGGCCACCGCATCTTCGCTGGCGACGACCGTCGCCGCAGGCTTGCCCTGCTCAATTTCCTTAGATAAATTTGGCCCTGATAGCACCGCAATTGGGTGGTGGGGAAAGGCATCCTGCAAAATTTGAGACGGCGTCCGCAGGGTCTCGGGATCTAAGCCCTTGGTGGCGCTCACCAAAATGGCCGACTTCGCGATCTTGACCCCCTGGAGCCGCTGGGCGATTTCGGGCACCCCTTTCATGGAAATGGCAATGACAATCACCTCGGCTCCGGCCACCGCGTCCGCCAGGGACTCTGGCCCCCGGCGAGACCAGGTTTTCACCCGGTGGCCGCTCATCTCTGCCAGGGTGGCCAGGGCCGATCCCCAGGCTCCAGTGCCTAGAATGGTCATGGCCGCAGTGTCGGTAGACTGGGGGGCGGGGGCCGTCACAGGAGAAGTAGCCGTCATAGAACTGAGGTGAGAACAGAATTGGGGTTAGAAAAAGGTCAAGGAGGCGATTGGGAAACCCTGCCGCCCTAGGGGGCAGGGTGGGCTATTCCCGCCCATTGAACTATCCCCGATCATAATCCGGCCCTGGGCGGTACGGTGCATGGCCCGTCACACTGGCCTGGATCGTTTCAAGGGCCACCGATCCAAAGACCATTAGCCCCTTGCCGGAGCCTTAGTGGTCGCTGGGCAAACCCACACCAGACACCGGGGTGCGGGTATCGGCCCCGATATTTTGGGACTGTTTAAATAGTTGCAGCAGTCGGTTGGCCCAATGTTCAACGTCGTAGGTGGTAACGGTCTTATACATTTTGGCCATGCGTTCCTTTTTCTCCTCCTCCGGCATGTCTAGGGCCAGGTCAATGGCCTCATCCATGCGATCCATCGAGTAGGGGTTGGTCAAAATGGCTTCGGGGAGTTCCACCGCCGCCCCGACAAACTCAGACAGCACCAGCGCTCCGGCGTTGCCCTCCTGCGCCACGATGTATTCCTTGGCAACGAGGTTGAGGCCATCCCGCAGCGGGGTTGTCCAGCAGACATCGGCGGCGCGGTAGTAGCTGATCAAGTCGGCAAAGGAGAGGGGCTGGGTAAACAGGTGAATGGGCGTCCAGTCTAGCTGGGCAAACCGACCATTGATTTTCCCGGCCAACTGTTCAATTTGACTCTGGGCCGTTTTATAGACGCGCATCCCCGTGGCGGGGGTGACACAGGTCATCACAAAGACCACCTTGCCGTGCAGTTCTGGCCGCCGCTCTAGCAGCCGACCATAGGCTTCTAGCATTTCGCGGTTGCCCTTGACGTAGTCAACCCGTCCGGCGGCAATAAAGAGTTTGCGCCCGTGCAATTGCGCTTGAATTTCGGCGAGTCGTTTCTCCGTATCGGGGTGGTGGATGGCGGCCAAAATTTGCTTGGGGTTGGTGCCCACCGGAAAGGCATCCACCTTCACCAATTGCCCCTTGTAGCGCAGTTGGGTCGTCATTTCCGGTTCTGCTAGGGCGGTGCCCACCGGGGTAATGTGCGCGGGCACCGCGCTTTTTTGCACCACCTCCACTTCTCGGAGGCTGCGGGCCACGTTGACGAAGTTTTCAGAATAGCGGGGAATGTGGAACCCAACAATGTCACAGCAGAGCAAGCTGTCTGTGATCGCCTCCCGCCAAGGCAGAATATTGAAAATGTCTACGGAGGGGAAGGGAGTGTGGTGGAAGAAGGCAATGCGAGCCTTGGGCTTGAGCTGACGAATGTAGTAGGGGGCTAGCCACAGGTTGTAGTCATGGACCCAAATTAAGGCATCGTCGCTGGCTTCTTCACAGGCAGCTTCGGCAAACAGGCGGTTAATGGTCTGAAAGTTGTCCCAGTCGGAGGACTCGTAGGTGAAGTGATAGGGAAAGGAGTGAAGAATGGGCCAAAAGGCCTCCTTCGAGGTGATGTGATAAAAGTGCTTGACCTGATCGGCGGTGAGGGGCAACCGCCGCACGGAATAGTTAGCTTCGCCTTCGATGGAGACCCGCTGCTGAAAGTTCTCCTTTTGCTTGGCGGTCACCTGTTTCCAGGCTATCCAGGTGCCCTGGTTGACGCTGGCAAAAAAGCTTTTCAGGGTGGGGACGATGCCGTTGGGGCTTTTCTTCGGGCGATAGTAGGTTTTACCGTTTTCGACGACTTCGTCGTAGGGTTCGCGATGGTAGAGGATGACGAGGGATGATTTCATACGGCTAACTCCTGATGCTTGCCATAAACGTTGATGCCGTCCCAAATCCCAGCAACGCCGGGGTGGGGGCTGTGGTAGACGTTGTCCATGGTCTGGATTTTTTCGACGAGTTTGGGCTCGGAATTGCCCACGGCGATCGCCTTCAGTCCGGTTTCAAACAAAGACAGATCATTCAGGGTGTCGCCCGCCGGAATCACGGCCTCTCGGTCAAGTTGCAACACCTCCATCAGCCTGAGTAGCGTGGGCCCTTTGGCAATCCCCTTGGGCATGACGTCGAAGTAAATATCCGCCGACAAGATGCAGTCAAACCCAGCCTCCACCACTTTTTGTACGGTGCTGGGCTGGAGTTCTGCCGGGTTGTAGTAGTACGACACCCGCCGCTCGGTGGCAACGGGTTGTAGGGTTAGGCCCGGTTCGTTGGCCAGCATGGCCTTGATGCGATCATTGGCATTGTTCCAGCGATCCGCCACCCAGGTTTGCACCTCGTGCAAGGGCTCGAAGGTTTCGCCATGGACAATGGTGGTGCCCACATCGCCAATGATGTAATCCGGTCGGGGAAACTGTGGATTTTCACAGAGCTGATCGATAAAGCCTAGGTCTCGCCCTGTTACAAAGATCAGCAATATGCGATCACGTATCCCTTGCAAGTACTGGTAGAACTCGGCCCGCATTTGGTCTGTTCCTCCCAAAAAGGTACCATCCAAATCCGTTGCCAATACCAATGGATAATCGGCTTTCAAAAGTGATTTTTGCTGCGATTCGCAGCCCTCCAGTCACTACAAACCCAGCCATGAATGCCCAGAACATCAGATGTTCTGGGTTATCTCTGGGCACCAAAAGGAGTCCCCTTTTGGAACACCTATCAAAATCGGTGGATGCACGCTAAACGGTTATGCGTGCCCTGGCTTTCCAGCCTGAAACACTCAAGGTCTGAGCCTTTTAGAGCCTTCAAAGGATGAAAAACCTATAGGGTTGATATATGAAGCATAAAGTACTACCCCCGAAATTGTCCACTCCAAGACTCAATTCACAGCGGTGCGGAGAGCACATTCGACATTTTCTCAGGCTAAAAACGAGCAATTTTGCCCTCATTGTCTGCCCAGGCTCAGTGGATCGCAAAGACCCCGCAGCCCTTACCCCCAGCCCCTCTCCCGACCGGGAGAGGGGAGCTAGAAAATACTCAAAGTCCCTCTCCCCTGGTTGGCTGACAAAAGATTCTGCACCGGGCGCGGAAACCGCGCCCCTACCGCATTCGGGCCATGTAGGGGTCAGGTCTCCTGACCCTTTGACAAATCTGGGTTCTGGCAAGTTTTGTCAGTTAAC
>JAYKHF010000205.1:0-11963 GCA_035285305.1 Leptolyngbya sp.
TGCCCATCGCAGCCCAGCAGATAGCCCAAGACCATGCCCTGGTTGGCGAGGGTGGTGCGCCATACCCCTAAACGCTGCCAGCGACGGCTGGAGGTGAGGACGGGCACGGGCACAATGGCAATTCGGCCCTGGCGGTTGAGGCGCTGAACCAGGTCAAAGTCCTCCATGATTGGCAGGGAGGCAAAGCCACCCATGTGGCGAAACCGGTCAGCGGTGAGAAAGAGGGCCTGATCACCGTAGGGCCATCTCAACCAGCGGGATCGCCACTTCACTCCCCATTCCACCCAACGCAGCCCCCAGCCAGGGCCATCGATGGCGAGGTCAAAGGCCCCGGCCACCACCCCCGGTTGGGCGAGGGCCGGGGCGATGAGATCCGCCACCTGGGCTGGGAGTTGGGTATCGGCATGGAGAAATAGCAAGACACTCCCCTGGGCGACGGCGGCTCCCTGGTTCAGTTGTGCCCCTCGCCCACCCCGCGTCACCACCACTCGCGCCCCTTTGGCCTGGGCAAGGGCACAGGTGTCGTCGGTGCTGCCGCCATCAGCCACAATCACCTCTAGGGCAGACCTCCGGGGCAGGTGATCGAGGGTACGTCCTAGGGTCTGCCCTTCGTTGAGGGTGGGGATAATAATCGAAAGCTGGATGGGGATGCTGGACATCAGACAGGGCGTGGGAATTTAGAAACCATGGGAATTTAGAAACCAGCGGGACGGAGGGTGGGAGGCAGATGAGCCAAGTCCTCTGGGGTATCCATATCGATGAGGGTGGGCAGATAGGTGGGGGTCAGCCCTAGCCGTTGGGCCTGGGCCACGGTTTGGGCCAAGACAACCTCCGTACTCCAGGCAATGCCCTGGAACAGGGCGGGCTGGGGACTTCTCAGCCCCAGCAGGTAATAGCCCCCGTCCTGGGCTGGCCCCAGGACACAATCGGATCCCCGGGCCAAGGCCTCCAACCCCTGGGTGAGAATGGCCGTATCTAGGTCGGGGCAATCGGTGCCCACCACGAGGGCCGAGGCATAGCCCTGGTCAAAGGCCCAATCCAGGGCGGCGGTTAGGCGTTGGCCCAGGTCTCCCGGCGGTTGGGGGCAGTAGATCAGGTCGTCGCCCAACCAGGTGCGCATCACCGGGGCCGACGCGCCGCTATACCACAGGGCGATGGCCACCGCAGGCGTAATGGCTCGCACCTGGGCGATGGATCGTTCTGCCAAGTGCCGGTACAACTGCGCCGCGCCCTCAGGCCCTAGGGCGGGGATCAGGCGGGTCTTGGCCTGCCCCGGCACGGGGTAACGGGCAAAAACGAGAACACAGGCCGAGATCATTCGCCAGCCCTAGGCCATCGGCCCCGTGAGGATGGATCGAGCCGCCTGACGGAGGCGGTTTAAATCATCCGCCAGCAGCGGAGGCCACAGGACGCCTGTGGTGATCCCTTGGCGATAGAGGGATCCGCTATCGTCAATCAAGACCAGCAGCGCCCTCAACAGGGGACGGTCGAGGGCAGGCTCATCCCTGAGGGCTTCACCGAGAACCTTCAGGGCCAGCAGCAGCGAGGTCACCTGTCCCGGCACCGGGGGCCTCCCCTGGCGCAAACAGGTAATAAAGGTCTCTCGCGGATCATCGCTAGGGGCCAGGGTTTGCTGAAGCACAAACTGATAGGCGGTGTCAAAATCCATGGTCAGGGACGTTCTCCAGCGTGGTAAGAACTGCGCACTAGGGGGCCAGATCGAACATGGGCAAACCCCATCTCGCGGGCGATGTCGCCCAAGCGGTCGAACTCCTCCGGCGTCCAGTAGCGTTCGACGGGGCGGTGGTCGAGGGAGGGGCGCAGATATTGCCCCAGGGTGAGACGGTCGCAGCCCACTTGCCTCAGGTCAGCCAGGGCTTCGATCAGCTCGGTTTCGGTTTCGCCATGGCCCACCATCAGGCCCGACTTCGTGGGAAGGGCCGGATTGGCCTCCTTGACCAGCGCCAGCACCCGCAGGGAACGGTCGTATTTCGCCCCTCGCCGCACCGGGCCTTGCAGCCGCCTCACGGTTTCCAGGTTGTGGTTATAGCAGGCGGGCTGGGCTGCAACCACCGTGCGTACCCGATCCGCCTGGGCCGTTTCGCCCCCGAGACCGCCCCAAAAGTCGGGGGTGAGCACCTCGATCTCCGTGCCGGGGTTCACCTGGCGAATGGTATCCATCACCCGCACAAACCAACTGGCTCCGTGGTCAGGCAGGTCATCCCGCGCCACGGAGGTGAGCACCACGTAGCGCAGCCCCAGGAGCCGCACGGACTCCGCCACCTTCTCCGGTTCCTGGGGGTCGAGGGCCATGGGGGCATGGCCCTTATCCACCTGGCAAAAGGCGCAGGCCCTTGTGCAGACCGCCCCCATCAGCAAAAAGGTGGCGGTGCGGTTGGCGTAGCATTCTCCCCGGTTGGGGCAACGGCCTTCTTCGCAAATGGTGTGGATTTGGCGCTGTTTAATAATCCGCTGCACGGTGGAAATTTGGCTGGCCTTGCCTACGGGGCGGCGCAGCCAATCGGGCATTCGGGCAATCTCGTCACGCAGGGGATGGGGGGCGGCCATGGGTGTGCTAGGTGAGTCGCAACGGTGGTTATGCTTGCATTCTATCGCGGGTGATCTCCACCGCCACCTCACCGCTAAAGTCGGGAATGGGCGGCGTGGGCTTGGTTAGTTTCACCCGCACCCGGCGTAGTCGATCATCCGTGGCGAGGGTCATCTGGGCAATTTCCCCCGCCAGTCGCTCAATCAGGGCAAACCGCCGCTCGCGGATGATGCGCTGGGTTTGATCCACTACTGTGCAGTAGTTATGGGTGTCGGGCAGATCATCACTCTGGCAGGGCAGGGATAGATCGAGGTAGAGGGTGATATCGGCCTGAAACCACTGCCCCAGAACGGTTTCCTCCGGCAGGGCTCCGGTATAGCCATAGGCACGAATGCCCGTTAGGTGAATCGTATCGAGGGAATCCATGGGGGCAACCCGGGGTAGGACGGTGGACAGTCGAGGTTCATCTGCGGTTGCGGGCCTATCCCTCCCAGGACAGACAGGAGGGGTAGCCATGACACCGATTCTAAGTCTGCCCGGGCTATCCCCAAGTATTTCGGTGAATTTTACCTGATGCCGGAGTATTTTATGTTTCTCCCGGGCCTGAGCTGGGTATCTTAGGACTACGATCCCGTAGCTCGTGATACCACACCGGGTTAAACGAAGCCCACCTTTGCACCGTGGTCTCCGGGATTCGGTCAAGCAACCCTCTTCCTATCTCCGCCCAGGGGCAATCTCGTTATGGCATCATCCACCCCTCGTCATTCGCCGCAAGATATTGAACGCTACCTGTCTGAGGCCATGCGCCACGGGATCTTGAAGCGCCGCAACCATCTCAAATTATCAGCGGCCCTGCTGAGCAGCGTCCTCTCCAATGAGGAACGCTACCAAATTAACCAGGTGTTCGACCTAGTCAAAGCGGGCCGCATCCACCTGATTGATTAAGGCCTGATTGATTAAGGCCCTGACCCTTGCTTCCAGACCAGAGGGGGCATCCCCTAGGCAAGCACCTTGGCCGGGGAGAGGGTCAGCACTTCAACGCCCGTTGGGGTGACGGCGACGGTGTGCTCAAACTGGGCAGAAAGTTGGCGATCCACCGTGAGGGCTGTCCAGCCATCGGCCATAATTTCCGCTTCATGGGATCCGATGTTGATCATGGGTTCGATGGTGAACACCATGCCGGGGCGGAGCTTCTTGCCCTTGCCGCGCACGCCGTAGTGGGGCACCTGGGGAGCCGTGTGGAAAATGCGGTGGACGCCATGGCCGACAAAATCTCGCACCACCGAGAAGCCCTCTGCTTCGGCATAGGCCTGAATGGCGGCCCCAATATCGCCAATGCGGGCACCGGGCTTCACCTCGCGAATGCCCCGCCACATGCACTCTTCCGTCACCTCCACCAGCTTACGCACCTTGGGCGCTACATTTCCCACCAGGAAGGTGCGGGAGGTATCGCCGTGGTAGCCATCCACGATGGGGGTGACATCGATGTTGACGATATCGCCCTCCCGCAGAATTTCGTCGGCCCTAGGGATGCCGTGGCAAATCACCTCATTGACGCTGGTGCAGATGGACTTGGGAAAGGGCATCACCGTACCCTCATAGCCCAGGGGAGCGCTGATCGCCCCTCGTTGCTTAGTCCAGGCTTCGGCCAGGTCGTTCAGTTCCAGGGTGCTGACTCCTGGCTTGACATAGGGGGTGAGGTAATCCAGCAGTTGCGCGGCCATTTGGCAGGCCTTGCGCATTTTCTCCAACTCGCGGCTGGAGAGCAGAGTAATCACATCTGAGGAGGTTTGTTGTTCTTCCACGGTCGGCTTTGAGGGATAGATAGGAACAAGCGTGAGGGGAGCCAGCACACCCGAACCGGGCTAGGGCTCGGGTTTTGGGGCTGGGACAAGCGGTTGAATGGGGATTGGGGGATGGGCCTAGGCTGGACATTCCCTATCCTACGCCTTGACTAGGGCATGACGGGCTGCTTCGCTTCAAACTTCAGCTTAGATCGCTTAAAGGGCTCTGGGATCTCCACCGGATAGTCTCCGGTAAAGCAGGCCGAACAGAAGCTACCTGGCTCCTGGTAGGTGGTGGCCAGCATTCCTTCCCAGCTCAGGTAGGCGAGGGAGTCTACCTCAATTTGTTTTGCAATGTCGGCGGTGGATTTCGTGGCGGCGATCAGCTGATCCTGACTATCGGTGTCAATGCCGTAGAAACAGGGATGGGTGACCGGGGGCGAGGAAATCCGCATGTGAACTTCCGTGGCTCCGGCATCGCGCAGGGCCTGCACAATTTTGCGGCTGGTGGTACCCCGCACAATGGAATCATCCACGATTAACACCCGCTTACCCTCCAGCACATCCCGCAGGGGGTTCAGCTTCATGCGAATGCCCACCTCCCGCATCGACTGGGTGGGCTGGATGAAGGTGCGCCCCACGTAGCGGTTTTTGATCAGCCCTTCGGCGTAGGGAATGCCCGACTGTTGGGAAAAGCCAATGGCGGCTGGAACGCCGGAGTCGGGCACCGCCATGATTAAATCCACATCGGCGGGGGATTCCTTCGCCAGTTGGTGCCCCAGCCGCCGCCGATAGCTGTAGAGGCTCTCGCCATTGACGATGCTGTCAGGACGGGAGAAATAAATCATTTCAAACACGCAGAGTTTGCGCTGGGTGGCCTCGGCCCACTGCACGGAGCGAAGGCCCTGATCGGTGATCCATACCAGTTCTCCGGGCAGAATATCCCGCACGTAGGTGGCTCCAATGATGTCTAGGGCGCAGGTTTCTGACGCCAGCACGTAGGGGGCAGGACTCCCCTCGGCGGGAATGTCATGGCCCAGGACACCGAGCACTAGGGGCCGAATGCCCTGGTGATCCCGGGCTCCGAGAATGCCATCGGGGGTGGCGATAGTGAGGCTAAAGGCTCCCTGGCAGCGGTTGAAGGCTTTGGCCGCCGCCTCCACCCAACCCAGCCCATCGTTCACGGCCTCCGCCAGGGCAAAGGCAATCATCTCTGAATCGGTGGTGGTCATCAGGTCGTGGTTGCGATCCAGCAGTTCCACCCGCAGGTCAGCGGCGTTGACCAGGTTGCCATTGTGGGCCAGGGCCAAATTCCCCATGCGGGTGGGCACAATGGCGGGCTGGGCGTTGCACACATGGCTCGACCCTGTCGTGGAGTAGCGGGTGTGGCCGACGGCAATCTGCCCCGACAGATCCTTTAGAATGTGGTCGTCAAACACCTGGGAGACCAAGCCCATGTGCTTATGGCAGTGGCTCTTAGCGCCGTCAAAGGTGGCAATACCCGCCGACTCTTGCCCCCGATGCTGGAGGGCAAACAGACCAAAATAGGCCAGCCGAGCCACGTCTTCCCCGGGGGCATAGAGACCAAAAATGCCGCAGGCTTCTTCAGGCTTATCGGGGCGGTCTGGCTGAATCCCCTGCGCTACAGTGGATTCATCAGCATAGGCCAAGGCTTCGGTGGGGAAGGTCATTGCAGGTGTAGGGTGATAGGGTCGGTGGCGGGAGGCGAGGGCAGGAGATCAGGGTTAAGGGAGGTTTAACGATTGATGCTTGATCTTATCAAATCATAGGAGTGGCCAACCCTGGGCGGTATCTAGAGGAGCCATAGACTCTCGCCGTCACGACACCCCGGTGGGGACAGCAGCGAGACCATGAAGCGAGACCATGAAGCGAGACCACCCTGTTGAACATCACCGTCGGCGAACGAGCCTATGCACGAACTCAGTATTACCCAAACCATCATCGACACCGTGGTGGAAGCGGCCCAGGGGGCTGCGGTTCGGCAAATTACGCTGGAAATTGGTGAACTTTCAGCGATTTTGCCCGATTCCATTCAGTTTTGCTTTGAAGCCTGTACCCCAAACACCCCCTTGGCCGGGGCCAAGTTGGCCATTCTCACCGTACCAGGGCGGGGGATGTGCCGAAACTGTGGCCATGAAATGCCCTTGGAGGTGCCCTACGGTATCTGTGACCAGTGCGATAGTCTAGCTATCGATATCATTGCCGGACAAGGACTGGTGATTCTTTCTATGGAGACCGTGCCATGTGCGTAACCTGTGGTTGTTCCGACGGGGCTGACCCTACCCTCACCAACCTCGCCACCGGGGAGACAACCCCCCTGGCCGATCCCAGCCTTGAACATACTCACCCGCTGCCCAACGGCCAAACCCTCACACACCGCCACGATCACCAGGCTGTTCACGAACACTCCCACCCTAGCCATCCCCCCAGGGTGGCCCCAACCGACCCCCTAGCTCCCTCCCCCGGCGATCCGGCCCATCCTCAGACCGCCCAGGGCCACGGCCAGCCCACGGCCCCACGGTCTCTCCATGCCCTAGAAATCAATGTTTTGGCCAAAAATGACCTGATTGCGGCCCAAAACCGGGGCTGGTTTGAGGGCCGGGAGGTGCTGGCCTTGAACCTCGTCAGTTCTCCGGGGGCTGGCAAAACAACGCTCTTGACCCAAACCATCAACGACCTGCGGGATCGGCTGATGTTTACGGTGATTGAAGGAGACCAGGCCACCCTCCACGATGCGGAGCGAATTCGGGCGACGGGTTGCGCCGTGGTTCAGGTCAACACGGGCACCGGCTGCCACCTAGAGGCCGAGATGGTGCGGCGGGGGGTGCAAACCCTACAACCGCCAGCCCACTCCGTGCTCATGATTGAAAATGTGGGTAACTTGGTTTGCCCCGCCCTATTCGACCTAGGGGAGCGGGCCAAGGTGGCCATTCTTTCCGTCACCGAGGGGGATGATAAACCCCTCAAGTATCCCCACATGTTCCGGGCTAGCCAAATTATGCTGCTGAATAAAATTGACTTGTTACCCTACGTCAGCTTCGATGTGGATCGCTGCATCGCCTATGCCCGTCAGGTGAACCCCGATATCCAGGTCTTTCCGGTATCGGCCACCTCAAGGGATGGATTAGAGCACTGGTATGCTTGGCTGCTGGATCAGGTGATGGGAATGTCCGTATAACCACACAGGCTTCATCGTTACTTTATCTTGATGAATCGGATAAATACGGTCTACCGTGACCTCATCACGCTTTTTTCAGAAAGCTTTACCGAAAAATTACGTCTTTTCCCCGGATATGGCCTGAAAATTTGTGGATTCTCTCAGAAAAAATTTCCGTATCTCTCCTGTCGCCAGCCATCCCCTCCATCGGCGTTAATAAAAGCATCAAGATCTAAATACTGTTTTTTAGGGAGCGTCTACAGTCAAGCCGCGATCACAACGGGGTGAAGCCACTTGAACCTGTGACGATTATGAAGGAATGAAGAACTTAACACCCAGCTTATTCCAGTCCCAGCCATTCCTGATCACCCTTGGCCTGTTGTCCCTAGGGGTCATCCTAGCCGTTCAAGCCTTTGGTCTTGCCTCGGTAGCCAGCGCCAACAGCCGCGATGAGTTCCCAGGGCGGCGGCAGGGGGGCGGCACCCATTGGGTAATCCCCTCAGAGGATCGCCTCTAAGGCTGTAGCCCGGTCAGGGAAACCCCTGATAGGCGGCTAGGGTTTTCCGACCCCATGGTAGTGATGGGACAAATCGTCCGGTACGAAGATCTAGAGTGATGGTTAGCGGTGGTGGGGATGCCTGCCACCGTTTTTTGCTGACCTGGAGGGTGGCTTAGAATGCCCAGGGTCGCTAGGGAAGCTGGGATAGAAAGGAAAGGGGATCGCTCTTGAACTCGGCAAAGTCTAAAATGCCGCGATCGCGGTGGGTGTACACCAGGGCAGCGTTCGCGTCGAACACAAATGTACCGCCCCGCTGGGTGAGGTAAGTCGCGTCGGGGACGTAGGTTCTCCACTTACCTAACACTTCGGCCATGTTGCGTAGCCGTAGGGTGGCTAGTTCAAAGGGGCGCTGAAACCCATCGCCCCCAGCCCACCGGAAGAACCGACCTCGCAGGGGGGGCAGGGGTGGGGCTTGAATCACCTCGTCATCGCCAATTAACTGGGGGGCGTTGCGATCGCCGCGATACCCCCGAAAGACCTCCGCCAGGGTGCCCGGACTGGCCACGCCCGCACACATCAGCATCAGGTTCACCCAGGCCCGCTGCCCCGGCGAAAGCCCCGGAATAGCGATCTCCAGCCCCCCATAGAGATCCAACTGACGGTGAAGCTCGGCGGTGGGATCCACCCAAAGCTGATGGGCTGGGAACCCGGTGAACTGGCAAAAGGCTTGACCAGAGGCACGATTACCAATGCCGATGGCCCGCACCGCCACCTGCTTCGCCGCGAGATCATCCCAGCCCCGCCGCACCCACCAGGCATATTCCAGGCTGTCAAAGTCCCCTAACTGCGGCAGCACCATCACCAGGGTATAGGTTGCTCCCTCGCAACCGCTGAGCAACGGCACCATCGCCCCGTCGCTTACCCGCTGCCGTGGGATCTGCTGTAAACAGTCGTAGATATCTTTAGGCGGCCTAGGATCGGTATCCATGCCATGCTCCCTTCGTGAACCGAACGCCTTAACCCAGCGTTTTCATGTTAGCGGTAGTGTATTTTAGCCAGGGCTTTGGCCGGATTTCCAAGGGGAACAGCCCGCCGGAGTCAACCTGCCTAGGGCTCACAGCAGAACGTTAGCGCCCGACGATCAGCCCCCACAAACTGACACCGTAGATTAGGGTGCAGGCCTGCTGGCCCCAGCGAGACAGCCCTGCCTGACGATAGAGTTTGCCCGTCAGCCCCAGGGATAGGACGATCCCCAGCAGCAGGGTAGCCCCTTGAAGAAAGGCCACCACGGCGGGATCGGCCACCCAAAAGGGCCAGGGAAGGTCAGCAAAGCCCAGGGTTTCCCCTAGGGTGGGGAGGATGCGTCCGCCCTCCAGCAGGCCCAAACGCAGGTAGTGGGCCAAGTTTGCGGCCCAAACCAGGGGCAGATAGCCGTAGGCGAGTTTGACAAAGGATCGAGCCGCTAGGGTGGGATAGCGCCACCGCAACAGGCGGTACAGCGCCTCTAGCATGAGCGGCAGTCCGGCGGGCAGCGCCAGCAGAATCATCGACACAAGCCCATGTCCGACCAGGCCACCCACCGGCAGGGCAATGCCCCACTGGGCCTGGATTTCCGGGATACGGTGCAGGTAGACAGCCCCCAACAGCAAAAACATCAGGGCGACTTCGTAGGCACGGGGTTGGTGGGTCGTCCAGAGTTCAATCCCCGGAGGACGCAGGTTGAATTCGACGGAACGGTGGGGACAGGCCTTCAGGCAGGTCATGCAGAGCACACAGTCGCGGTTGTCCTCCAGTTGGGCCGGGTGGGAATAGAGGGGGCAGCCCAGGGTCTCCTGGCCTTCTCCCTTGGCGGGGCCACCCTTGTAGCATTGGTAGGTGGTGCATTCTGCCGAACAAATGCCCTGCTGGGCGCGAAGTTCCGTCATGGAGAGCTTGGCAAACAGGCCGTTCATGCCGCCAATGGGGCAGAGGTAGCGACACCAAAAGCGGCGTTCAAACAGGGCGGAGAAAATAACGGCCCCAGCGGTAATCAGCAGCAGCAGACAGGCGGAGAGATAGGCGGTGTCCTCCAAATTCCAGACCTCTTCCCAGACCAGGATGAGGGCAAAGAGGCCGAACATAAACCAGCCACCCCAACGATCGGCGGCCTGTCGGGGCCAGCGCTTACTCAAACCTGGGAACCACCGCTGGGTCAGCATTTGGGTGACTTCGCCGTAGATCATGAACGGGCATACCGAGCACCAGAGCCGCCCCACCAAGGGGAACCCGATCAAAATCAGCGGCCACCACCCCGCCCAGAACAGGGTTAGGGCCACGTTCTGCTGTCGCGCCTGGGGGCCAAGGAACAGGAGGCCCACCACCACCGCAAAGAGGGTGAGGGTGAGGCCGTAGTTGATGCGGTTGGGCCACCAGGGACTGCGCAGAAATCGCCGCAGCCCGGGGTAGCGGTTCAGCAGATTCAGCCGCAGCAGTCGCTTTTTCCCTTGGTTGGGCCAGATCAGTTCTTCGGTGAGGGTGTCGCCCGAGACCCGCTGGGAGGCGGCCCGTTCCACCAAGCTTTTGAGTTCGCGCAGGTTGTTGGGAAAATCGTAGGATTGGAGCCGCCGTAGGGCTTCGGGGGCCAGGGTAATCCGGGTTTGGCGACGACGACGACACCACAGGGCCAAGTAGTAGTTCACCCAGTCATCGATGTCGGCCTTGCGAACCCGTAGGGGCGGCACCTTAATCCGGTGGACGACGAGGCTATCCAGGTCGGCGACGGCCTGCTCTGAAATGAGGATAATGCGGGCGCTAGCGGTCTGGGAGGGCACCCGTTCCCCTCCCCGGCTCACCGGCTGGTACTGCCCCGTCTGAATCAGCCGCGCTAGGGGTGCCCGCAGGTCGGCGTCCAACTCCCCCGGATTACTGAGGACCAGGGTGCCCTCTCCCAACGCCGCCAACAGACCGGGCTTGCCCCCAGCACGGCCAAACAAATCGGCTCCACTGGCCTGAAGTTGGCCACAGTCTACCTGCACCATGGGGGTGCGTCGCTGGTTCGATCCGAAGTGAACCAGGGCAGCGAGGTTATCCTTCTCCAGCCCCGGCTCGCCAAAAATGAGCACCGGTTGCCGATCCGCCGCCGCCTCCCGCAGTTGGCCCCGCAGCCGATCGGCATAGCGACTGCGACCGACGACCCCCCGACTGGCCCGCGTCACCAGATAGGGCCGTAAAATCGCCTGTCGCTCCTGTTCATAGCTGAACTGAAAGGAGAGCCGTCGCACCGACTCCAATAGCTGTCGGGTGAAGGTTTGCAAAATATCGGGATAGTCCTGGACGGTCTGCTGAAATTGGTCTCGTCCGATAAACCAGAGGGTGCTGTCGGTGAGGGTTTGAATGCTTTGCGCCACGGGCTGATTCAGCAGCAGCGCCTCCAGATTCAGCACCGATCCGGGCAAAAAGCTCACGCCCCCCAGCCCGGTTTCCAGGGTTCCTGCCTTGCCCTGCCACAGCAAATAGAGTCCCTCCGGTGGCTGATCAGCTTCTAGGATCAACCGCTGGGCCGGGGCATGGATCACCTGGATACAGCGGGCTATTTGGGCTAAGGTCGCCGGGGGCAACAACCCCAGCGGGGTACGCTCCTGCAAAAAGGTGAGGCGTTCGGATACAGTCATAGGGAAGACCACGACGTCAACAAACCGGAGGCTAGCCCCATGATGACCGGAAATGCGTTCTGGGTGCCGCTGGCCTTACTCAGCTTAATCATTGCCGCCGCACTCTATTTTCGCCAGGTGGAACCCTAGTGCAGTGTCCAGACTAAGAACTAGGGCTTCGACGGTTCGGCGGTTCGACAGGCTCACCGCTCACCGCTCAGCCCGAACGTGTTGTTTACGGCTGGTTGACTGACAAAACTAGCTAGAACCCGTATCTGTCAAAGGGTCAGGAGACCTGACCCCTACATGGCCCGAATGCGGTAGG